>JBHEMP010000026.1:0-5682 GCA_046262515.1 Candidatus Dormibacteria bacterium | reverse complement strand
TCCACCCTGGGGAGACCGAATGAATACCACCCTGGCCATCGCCCGCAAGGAGATCAAGGTCTACTTCGCGTCCCCGCTCTTCTATGTCGTCACGGCCCTTTTCATCCTGGCCACCGGGCTGCTATTCGCGTTCACCATCGGTGGCCCAAACGCCAGCGCCGACCAGACGGCCCTGCTGCGCAATTCGTTCAGCATCCTGCTCTTCCTGATGATCCTGCTCACGCCACTGCTGACCATGCGCCTTATCGCCCAGGAGAAGCAGGAGGGAACCATCGAGCTCCTGCTGACGCAGCCGGTCACCGACTTGCAGTTGGTGCTGGGAAAGTACCTGGCGGCGCTGGTGATGCTCGCCGCGATGCTCGCCACGACCTTGATCCAGGTGCTGGTCCTGGTGTTCAGCGCGGTCGACAAGCACAGGTTCCTGTTCCTCAGCATCGGCAACATCGACACGGCCACCCTGCTCGCGGGCTACCTGGGAATGATCCTGCTGCTGGGCGGATACATGTCGATCGGGCTCTTCGCCTCAGCGCTCACGGGCAACCAGATCATCGCTGCGTTCGTCGGCATCGTCCTGCTCCTGGTCCTGTTGGTCATCGACGCCGCCGCCAGCCTGGCCCAACCCCCGCTGAGTGACTTCTTCGCCAGCGTCGGACCGCGCTCGCACGCTGACAACTTCGCCCGCGGCCTCATCACCGCCCCGGACGTGGTGTATGCCCTCAGCCTGATCTTTGTGCCCATCTTCCTCGCCACGGTCATCCTCGGGGCGCGCAAGTGGCGGTAGAGAAGCCGGCCGGCTTCGGGGGCCTCTCGTCGAGGTGGGCGGCACGAGCGATCCTGGTCCTCGGCTCTCTGTTCATCGTCGTGGGTCTTTCCCTGGTACTGCTCTTCGGCTTCAGCGGTCCCGGTCTTCCCGCCACGATCTGGGGACTGCTCCTGGTCGTGGTCTATGGCTTCTTTGAGCCGGAGGTCGTGCGCGGCCTGCTGGGTAGGGGACAGGTGCAGGCGGGCGCCCGCGCGCTGGTGCAGGTGCTCCTGGTCCTTGGGGCCGTGCTGCTCCTCAACGTCGTGGTCCGCGACAAGCTCGGAGACAAGCAGCTCGACCTCAGCAAGAACCACGTCAACAGCCTGGCGCCCCAGACCGAACAGATCGTCCGCCGGCTTGACCGGCGCGTGAACGTCACCATCTGGTCCCAGACCAGCGTCGCCGAGAACCAGACCGCCTTTGACCTCCTGCAGCGCTACCGCGCCCTCAACGGCAACCTGACAGTCCACAGCTATACGACCCTTGACCGCCCCACGCTGGCCCAGCAGCAGAAGATCCTGCAGGCCGGGTCGGTGGTATTTGAGACCGACGGTCGTCCCAGCCAGATCACCACCGACATGACCGAGCAGGGGTTTGACACTGCGTTGCTCCGTCTCTCCACCGGCAAGGCGCCGAAAGCCTACTTCCTGACGGGCCATGGTGAACCGGACATCAAGGCGCAGTCACAGACGGGCGCATCGGTGACGGTGCTGGCGGCCGCGCTGGCCAAGCAGGGGATTACCGTCGCCGCCCTGAACCTCGCCTCCGGCGGAGGCGGAACCGGCAACCTTCCCCCGGGCGCCCCCGCCCTCAGCCCAACGCCGGCGCCGGCGGACACCTCGGGCGCCACCCCTGCACCCGCGGACACCGGCGCCAGCCCACCGGCAGCGGATGTGACCCCCGCCCCCAGCGACTCGGCCTCGCCGGCACCGGCTGCCGCTCCCTCGGCATCGCCCAGCCCCAGCACCGTGGCCACTGCCCAGGTGCCGGCTGACGCGGACGAGGTCATCATCCTGGATCCCCGCGGCAACCTCAACGACGCCGAGATCGCGGCCATTAATGGCTACATGGACCGCGGGGGACACATCCTCCTGGCGGTCTCGCCATTCAGCAAGAGCAACGCCGGGAACCTCACCAAGCGATTCGGGGTCACCTTTGGCGGCGGCATCGTCCTTGACCAGGAACTGCAGCTGCGCAGCGCACAGCCCGGCATTCTCGAGATCCAGAAGTACGGCGAAGGCGTGGTCAGCCGCGGCCTCAACACCCTGCCCACCATCCTGCTGGGAACGACATCGGTGGACGGCAAGCCGGCTGCGGGTTACAACGCCACCAACGTGGTCACCAGCGGTGGCGACGCCTGTGAGCGCGTCGACCTGAGCAACACCGCCGGGACCTGCCAGTCGGGGGACAAGAAGGGACCCTTCAACATCATGGTCAGCCTGGAGCAGACCGGGGCCAAGGCCGGCACCCGGCCCCTGCGGGCCATCCTGCTGGCGGCGCCGACGCTCGGCAGTGATGCGCTACAGCTCGGTCAGCAGGTGCCACCTGGTAACCAGCCGCTGATGATCAATGCCGTCAACTGGCTCGCCGGGCAGGACAAGATCATCAACATCCCGCCGCGCGCGACAGCCAACTCCAGCGTCTTCCTCTCAGAGGCGCAGAAGTCGCTTGTGACCCTCGGGTACCCCGTTATCCTGCCCCTGCTCCTGCTGGGGCTGGGCGTGAACGCGTACCTGCGCCGTCGCTGACGGCCACGTGAGGCAGAACCGGGGGCTCTACATCGCCGCGGCCGTCTTCCTGCTGGCCGCGGCGATCTATTTCTTCGCCGACAAGAATGGTCGCCCGCCCGTCGTGACGCCGTCGCCGCAACCCAGCCCGGTGGTTGGACTTGGCGCCAGCCAGGTGCAGCAGGTGGTGATCCACGCTCGCGGCAAAGTGCTCACCCTCGCTCGCCAGGGAACCGCGTGGACGTACTCGGTGTGCCCCGATGGTCAATCGGATTGCCCGGTCAACCCGGCGGACCAGTCATTGAGCCTGCAGTACATCCAGGCGCTCACCGAGCTTCGCCCCGTGCACGTGGTCTACGGCGCTCCCGAGGGTCTGCCGGCGTATGGCGTCGACAAGCCAACCGGCGGGGAGCTCGACATCAGGTCGACCAGCGGGCGCCAGGTGACGGTCCTGGTAGGCGGCAAGAGCACCGATGGGGCCAGCTACTTCCTGCGTCGCCAGGACTCTCAGAATATCCTGACTGTTGCCACCACAACCGTGGACGGCCAGCTGCTGGCGCTGGTCGACCGGCCGCCCGTGCCTGCGCCGAGTCCCGCCCCAGCCCCCTCAACGTCGCCCTGAGCCGCGCTTTTGCTAAACTCCCCGCGCCGTGGCAACGGCAAGCTTTAGCCCTGCACGCGCGGCTGGTGGCAGATTGGCCGCCCCGCTTTTAGAAAACGGGAGACTGGATGACGACTGAACTCGCCCTCGTAGTCCTTGCCGCGCTCGTCGCCATCGGCTACGGCGCATACCTGGCCTTCTACATCGTCGGTCGGGACGCTGGGACCGAGCGTATGCGAGAGATCGCCGGTTACATCCAGGAGGGCGCCTCGGCCTACCTGAACCGCCAGTACACGATCATCGCGGCCGTCGGGGCCGTCATCTTTGTGCTCCTGCTGGTCTTTGCCGAGCCCCGCCCGGCCACGGCGATCCTCTTCCTGGTCGGCGCTCTGTGCTCCGCCGCCGCCGGGTACGTCGGCATGAACGTTTCGGTACGCGCCAACGTGCGCGTCGCTCAGGCCGCCAATAACGGGCTGGCGGCGGCGCTCGCCATGGCCTTCAGGGGCGGCGCCGTCACCGGGCTATTCGTGGTCGGGCTCGGACTTCTTGGCGTCACCCTCAGCTACGTGGTCTTCAAGGACCCGAAGGCGCTGGTGGGGCTGGGCTTTGGCGCTTCGCTGGTCTCGGTCTTCGCGCGCCTCGGCGGCGGCATCTACACCAAGGCGGCTGACGTGGGCGCCGACCTCGTAGGCAAAGTCGAGGCCGGCATCCCCGAGGACGACCCGCGCAACCCGGCGGTCATCGCTGACAACGTGGGCGACAACGTCGGCGACTGCGCCGGCATGGCCGCCGACCTCTTCGAGACATATGCCGTCACCTCCGTGGCCGCGATGCTGCTCGGTGCCCTGGTGTTCCCGGGGCGGATCGAGTTCGTGGTCTTCCCGCTGTTGCTTGGCGGCATTTCCATCATCGCTTCAGTCATCGGCAGCTTCTTCGTCAAGCTGGGCAGGAGCGAGAACATCATGAACGCCCTCTATAAGGGCCTAGGGGTCGCCTCGATCCTGGCGCTGGCGGGCTTCTTCGTGGTCACACAGGCTTACATGGGCAAGGCCAAGGGCGTTGACACCACCCGGCTGTTCTTCGCCGCGGTGATCGGCATCGCCATCACGGGGCTGCTGGTCTACATCACCGACTACTACACCAGCGCGCAGTACAAGCCGGTCAAGCGCATCGCCGAGGCCTCGACCACCGGCCACGCGACCAATATCATCGCCGGGCTCGCGGTGGGCATGCAGTCGACCGCCATCCCGGTCGCGGTGATCGCGGCGGGCATCATCATTGCCGCCTCCCTGGGCGGCGGCGGCGGGCAGTCGCTCTACTACATCGCGATCGCCGCCATGTCGATGCTGTCGATGACCGGGATCATCGTCGCCATCGACTCCTACGGCCCGATCACCGACAACGCCGGCGGCATCGCCGAGATGGCCGAGATGGACGAGAAGGTCCGGGCGGTCACCGATCCCCTGGACTCGGTCGGCAACACCACCAAGGCCGTCACCAAGGGTTACGCCATCGGCTCGGCCGCGCTTGCGGCGCTGGTCCTCTTCGGCTCCTACACCCAGGAGCTCAACGACGCGCTTCACCTTGACGCCGCCCATGCCTTCCGCTTCGACCTCTCGGATCCCCAGGTCATCGTCGGGCTGTTCATCGGCGGCATCCTGCCGGTGCTCTTCGCGAGCTTCTGCATGCTCGCGGTGGGCCGTGCCGCCGGCATGGTGGTCAACGAGGTCCGCCGCCAGTTCAAGGAGTTCCCCGGCATCATGCTCGGCACCCAGAAGCCGGAGTACGGCCGCGCCGTTGCCCTGGTAACCGGCGCCGCCCAGAAAGAGATGATCATCCCCGGGCTGATCCCGGTCCTGGCGCCCATCGCGGTCGGGTTCATCCTCGGGCCACGTGCCCTCGGTGGCATGCTGGTCGGGTCTATCGTCGTCGGGGTGTTCGTGGCCATCCAGATGACCAACGGCGGCGGCGCCTGGGACAACGCCAAGAAGTTCATTGAAGACGGTGCCTTTGGCGGCAAGGGCACTGATGCCCACGCCGCCTCGGTCACTGGCGACACCGTGGGTGACCCCTACAAGGACACCGCCGGTCCGGCGATCAACCCCATGATCAAGGTCGTGAACATAATCGCGATACTGATTGCGGGAGCTGTAGCCACCCACTCCCTAATCCACTAGGGTCTCGGGGGCTTTAAGGGGCCGGGGCGGGCGGCGGGGATCGGCCGCTGCGGCGGCCTCCTCTGGTCCTCGCTCACGTACCTCACGTACGCTCGCTCCGGTCCTCGGCCCCTTCTTCGCCGCGACCCCTTCTACCCCTCTCGTCGGTTAGGGTGAACAGCGCGGGAGATGAGGCGACAGTTGACGGTCATCTTGGGCGAGTTTTCCTAGAACCGTAAACGATGGTGGCTGGGATGCGGCCCTGGTTGTGTCTGCCGGTGTGGCCGCGGTCCCAGTTGTAGTACTCGAGGTAGCTGACAAGGTCGCGCCTGAGCGCGGTGAATTTGGGGACCAGGGAGCGAGCGAAGGTAGGTCGCCAGCACTCTTCGAGGACGG
>JBHEMP010000025.1:0-14962 GCA_046262515.1 Candidatus Dormibacteria bacterium | reverse complement strand
TTGTTCTGCAGCGCGTACGCCACGTTGAGGCGGGCGATGGTGCTGGAGCCGCTGTTGATCAGGCCCGCGAGGTGCTGGTCGTTGTCGGCGATGGTCGTGGTCACGCCGTCAGCGGTCTGCAGGAGCCGGGCCAGCTGCGCGTGCTCATCGGAGAGCGTGGACAGGATGGTGTCGGTGTCGACCAGGATGTGGTCGATCTGGGCGCTGCGGTCCTTGAACCGCGCCGACACGTTGGACAAATGTTCGGCGATTCTCTGCAACTCCGGCAGGGTGGCATTGAGGTCCTTGCCGCGGCCGTCAAGCCCCTGGCCCAGGCTCTGGAGATCCACCGACAGCGCTTTGCGGGTCTCGGGGTCCGAGTTGTTGAGGACCTGGTCCACCTCGACCTGGCTGGCGGCCTGGGTCGCCGGGATGGACCCACCATCGACAACCTCCACGTTGGAAGTCCCCTTCTGCATGTCCACGTATTTTTCGCCCAGCAGTGACTTGGGCCGGATCAGCACGGTCGCGTCGCTGTAGATGGGGCTGAACTTGGTGTCCAGTCCCATCGTCACCATCGCTCCCCGGGCAACCGTCGAAACCGCCAGCACCTTGCCCACTGGAATACCGGCGATGCGGACGTCGTCGCCGTTGACCAGCCCATCGGCGTCCCGCACCTCGAACGACACACGGTAGGCCGGCGGCAGCGGCCCGAAACGCTGGCCGGTGTTGATCGCCAGCCAGAGCAGGCCCGACAGCGAGATCACCGTGAAGATGAGGATGTAGGTCACGTTCTGCTTGATACGGGTACTAGGCATTGCTGTCAGACCCCACGAACAGGTTCCAGATGTTGCTCCAGATGGAGCGCCCGCCTGACGCCGGTGCAACCCTGGGGGCGGCGTTGGTGGCGCTGCTGTTCGCCGTGCCCGCGGGCGGCGCGTAGTTTTCAGTGCCGGTAGTGCCCGGGTAGCAGTTGGGGGTCGGCTTGCCGGCGGGGTCGGTGAAGAGCCCACACGAGGTGCTGCCCGTGTTGTTCGCCCCGCCGCTGGCGTCCAGCTGGTCCATGACGCGCCAGAGGTGGCGGTCGGCGTGGACCTTGCCGTACATCGCCGGGTTGCCCATCACCTGGTTGGTGAAGATCTCACCGCTCAGGGTCGGGTTGGCGGCGGTCCGGCCGTCGGGGTTGAGCGGGCTCTGACAGGTCCGAGGTTCAGTCACCCCGGGCACGTTGACATAGCCGTTGGCGTAGATATGGGCATCGCAGGAGTTGACGCCGATCATCACCTGGGCCAGCCGGGGGAAGAGGGCGACGGCGTCGTCGATGGCCGGGCCCTGGCCCTTCGTACCGCCATTGACAGGGTTGAGGAAGAGCTCCATCAGCGAACTGCTGACCCCCAGGAAGTCGCTGGCGTGGTCGGCTGTGGCGGGGAGCCGGGCCACCGCGGCGGTCAGGGCCGGGGTGTTGGGCGTGAGGCCGGCGTCGAGGTCGCCGAGGACATTGCCCAGGTGTTCGATGGCGTTGGCGAAGTTCTGCGAGTGCGCGGCCATGGTGCGGCTCGTGTCGCTCCAGTCCCTGAGGACCTGGGCAAGCTCCTCGTGGTAGTCGGCGGCCGTCTTCTGCAGCAGGTCCAGCTGGACGATCAGGGCGTCGATGTTGTCCTTCTCACTGTTCAGGGTGGTGCTGGTCGTGGCCAGGGCGGCGGTGATCCGCCTGAAGTCCTGCGTCGAGAGGTTGAGGTCCTTCCCCCTCGCGGCGCTGGCTTCACCCAGCGCGTTGATCACGATGCCGAGCTTCTGGCGGGTGTTGGGGTCGAGCGCGTTCAGCACCTCGTCGACCTGCACGGGGGTGATCGTGTTGGCCAGCGGGATGGTGTCACCGCCCTGGATCTCGCCGGCCGACGGCGTGCCGCGCTCGATCTCGACGTAAGTCTCCCCCAGCAGGTTCTTGGGGCGGACGATGGCGTGGGCATCCTTGTAAACGGGCATGAAGCGGTTCTCGATCTCCACGGTGGCCACGGCATAGTTTTTCTTGGCGTTGATGGCGGTCACCTGGCCTACCTGGATGCCGGCAAGGCGGAGGTCGTTGGAGTGGAGCAGCCCGCTAGCGTCCTTGAACTCGACACTGACGGTGCGGCAGGCCGGGGCGGTGAACGGCACGCTGAGGCAGGGCCCGCCCATCTTCACCGCCATGAAGCTGAGAATCGAGCTCGACAGCGCCACGTAGACCGCGACAATGACCCAGTTCCAGCGGCTTCTCACTGCAGCAGGTACCTCAGAAGGTCCTGTTGTGCCTGGTCGGCGCCAGGAGGCAGGGGCGTCGCCTGGGTGCCGCCCTGGCTGGATGATCCGGCGGCGGCTCCGGGCGCGGCCTTCGACGATGCCGCTGCAGGACCAGGCGGCGTGGAGAGGCCGGCGGCCTGGCAGACTGCGGTGGTCACAGGGTTCGCTGGGAGCGTACACACGGTGCCCGGGACGCCCAGGAGCATGGAGGCATTGCTGTCGCAGGCCGCCGGCATCCCCGGGGTGCTCGCGAACGTGTAGTCGTTGACGGCTCCCTTGCCGCGTGCGGTCCCGATGGGGGCGCCATTGTCGGCGTAGAAACCGGTGGCGGGGTCCTTGCTGCGCCCGTTGACGTAGAAGCACCCCACCGCGGTCATGACCCGGGTCCAGATGTTGTCGGTGAACTGCTTGGAGGGCGAGGAACTCTGGGAACCGAAGATCACAGGGCCGGTGAGGATGCCGGGGATGCTGCGCTGCAGCACCGGGTAGCCGATATGCCCGTTGCGAGCGAGGTTGATGCTGAGGTTGTCAAGGTCGGTCACCGTCTCCGGAAGCGCGTGGAAAACGCCATTCAGGTCCTGCTGCCGGCCGCTCAGCCCGGCGTCGAAGGTGCCGAACAGGGAATTCATTCGGTCGATCCCCTGCGCCACGTTGGCGTCCTCATCCTTGAGGGTCTTCAGGACCTGGTCCGAGTGCTTCAGCAGGTCGACGTAGGTCTGGCGCTGCTGGTCGCTGGAGAGGGTCGCGGTGAGGCGGGTCAGCGACTCGATGATGCGCTTCAGCTCGGCGTCGCGAGCCTGCAGCGTGTCCGTCACTTTGGCCAGCTGACTGAGGTCCTGGGTCCCGCTCTGGAAGGTCTCGTTGGTGTTGCGGCCCTGGCCGGCGACGCCGAGCCCGAGCTGGTCGATGAGGACCTGCAATTGCTTGCGCGTCGGAGCGTCGAAGATGTTGATGATCTCGTCCAGCTCGACATTGACGCTGGTCACGGAGTCCGGCAACCGCGCCCCGGCGGGATACGCCGGCTTGCCGGGGTCGCCGACCGTCATCGCCACGTACTTCTCGCCCAGCAGTGATTTCGGCCGGATCGCCGCCGTGGCGCCTTGGTGGATGGGCGCGTATGCCTTGCCGATGCTCACAGTCATGGTTATGGCCTTGCCGTCGCGATCCAGTTCCAGGGTCTTGACGGTGCCCACCTTGACGCCGCCGAAGAACACGTCGCTGCCCTCGATGATCCCGTTACCGGTGGTGAAGTGGATCCGGACCTCGTAGTTCGTCGAACCACTGCCCAGGCTCGCCGCCACGGCGCCTACGGCCATGGTGACCATCGCAATGAGGACGGCAAGTCCAAGAGCAACGGAGGCCTGCCGGCCCCCGAAGATCGACGGATCCCCCGACCCGCGTCCTGTCCCCCGCGCGAAGTTCGTCAAACTGCCGGCACTTCCCCCCGTCAGTCCATGCCCAGCGGGCCCTGTGCGGCGCCGACCAGGAACTGTTGGATGAACGGGTCGGGGTTGGCCTTGATCTCCTTCTGGGAGCCGAAGGCCACGCACTTGCCGGCATACAGCACGGCGAGGTTGTCGGCGACCGTGCGGACGTGGTTCACGTCGTGGCTGATGATCACCGAGGTGCAGTGGTACTTGTCGCTGATCTCCCGGATCAACTCCGAGAGCAGCGCCGTCCGCACCGGGTCCAGGCCCGAGTCGGGCTCGTCGAAGAGCAGGATCTTCGGCTGCATCACCAGGGCGCGGGCAAAGCCCGCTCGCTTGCGCATCCCGCCGGAGAGCTCGTTGGGGAGCTTCTTGTCGGCGCCGGCGAGGCCCACCTCCTTGAGGCGGTCATAGACGATGTCGTGGATCTCCTTCTCGGTCTTGTGGGTGTGCTGCCGCAGCGGGAAGGCCACGTTGTCGAAGAGATTCATGGAACTGAACAACGCGCCATCCTGGAAGAGCATGCCGACGTTCTGGCGCAACTCCAGAAGCTTCTCGTTGCTCAGGGCCGGAACGCTGTTGCCGTCAACCCAGATGTCGCCGGAGTCCGGGAACATCAGCCCAACGACGTGGCGAAGGAACACGGACTTACCCGTACCAGACGGTCCCATGATCATGGTGATCTCGCCCTCAGGAACGCCGAAGGTCACCCCGTCCAGGACCCGCTGCTTGCCGAAATACTTCTTGAGGTCCTTGCACTCGATGGCCATCTTCTTGTCCTTGGTCGGGGTGTCGACGTTCTTGGGCTTGTAGCCCGATTCGGCGCGTACCGATGGATGACCCTCGTCGTCCACGACGGGGGTCACGGTGGTCCTCGACTTCGCCTTGGTCTTGGCCATCTAAACCTGTTCCCTCATATCTAATACAACGTGAGTGTGCGGCTGTTCCTTCCGGTCATCTTTGCCGGTCATCTTTGCCGGTCACCCGCCCGGGATGGGCAGGTTGGCGTCGATTCCCCAGAAGAGCTGCGTCAGAAACGCGTTCACGAGCACCGTCATGACCAGGCTGACCGCCATGGTCTTGGCCACCGCCTTGCCGATCCCAACCGCCCCACCGGTCACGTGGAAGCCGTAGTAGATGGCAACCAGGATGATCAGGAAGGCGAAGAGGACGGCCTTGATCATAGAGAAGACCAGGTCCTTGATGTTCAGGAATCGCCAGAAGTAATCGAAGTAGGCGCCGTCTGAGATCAGCCCGATCTGGAATTTCTGCACCAGCCAGCTGGCGGTGAAGGCAGAGGCCAGGGCCAGGAAGTACATGAACGGCATGATCAGCAGGGCGGCGATCACCCGGCTTGTGACCACGTAGCGGACCGTCGGCATACCCATCACGTCCAGGGCGTCGATCTCCTCGTTGACCCGCATCGTCCCCAGCTCCGCCACCAGGCCGCAGCCGATCTTGGCGCCCAACGCGAAGCCGAAGAAGAGGGGGGTGATCTCGCGCATGTCGCAGAGAGCGTTGAAGACCCCGACCAGGCCCTGGGCGCCGATCTGCGAAAGCGAGTAGTAGGCCTCGACGCTGCACTGCAGGCCGGTGAACGCCACCAGGGTCAGGATGACCGGGGTGGAGCCGATGGCCAGGAACGCCGCGTACCACCAGACCTCCCCCATGTAGCGGGCCAGCATGAGAGGGGTCTGGGCCAGCACTCCCCCGCCGAAGGTGAGGATCTTTCCAACCGTTGTAAACGGCCCCAAAAGGGCCGAATCGCCGATGCTTCGGCCGGTTGTCTTCGGCTTGGCTGCGGTGGCCATCAGGAGGTGGTCACTTGACCACGTTCAGCTGGTGCGAGGCAGCCAGCACGGTGGCGGTGTAAACGTAGTTGAAGGCCAGGATGGCGAGGAAGTTGATCACCACCGATGAGTGCACCGCTTTGGCCACGCCCTCGGCGCCGCCTCGTGCGGTGATGCCCTTGTAGCAGGACACCGCGCTCACGATGGCGCCAAAGAGGATGCACTTGAGTTCACCTCCATAGAGGTCGAGGAGGGTCCCCTGGGTGCTGAAGGTGGACAGAAAGGCGCCGGGGTTCACGCCCACCAGGAACACCGCCACGGCGAAGCCGGTCGCCACGCAGAAAGCCACCATTGGGATGTTGTAGAGAGCGGTCATCAGCATCATCGCCAGGAAGCGCGGCACCACGATGAACTGGATGTTGGACATGCCCATGACCGAGAGGGCCTCCAGTTCCTGCCTGACCTGCCTGGCACCCAGGTCCGCGGTGATGGCGGTGCCGGCAACCGCGGCCACCATCAACGCCGTGGCTGTTGGAGCGAACTCACGTATCGACGCCATCACCGAGAAGCCGCCGAGGCGGTGCCCGGCGGACGTCACCTTGAAGAAGTGACCGGCCTGCAGGGAGACGATCGTCCCCCACCCGACCCCGGTCAGCAGCAGGGGCACAAAACAGGCGGTGAGGATGAACTTCGACTGATCGAGAAACTCGTCGAAGTAGAAGGGTCGGCTGAAACACCCGACCACCACTGCCCGCAGCATGAGAGCGAATTCTCCGAGCCCGAACAGGGAACCCCGCGCGCGCCCGACCATGGTTGCCAACGTACGGAAATGTAGTCCTCATGGCCGCCCCGCGGCAACTGCGCTACGGCGCTGGTGTACGACGATGACGTGACAAGTTCGGCACCGAGTTCTCCACAGCCACCTGTGGAAGGTGTGCGAAGCTGTGACCTCTCAGAAACCTCTAAAGTGCCGGCGCGTTCACCGACTTACGGTGGCCGGAGATGTCCGACAACCTCCTCATCACCCCACCTGTTCGGTCCACTTACCGCCCCTCGCGGCGCGCTGTGGTGGGCGGAGGAATCGGCATCGCCGGCGTCGCCGCGGCCGTCGGCACGGGCCTGCTTCGGCCGGGCGGCACTGCCGGGCCTCTCGCTCCACGGGCCCAGGCCGCGCACCTGCTGCGGCGTGCCGGGTTCGCGCCCTCCGGGCCGGAGGTGGACGTCGCCCTGCACGCCGGTCTTCCCGCCACCATCGATACCCTGCTTCATCCCGAACGCGTGGACGACTCGGCCCTGGAGCAACGGCTGCGGGCCGACAACTTCGACCTCACCAAAATCGAGCAACTGCGGCGCTGGTGGCTGGTGCGGATGGCCGTGACCCGGCGGCCGCTGGTCGAGAAGATGACCCTCTTCTGGCATTCGCTTCTGACCAGCTCGTACCGCAAGGTGGGCAAGGACCACGTCCTCATGACCACCCAGAACGAATTCCTGCGGGCGCACGCGCTGGGCAACATCCGCGATCTGCTGATCGGCATCAGCAAGGACGGCGCCATGCTCAAGTGGCTGGATGGAACCGGTTCCAGCAAGGCGCACCCCAACGAGAACTACGCCCGGGAGTTGATGGAGCTCTTCACCATGGGCGTCGGCCACTACAGCGAAACCGATGTCCGCGAGCTGGCGCGCGCGCTCACAGGCTGGTACGTGGGGCCTGGAGGAACGGTCGAGTTCCGGGCCAGGGCACACGACGGCGGGAGCAAGACATTCCTCGGCCGGACCGGCAACTTCGGCCTCGAGGAGGCCATCGACATCATCCTTGCGCAGCCGGCCACGCCCCGCCACCTGGCCACTCGGATGTGGGAGTTCTTCGCCTTCCCCAGCCCCAGCGACCGGGACATCCAGCCACTGGTCGACGCATACCAGAGGTCGGGACACGACGTGCGCGCCATGATGTCCGCGCTCCTGAACAGCCCTTCGTTCCATTCGCCGGAGGCATACAGGGCGCTGGTCAAGTCGCCGGTCGAGCTGGTCGCGGGGGTGTCGAGGCAACTGAAGCTGAGCCTTGACGTCAATGCCTCCAACGCGATGGAGGCCATGGGCCAGGGGCTTTTCGACCCGCCCAATGTCGCCGGGTGGCCCGGCGGCGCCGACTGGCTCGGCACGGGCGGTTGGATGGCGAGGGCCCGCTGGCTGCTGGCCCTATCAGCAACACCCACGACTTCCGCCTCGCTCAGCGACCTCGACAGTGCGGTCCGCCTTTTAGCCGATGGGAACCTCAGCGCCGGCGCGCGCGCCGTCATCGCGGACCACCTGCGGGCCTCCGGGAGCGCGCGCGGGGACCTCTTCTTTTTGGTCACGGCGAGCCCCGAGTACCAACTGGCATGAAGCGCAGAGGTTCCCCCGACCAGACCTGCCGGGCCTGTGCCGTTGCCGCGCGATCCGGCGGTGGCGGCGGGGTGAGCCGCCGCGCCTTTATGAAGGGCGGCTTCACCGTGGTCTCCGTGGGCATGGCCATGCCCTCGATATTCAGCCGGGCCGTCGAGGCGGCGGGACAGCCAGGCGCGGCAAGGGCCGCCTTCGTCGACAGTGGCAAGGTCCTGGTTGTGATTCAGCTTGCCGGCGGCAACGATGGGCTCGACACCGTCATCCCTTTTGCCGATCCCCATCTGGCGAGCCTGCGACCAACCCTGAAGCAGACGGAGGCCCAACTCGCCTTCCGGCTCAACGACCAGGTGGGCGCTCACGGCGCGCTGGCTCCCCTCAAGAGCCTCTGGGATGCCGGGAACCTTGCGGTGGTCCAGAACGTCGGCTACCCCAACCCGAGTCTCTCCCATTTCCAGTCCATGGATATCTGGGAGACGATGAACCTGGAGGGGCGTGAGGGGTGGCTCGGCAAATACCTCAGCGGCCTGGTCGACAAGGATGGTCACCCCCTTGCCGGCATGCAGGTGGGAACGGCCCAGAGCGCAGCGCTGCGCGCCCTGTCGGCGCCGGTAGCGACCTTCAGCGACCCCCGCAGCTTCAGCCTCGAGGGCGGCGGTTCCTCGACGGCGGAGTCGGCCCTGCGGGCGGCCGCCCTGGAGAAGGTCTACCGTGCCTACCCCGAGTCAGCCCCCTACGCGGCGCTACTGCACCAGACAGAGGCCAACACCATGCAGGCCTCCCGGCTGCTGCGAAGCGCGGGGACCGGCTACCAGGCGATGGCCAAATACCCGGGCGGCCCCTTCGGAAATGGCCTGCAGGTCCTCGCCGAGGCGATCGTCCAGGACCTCGGCATGCGGGTCGGCTACATCACTCTTGGGGGATTCGACACACACCGCCAGCAGGAGCAGGCCCACGACCGGCTGCTGGCGCTGCTGGCGAGCGGCATCCAGGCATTCCTGGGCGACCTCGAGGCGCACGGGAAGAGCAAAGACGTGGCCCTGATGACCTGGTCGGAGTTCGGCCGCCGGCCCCAGGAGAACGCCAGCGGCGGCACTGACCACGGGACCGCGGCGCCGCTCTTCATCGCCGGTGATGCCGTCAAAGGCGGCGTGTACGGAGATCCACCCGCGCTCGGCAACCTGGACAAGAACGGGAACCTCCCCTTCCAGACCGACTTCCGCCAGGTCTACGCCACGATGCTCGAAGGTTGGCTCCGGGTCCCGGCGGACACCGTCATCCCCGCGTCCTACACCACCCTTCCGCTTCTGCGATCCGCCTGAGGCCTTAGCGGCGTCACCACGGCCTGCTTTCGCTCAGCGAACCAGGCGAATGGTCCAGAAGTCCGCGGAGAGGCGGCGCTCGAGCAGGTAGTCGAAGGGGATCGTGAAGTACCCCTCCATACCGAAGCCGGGCCCCCACGAGTTCCGGACCATGAAACGCCGGTCGGCAGCGTCGTAGCCGACCACCAGCACGGCGTGCCCGCCGATCAGCCTCTCCCCCGCCGCCGGCAGGTCCAACCGGCCTGTGTCACGGACCTCCGGGCCCTCAAAGGCCTCGTAGACCGCGAAGCCGAAGACGAACGGGAACCCCGACGCCAGGCAACCCAGCATGTGGTCGAGGTCGCGCGGCAGCCGCTCATACCGCGACACCCGGTGCTGGAGCGCCTCTTCGTACGCCTGCCCCGGGGGCCGATCCGCAAAGCGCTCGACCTCGTACGGCCAGTCGGCCTCCGGCGGCGCGCCGATGGATGCCACCACCTTGATCCCATCCCTGGGCATGGCGCCGTGGTCGGCCTCGACGCAGTGCTCGATGACCCGCTCGTTGTAGTAGATGAACAGCCGCGACGGGGTGAACGCCGGCAGGTGCTGGCGGAGAAGGTCAAACTCGATGGCCCCGGCTATCGCCTGGGCGGTGCAACTGCCCAGGTCGCCCTGGTCATACACCGGCGGGCACTGCGGGCGGAGATCGACGCTGGGCGGCAGGTCGACCAGGACATGACCGGGCGCCGCGTAGAGAAGGTCCCGCTGGTCCGGGAGGTCGGGCAGCCACCCGTAACGCTTGTTGCGGCGCGGGTGGGGCGCGCCTCCGTCGGGGCTCAATCCCGGCGGCCGAAGAGCCGGAGCAGGATCAGGAACAGGTTAATGAAATCGAGGTAGAGGGAGAGGGCGATAAGCAGGGCGCTGTCGTCACCGGGGCGGGCAGCCTTGACCCTCCAGAAGTCGAAGATCGTGAGCGCGATGAAGATCGCCCCGAGGAAAGCGTCGAGGAACAACTGGGGAACGGCGGCGGGGAAGAAGATTGAGACCACGGCCAGCAGGATCCCGACGACCAGGGCACCCAGTAGCCATTTACCCCACGCCGCGAAGCTGCGGTTGCTGATCCACACGATGCCGGCACAGATAACGAAGATGCCCGCGGTACCAAGAACGGCGTTGCCAACGGCGGCGGGGTCGGAACGCAGGTAGAGGGCCACCACCGGCGCAATCAGCATGCCCTCGGCGACCGAGAAGGCCGCGAACATGGCCGCACCCAGCGCCGTGTTGCCAGCGCGGACGGCGGCCTGGATGCCGAAGATGAGGCCGATCATCAGGATGAAGGCGAGGAACCAGGGCAACTGCAACCCCACCGCCAGCCACCCGTAAACACCGCCGGCCGTAAGCACCAGCGAGACCGCCAGCCAGCCCAGCACGCGGTCGAGGAGTGAGCTGTCGCGCCGTGTGACCTCCCCCGGCCTGCTACCGGTGGCGGCGACGACGGGACGGTTGGGGTCGTACATGGGCGGGATCCTCCTTGAACTCGCCGCTATTGTGCCTCACTCCCCGCGCGTTGAAACCTCCAGCCGGGCCTCCGGCGGAGCCGGCTTCCCGTCAGAAGACCCTCCCGGCCAGCCCCAGGCGAGCCGCGACGAGTAGTCCGAAAATGCCCACGGCGATGCGCAGGGGCCGGTCAGGAACCCGCTGGGCGAGGGCCGCGCCGATTCGTCCGCCGACGGTGCTGGTGAGGGCCAGGAGCAGGGCGAAGGGCCAGGCCACCGGCGCCAGGAGGATGAAGACCACCCCGCTGACCGCGTTGGCGGTCCCGGCGATGAGGGTCTTGAAGGCATTGGCGCGCTGCAATGGCACCGCCAGGAAGAGCCCCATGACCGCGAGCAGCATGATCCCCTGGGCCGCCCCGAAGTAACCGCCGTAGACGCCGACAACAAAGAGGCCGATATAGAGTGGGGCGCGCCGGGTGCCCTCCCCGCGCAGCCGCCTGGTCAGCCACGGCTGCGCCAGGACCGTGATCGACGCGGCGGCAACCAGGATCGGTATGACGACCTGGAAGACCCGGGGGGGCAGTGTCAGCAGGAGGGCCGCGCCCACCAGGCCGCCCGCGCCGGGGAGCAGGCAGAGGCCCGCCGCGCGACGGAGGTTGCCGCGCAGCTGGGCGCGATAACCCCACGCTCCGCTCAGGGAACCCGGGACCAGCCCGATGGAGTTGGTGACATTGGCCTGGAGCGGGGGTAGCCCGGCAGCCAGCAGCGCCGGGAAGGTGAGCAGGGAGCCCGCACCCGCTATCGAGTTGATGGCGCCGGCGACCAGCCCGGCCAGGCCGACGAGGAGGAACTGCGCAATCGTCAAGGGCGGCGATTGTAAGGGGATGGAGGTGGCCGCGGGCGCCGGCCACCGGTCTCCGGCGGCTAGTTTTCCAACCGGATGGGCACGGACTGCCGAAGCGGCCGGCCCACGTCGTGCAGGAAGGAGAGGAGTTCCCGGTAGGAGTTCCAGATGGAAGTCTCGTAGTACGGCACCCCGATCTCGGCGCAGTACTCGCGCACAATCCGCTGCGCGGCGGGGAGGTGGTTGCGAGCCATGGCCGGGAACAGGTGGTGTTCGATCTGGTAGTTGAGGGAACCGTAGAGGAGGTCGGTGACGCGGCTGCCGGCCACGTTGCGAGCGGTCAGCACCTGCGCGCGGAGGAAGTCGAGGTTGGATTCATCGTCCGTCTGGGGCATGCCCTTGTGGTTGGGGGCGAACACCGATGCCATGTAGAAACCACCGGTGCACTTGTGGACGACGATGACGACCAGCGCCAACCAGGGCCCCAGCACGACCAGGAAGAACCCGTAGTAGGCCACCGCGTTCAGCGCCAGGATGGCGACTTCCAGCCGGCGGAAGCGACTCTGATTACGAGCCAGGTAGTTGATGCTCGACGCGTGCATGGCGAAGCCGAGGAAGAACAGCAGGGGGAAGAAAAAGTAGGCCTGGTGGGCAGCCACCCAGCGCATCAGTCCCCGCTGACCGAGGGCCTGTTCCCGCGTATAGGAGATCGCCCCGACGCTGATATCCGGGTCCTCGTCCACATGGTTCGGGTTGGCGTGGTGCTGGTTGTGCTTGCTGATCCACCAGCCGTAGCTCATCCCCAGCAGCGCGTCGCCGGTGATCAACCCGACGGTGGCGTTGAGCCAGCCCCGGCTGAACATCTGCCGGTGGCCCGCATCATGCAGCTGGAAACCGAGCTGGCCCGACACCAACCCCAGGAACACCGCGTCGACCACCCGCAGCCACGGGTTGTGCACGACGACCAGGAGAATGAGACTGAGGGCGACCAGGGTCATGTTCGTGAGGAGCAGCAGGCTGTAGTACATCGGCTGCTTGCGCAGCAGGCCCGCGTCGCGCACCCGTTTTTTCAGCCTGGCGTAGTCCTGCCACGCTGCTGAATCGAGGCCGGGATCTGCGATGGTAGCGGCTGACTGCGCGATTCCCTCAGCCTACGCTTCGGGACCGCGGCTGTGCCGCCGAACGTTCGCCATGCCTGAGTGGATTTGATGCGGCAGAATCTCTGAAAGCAGATGGGCAGCACCACCCCGGGGGAGCTTCAATGAACGAATCGACCGGTATCGAGATCCTCTACGGGGGAGGCCGGTCCTTTCCCCCCGACCCGGACTTCGCCACCCGTTCAGCGGCCGGGCCGGAGCTGTACGACCTTGACTCCCTGTCCTACTGGGAAGAGGAGGCGCGCAGGCTGACCTGGTACAGGCCGTGGCAGGAGACCCTGCAGTGGGAACCCCCGGACGCCCGTTGGTTCGTGGGCGGGCGGCTGAACGTGGCCTACAACTGCCTGGACCGGCACGTTGAGGAGGGTCGTGGCGAGCGGGTCGCCTACCACTGGGAGGGAGAGCCCGGCGACACGCGCACCCTGACCTACTCCGACCTGCTGGCCGAGGTCTGTCGTTGCGCCAACGCGCTCAAGGCAATGGGCGTGCGGCGGGGGGACCGCGTCGCCATCTACATGCCGATGATCCCCGAGCTGCCGGTGGCGATGCTCGCCTGCGCGCGGATCGGGGCGGCGCACACAGTGGTCTTCGGAGGGTTCTCCGCGGAGGCCCTGCGGAGCCGGATCCAGGATGCCGAGGCCAGCGCGGTGATCACCGCGGACGGGGGACATCGTCGCGGGCAGGCCGCCGCGCTCAAGCCGGCTGTGGACGCGGCGCTGGAGCAGTGCCCCTCGGTCAAAGCGGTGCTGGTGGCCCGGCGCACCGGGCAGGAGACCGCCATGACCGCCGGGCGCGATGCCTGGTGGGACGAACTGGTGGCGGCGCAGGCGGACAGCTGCCCCTGCGAGGAGATGGACTCCGAGGATCTCCTCTACATCCTGTACACATCCGGCACAACCGCCAAACCCAAGGGCATCATGCACACCACCGGCGGGTACCTGACCGGGGTCAGCGCGACCCACCGGTACGTTTTCGACCTACGCCCTGAAGAGGATGTCTACTGGTGCGCCGCGGACATCGGCTGGGTGACCGGGCACAGCTACATCGTGTACGGGCCACTCTGCAACGGTGCCACCAGCGTGATGTACGAGGGAACGCCGGATACCCCGGGGAAGGATCGCTGGTGGTCGATGGTGGCGCGGTACGGCGTCACCATCCTGTACTGCGCGCCGACGGCGATCAGGACTTTCATGAAGTGGGGGGACGACCTGCCGGCGAGGCACGACCTTTCCTCCCTGCGCCTTCTCGGTTCCGTCGGTGAGCCCATCAACCCGGAGGCCTGGCTCTGGTACCGGCGGCATATCGGGTCGGACAGGACGCCGGTCGTCGACACGTGGTGGCAGACGGAGACCGGTGCCATCATGATCAGTCCCCTACCGGGCGTTTCCACTTTGAAACCCGGCTCCGCCAACCGGCCGCTCCCTGGCGTCTCCGCGAAGGTCCTCGGCGCCGGCGGCGAAGAGGTCGGCACCGGGGGTGGATACCTGGTCCTCGATCAACCCTGGCCTTCGATGCTCCGCGGGATCTATGGCGACCACGAGCGCTACGTTGAGACCTACTGGGCGCGGTACCCGGGGAAGTACTTCGTCGGTGACGGCGCGCGGATCGACGAGGAGGGCGACTTCTGGCTGCTGGGTCGGGTCGACGACGTGATGAACGTCAGCGGCCACAGGTTGTCGACAATCGAGATCGAATCGGCGCTGGTCGACCACCCGGACGTCGCCGAGGCCGCCGTGGTGGGCATGAACGACGAGATGACCGGCCAGGCGATCGTGGCCTACGTAATCCTCCGCGAGGGCCGCGACCCCAGTGGCACCAAGGGAACCGAGATCCGCGACCACGTCGCCCGGGTCATCTCCCCCATCGCCAAGCCCAAGTTCCTGCATTTCACCCCCGATCTACCCAAGACCCGGTCGGGGAAGATCATGCGACGGTTGCTGCGGGACGTGGCCGAGCAGCGCTCTCTGGGAGACACGACCACCCTGGCCGATCCCAGCGTCGTCGAGGCCCTACGGGAGGGCTCCGGGGGAACCGAGTAGGGTCAGGCCTCGATGCCGGCCCGGGTGAAAGGCTCAATGGCCTGCTTGGTGGCCTGGGCGAGGAGGCGGAACATCCCGGCTGTGCGCGCCGGAACCGAAACCCGGGTGAACATCACCACCGCGAAAAGCTCACCGGAGAGCAGCAGGCCGCCGAACCCCAGCACCGACCGGATCGCATGATCCCTGACGAAGTCCTGGGCAGGCACGTGCGGGCTCCCCGCCGCCTCTGGAACGTAGAAGACGTTGTAGGTCTTGGGAGCCACGTCCAGG
>JBHEMP010000024.1:0-8931 GCA_046262515.1 Candidatus Dormibacteria bacterium | reverse complement strand
GCCGACCGGTCGTCCTTGAGCGTCAGGTAACAGTGCCCGGAGGCCGCGAGGCGGCACCCGGACACCTCGCCCTCGACCCACACGTCCTGTAGCCCCTGCTCCTGGCTGAAAAGTTCCTTGACCCACGAGGCGATGTCGGAGACGGAGTGGACCTGCATCAGCGCGCGGGACCTGACAGGTGACTGGCTACCTTGCCCAGCACGCCGTTGACGAACCTCCCGGCCTCGTCGCCCCCAAACGTCTTGGCCAGCTCGATGGACTCGTTGATCGCAGCCTTGACCGGGATGTCCGGCGTGAAGAGGAGCTCATAGAGCGCGACCCGCAGGACCGCCCGTTCAACCCCGGCCATCTGGTCGAGGCGCCAGTTGGTGGAGGAGGCGGTTATCTCGCGGTCGATGGCGTCGCGGTTTTCAAGGGTGCCGTTGACGAGCGCAAGCGCGAACCGCACCTGGTCCTCACTGCCGGGTTGTTCCTCGAAGTGGTAGCGCACCGCGCTCTCGGCGTCAGCCTCGTGGTGCTCCATCTCGAAAACCACCTGCATCGCCACCTCGCGGGCCAGGTGACGCCTGCCCATCAGTGCCTCAGGCGGGGGCAGGGGCGAATCGGACGTCGGCGAAGAAGACGTCCACGGCGGTCGTGTTGAGACCGAGCATGCGGTCCACCGCTCCAGCCACCCGCGACTGGACTTCAGATGCCAGCGCCGGCAGGTTGCGACCGCTCTCCGCCACCAGGTAGATGTTCATGCGCAGATCGGTGGCGCTGACCATCTCAAGCTTGACGCCCTTATGGATGCCGCCTCGCCGGATCACGCGCGGGAATTTGCCGGTGCGATCCGCCAGCCCGGAGACGCCGCTCACCTGCAGGGCAGTCAGGGCCGCGATCTGGGCGATGACCTCGTTGGCCACCTTTACGTTCCCCGGGGTCGGCTCCATGGACTCCGACATCAGGCGCGCTCCACGTATTCGCCGGTGCGGGTGTCAACTTTGATCCGCTCGCCCTGCGCCACGAACAGCGGCACAGCCACCATAAGCCCGGTCTCAACCTTCGCCGGCTTGGTGCCGCCGACCGCGGTGTCGCCCTTGAAGCCCGGGTCGGTCTCGATGATCACAAGGTCCACGGTGGTGGGCAACTCCACCCCGATGGCTGTCCCGTCGTAGGTCTGGACGATGATCTCCGTGTTCTCCCTGAGGAACTTGAGGGCCTCGCCCAACTGGGCCTCATCGAGGGCGACCTGGTCGAAGGTCTCGCTGTCCATGAAGTGATACTGGCCGCCGTCCGCGTACAGGTACTGCATCTTTCGGCGCTCGATCCGTACCAGCGGGAACCGCTGCTCCGGCCTGAAGGTCTCATCCATCGTGGAGCCTGTCTTGAGGTTGCGGATCTTGGCCCGCACCTGCGCTGTGCCACGACCCATCTTCATGTGCGAATAGGAGACGGTCACGAAGAGCTGGCCGTCACGCTCAAAAACGGTCCCGTTTCGCAGGTCACCGGCTTCGATCACGACACCACCCTCAGGTCGGGGGCACTGCCCCGGGCGAAATGGTCACGGAGCAGGTCGACGGCCTGGACGTACCCAGCGACGCCATGACCGGCGATGAAGTTGATGCAGGCCGGCGTAAGCACGGAGCGGTTCCGCCATTCCTCGCGCCTGGAGATGTCTGAGATATGGACCTCCACGGTGGGGATGCCGGCAGCCTGCAGCGCGTCAAAGAGCGCGTAGCTGTAGTGGGTCAATGCGCCGGCGTTGAGGATCAGCCCGTCGGTTCCGGCGTCGGCGAGGCGGTGGATCTCGTCGATCAGGGCCCCCTCGTGGTTGGACTGGAAGTCCGCCACTTCGATATCGAACTGCGCAGCGTGTTCGCGGACCATCGCGACGACCTGTTCAAGAGTGGTCGTGCCGTAGATGTCGGGCTCCCGGCGGCCGAGCCGATTCAGGTTTGGCCCATTGAGGACCGCGATCTTCGTCATTCGGGGTTAAGCCTAAGCGACAGCGGCCCCGGTTCCGCGCCAGACCGCGCTCAGAGGGCCTCGCGCACCGCCGCCAGCACCACCCCGGCATCGACTGCCCGGCCCCATGTCGCCTGTCCAACGGCCGTGAGCAGGACCCACCGGACCTCACCCGCTACGGCCTTTTTGTCGTGCGCCATGGCCGCTACGACGGTCTCCGCGCGCACCCGCAGCGGCGACCGCAGGGGGAGCCCGTACGCCGCCAGCTGACGTGACTGCACCTCCAGCACCTGCGTTGGCGTCACGCCACTGGCGATCCCCACCCGGGCCGCCACCTGCATGCCGACACTCACCGCCTCGCCGTGGGTGACGTCGGGAGAGTAGCCCGAGGCGGCCTCGAGGGCGTGCGCGAAGGTATGGCCGTAGTTCAGGATGGCGCGCTCGCCGGATTCGGTCTCGTCCCTACTGACCACCCCTACCTTGACCGCGCACGTTCGGGCCACCACGGCCTCCAGGACGCCAGGGTCCCGGGCGCGGATCGCCTCACCGCCACTGTCGAGCAGGCGCGTGAGCTCCGCGTCGGCAATCAAACCGGACTTGATGACCTCCGCCATGCCGCTGCGGAACTCGCGTTCCGGGAGGCCGGTGAGGAGGTCGGGGTCAATGAAAACCGCCGCCGGGGGCTTGAACGCCCCGACGAGGTTCTTACCGGCGCCAAGGTTCACGGCTGCCTTGCCGCCGATGGAACTGTCGACCATGGAGAGCACATTGGTGGGCACCTGCACCAACCGGATCCCCCGCAGGTAGAGGGCGGCGGCGGTCCCTGCGAGGTCGCCGATCACCCCTCCCCCGACCGCGATGATCACGGATCCGCGGTCCAGGCCGTGGGCGGCGGCGGCGTTGCACACGGTCTCGAGGTGCTGGAAGCTCTTGGTGCCCTCCCCCGGCTCCAGTTCCAGGACCCTGGCCCCCGCGTCGGCTGCGACACGGTTGCCGGCCACCTCGGCGGTGTTGTGGTCGCAGACGACGAGCACGTGGGACGGGCCCGCGAGTTCGCGGGCGAACTGCCCGGCGCGGCTGGAAGCCCCGGTCTCGATGACCACGGGGTAGCCGCCAGAGGCAGCCTCCACCCGCAGCTCAGGCATCGCCGAGGCCCGCGTCTCGCGCCAGCCGCTCCACCGCCCTGACCACCTCGCGAAGGGACCGGCCGCCCGTTTCGACGGCGTATGGCGCCTCGGCGTACCGCGCCTCGCGCTCCGACATCAGCTGCAGCACCCTGCGGCGGGCGGCGACCGGCCAGCGGCGGGCCCCGGGATCCACGCCGGCGAGTGGACGAATATCGCGCGGACGCTGCCCCTCTGCGTCACGCGCGACCTCGCGGTGACGGATGCGCCGGAGCAGCACCGCCGGCGGCGCCTGCAGTCGCACCACGACGTTCCCGCCCAGCAGTCTGTCCCAACTCCGCTGGTTCATCAACGCGCCGCCACCCGGGGCGATCACCTGCCCGGAGCCCGCGGCGACTCGCTCCACCGCCTGCGCCTCAAGGCGTCTGAACGCGGGCTCGCCGTCCTCACGAAAGATGTCGACGATGCTCTTCCCGGCCGCCTCCACGACGGCGTCGTCAAGGTCAACGAAGCGCAGGCCGAGGGCTGGTGCGACGCGGCGCCCGACGGCGGTCTTCCCGCTGCCCATGAAGCCGACCAGCACCAGGTTTTTGGGCGGCAAGATCAGCGCGTGGTGCGCAAAAAGGCCCCGAGGTTGCGCCTGACCTCGCGCAGGGAGTCACCGCCGGTCTTCTCCAGCAGGGCCTGGGCCAGGGTGAAGGCCACGACCGCCTCGCCGATGACGCCCGCCGCGGGGACCACGCAGATGTCCGACCGCTCGTAGTGGGCCTGGATCTCCTGCCGGGTGGCCAGGTCCACCGTCACCAGCGGCTTCCTCAGGGTGGAGATGGGCTTGAGGTATCCCCGCACCACGATCGGCATACCGTCGCTGATGCCGCCGGTCAGCCCGCCCTGGCGGTTGCTGAGGTGGGTGAACCCGCGCCCGGCGTCATACCTGGGCTGGTCATGGACCTCGGATCCCGGCAACGACGCCGCGCGCACACCATCGCCGAGCTCCACGGCCTTGACCGCGGGCACGGCCATCAGGGCCTGCGCCAGGCGCCCGTCGAGCCGCTGGTCCCACTGCGCGTAGGTGCCAAGCCCGACCGGAACCCCGCTGGCGACGACGGTGAACACCCCTCCGAGGGTGTCGCCGTCCGCCTGGGCCCGGTCGATGGCTTTGACCATGCGCTTACCGGCGGCGGCATCAGGAGTCCGGACCGGGGAGTCCTCGACCGCGTTCCAGTCGACCTCGTCGGGGATACGGGCCTCGATCGAGCCCACCCGCGAGGTGTAGCTGCGAACCTCGATTCCAAAGTTGCGCAGCAGCTGCTTGGCCAGGCCGCCGGCAGCCACCCGGCTGGTGGTCTCGCGAGCCGAGGCGCGCTCGAGCACGTTGCGAACGTCGTCGAAGCCGTACTTGAGTGCCCCGGCCAGGTCGGCATGCCCCGGGCGCACCCGGGTGACCTTCGTCGGCGCGAAGCCAGTCGGCTGCGGTGACATGGTTTTCTCCCAGTTGGGAAAATCCAGGTTGGTGACCACCATCGCCACCGGGGTCCCCAGTGTGCGCCCGAGACGAACCCCACCGACGACCTCGGCCCGGTCTCGTTCTATCTTCTGCCGCCCTCCCCTGCCGTGGCCGCCCTGGCGGCGGCGCAGGTCCTCGTCGATCTCCCTGGTGCGCACCCGCACGCCGGCGGGCATGCCATCCACGATGATCACCAGGCGAGGCCCATGGGATTCGCCCGCGGTCAGGAAGCGAAGGCTCAAAGCCCCTGCGTGGGTGGGACGCCTCCGCGGAGGTGCTCGAAGAGGACATTGCGGAACTCCCGGGGATCCGGGACGTGGTCCAGGATTTCCGCTCCATCGCGCGCCGCCGACTCGACCTCCACGGTGCCGTAATTGAAGATCCGGCCCATGAAACCCTGGGCGGTGGTGACGTCCTGTACGCGCTGCATCCCGATCGAACGCGAATATTTCCCGAACACGCCCCGGCGGAGTAGCACCCGCTGGTCGGTCAGGGTAACGGTCTCGGAGCGCCAGATGATGTAGCGGATGTCGGCGTAGACCAGGAGCGCGATCAGTCCCACCAGCAGAATGAACCACCGGTAGGTGCCATAAGGGGGATTTAGGCGCAGGGCGGCGCCGACGCCGATCGCGATGGCCCCAACGGCAAGGGGAAGAACCAGCTTGCGCGCCAGCACCACCCAATGGCGGTTGACGTGCAGCAGCTCGATCTCACCGGGCAGCAGGTCCATGTCCTCAGCCATGCCGGAATCTTATGGGGCGGAGAGCCCTCAGCAGGTCGTGGGACCGAACAGGCCGCAGGGAAAGAGCAGCGCGAACAGGCCCCCCGCGCAGAGGAAGGGCCCATAAGGGATGAAGTCGGTCATTGAGCGCACGCGCGTGACCAGCAGCAATGCCTAGACCACGCCTCCGAGCATCACACCCATGATCAGGGCCACCATGACGGCGGATACGGGAAGGGGCAGTCCACCGAGCACGGCACCCAGGAAGAAACAGAGTTTGGCGTCCCCAAGCCCGATCCCGCCACGGCTGATGACCGAGATGACGAAAAAAATTCCCCCGGCGACGGCCGCGCCCAACACTGCGGCGACCACGCGTCCATGCCAGGTCATACCCTGCCCATGGATGAGGGGATTGCCGAAGGAGAGCAGGAGTGCCGCGGCTGCGGCCGGGTACATCACGCGGTTCAGGATCAGCCTGTGTCGGGCGTCGAACACCACGACCTGCACGAGGACGACGATGACCGGCGTCGCGGCCAGCGACCACCCGCTCACTCCGAACCGGTAAAAAAGGAACGCCAGGAGCGCGGCATCGAGGATGGGCGCCCAGAGAGGTTCGCGCGGGAGGGGCGGCTCCACGGCGTCCTCCTCGCCCGCCCGTACCAGGTCGTTGAAGCGATGGGTGGCGATGCCCAGTCCCACCCCTGCGATCGCGGCCAGTCCTGCTAACGGGAGCACCGGGAGACCGCTCAAGCGAGACCCCCGGCCAGGGCGCGCCGCATCACGTCCAGCGGCGGCTCAAGCTCGGTCCACAGCTGAAAGGCGCGGGCACCCTGTCGGACAAGCATCTCGTCCCCCTGCAGGGCGTGGTCCGCCTCAAGCCGCGCGCGCCGGAAGAGCGCCGTGCCCCCGGGCCTGTAGGCCATGTCCAGCACCGCGCGACCCGACAGCGGGATCCCCTCGAGCGGGTCCTCACCGCCGAGGCCAAGCGGGGTGCAATTCACCACCACCGAGATGTCGCCCACGGCTGCGGCGACCCCGTCCCAGCCGATGGCGGCGCAGGCCAGGCCGAATTGCTCGCCAAGGTGCGCCAACTCGGTCGCCATCGCCATGCGCCGCGCCGCGACGGTTACGCGCGCGGGCCCAGACGCGCCACAGCGCCCCAGCGCCATCAACAGTGCCCGGGCCCCTCCGCCCGCACCGAGCACCAGTACCCGCGCGCCGTCAAGCCTGGCAAGGATGGGCATCAATAATCCCTCCCAGGCACCGGTCACATCGGTGTTGTACCCCAGGAGACGCGTGCCTGACGAGACGATGGTGTTCAGCGCCCCGAGGGCCGCGACATCCGCGTCGATCTCGTCGACGAGCGGAACCGCGGCGAGCTTATAGGGCACCGTCACGTTGGCACCCAGGTGCTGGCCGTCGCGCAGACGGCGAACGGCCGCCTCGAGCTCATCCACGGCGGTGTCGGCCGGCTCATACCTGTGCTCAAGCCCCACGGCCGCGAAGGCGGCATTCTGCATCAGGGGAGAAAGACTGTGGCTGACGGGGCGGCCGATCAGCAGCGCGCGCAAGCTCGCTATTTGGCGGTTGGGCAGGCGAAGTTGATTTGGCACTGCTGGTGCTGTGCCAGCGTCCGGCTGTAGTGGGCGTGGCCGTCGCGGTCGGTGACGTAATAGATGTAGTCGTTCGGCGTCGGGTCCAGAGCGGCCTGGATCGCGGCAAGGCCGGGGTTGGAGATGGCTCCCGGCGGCACACCGGTATGCAGGTAGGTGTTGTAGGGCGAATTGATCTTCTTGTCGTCCTCGCTGACCTCGCCTCCGGTCGCCCCTCGGGCGTAGAGCAGGGTGGCGTCCGCCTGGAGGGGGATCCCAGCCTTGATCCGGTTGTAGAAGACCTGGGCGATCATCGGGCGATCGTTGTCGAAGCGTGCTTCGCGCTCAACGATGGAGGCCAGTACCACGGCCTGCGCGAAACTGACATTGTGTGCCTGGGCGCGGGCGCGCAGGTCCGGGGTCACCTTCTCACCGAAGTGCCGCAGCAGGATGGTGACCACGTCTCCCGCGGTGGCCTTCGGTGAAAACTGGTAGGTGTCCGGGAAGAGGTACCCGTCCAGGCCCAGGCCGGGGTCGTGGCCCGCGAGGAAATCCTCGGGGTGGGGCTGCATGGTAGTCGCCATGAATGCGTCCTGGCTGAAGAGGCCCTTCCTGGCCATCAGCCCCCCGATCTGTCGTGCGGTGTACCCCTCCGGGATGGTCACCGTGACCGTTGTTCCTCCCGACTGGTTGTGCGCCAGGAGCTGTGCGATATCCGTCATCGAGGAGCCACCCGGGATGCTGTACTGGCCCGCCTCGAGGGAGAGCCCGTGGAGCCTGGCGTAGAGGGCGAACACGAGGCTGTTGCCGATCAGGCCCTTCGAGGCCAGCAGGTCCGCGACCCCGGACGTGGATGTCCCGGGAGGGATGGTCAGGGAGATCGCGGGGCCCCCCGTACGGTGCACGCTGTGGAGTTCGTTGTTGTAGTAGGCCGCGCCGCCGCCGACGACAAGAAGGACGAGGAGCAGGAACACTCCGACCACGCCGAAGAAGGTGCGAAGGCCACCACCACCGCGCGGCCCGTTGCTGCGGGAGAGGCCGCTGCTCACCTGGGACGGCTGTCCAAGAACGACTGCAGCAGCACCGCCGCGGCGACCCGGTCGGTGGCGTCACGCCGCGCGGCGGCGGCTCGGGCCCCACGCCGGGGTCGAGCCTGGAGTAGGGCCGCCTGGGCCATCACCGTGGTGAAACGCTCGTCCCACAGCTCCGCCGGCACCCCCGCGGCGCTGACCTCCGCCGCCAGCCGGCGGGCACCGGCGGCCTCCGGCCCGTCCGTGCCGTCCAGTCTGCGAGGCAGGCCCACGATCACCATGCCCGCGCCTTCATCCCGGGCCGCCCGGGCCACGCGCGAGGCGAGGTCCGCGCCCTGGCGGATCGTGGCCAGCGGGGTGGCCAGGACCTCGCCCTCATCGCTCACCGCGAGACCCACACGCGCCGCCCCGGGGTCCACCGCCAGGATCCTCATCCGGGGTTGGTGTTCTGGACCTGGGTTCGGAACTTGACGTTGTTGCTGATGAACGGCAGCCACGGGACGAACGGAGGACTGAGCGCGACGCTGGCGGAAATCGCGTCCATGTGGCCCTGGACGTAGGCCACCGCCTCCTTGGGTGACTTCCCGGAGATCTTCTGCCGCAGGACGGGCTCATTCACCGCCGTGGCCTGGAAACCCGCCGCGCTGGCATCCCACACAACACCGCCGCTGTCATCGTGCTGTACCTCCTTGTAATCCAGCTTGAGGGGGTCGTCCGTGAGGTGGTAACCGTCGGTCACGGTGCGCAGCAGGGCGTCATGGAGGAGCCGCTTCAGCCTGTCCTCGCTGACCGTGGTCGCCCGGCCTTTGGCGGTGACGGTGGCCATGAAGTTGGGCACCTCGTCCCCGGGTTGGTGATCGGCGCTCACGGCCACGTCCACGCTCTCGGTGTCCGGCAGGACCGTGTCCTTCCCTGCCTTGTTCTTGATGTCGTCCTTGACCTTCTGTCCCAGGCCGGCGGCGAGGTCGCCCTTGACCTTGTTCAGGTCAGCCTGGGCGACCACCGTCTT
>JBHEMP010000023.1:0-11822 GCA_046262515.1 Candidatus Dormibacteria bacterium | reverse complement strand
ACCCCCTCGCGCTGGTCCCTGATGGTCCCGTACACGCCCCAGGCGCCCTACAACAACTGGAGTGGCCCGCGGCAGAATGCCTGCGAGGAGGCCGCGCTCCTGATGGTCCACGACTATCTGCGCGGTGACACCCGCTCGGATATCCCCGCCGACGAGGCGGACGCAGCGCTTGGGGCGATGCAGCAATGGCAGGTCGACAACTGGGCTGGCGAGACCGATCTGACGATGGTGCGCACTGGCCAGCTCGCCAGGGCGTATTACGGCCACAGCTACCAGGTGCAGCCCGCGACCACCGACGCCATCATGGCCGCCATCCGCGCCGGGTCGCCGGTGTCGGTCCCGGTGATGACCCACTCCCTGAACAACCCCAACTACGGGCCGCAGGACGTCTACCACGTGCTCCTGATCATCGGGTATGACCAGAACGGGGTGATCACCAACGATTCCGGCGTGATGCAGGGCCAGGGCTGGGTCTACTCGTGGGCGACGCTATTCCAGGCGATCGACGCACAGACCCTGCAGCAGCAGGGCCGGGTGATGCTGACCGTCGCCAGGTAGCCGTCGGCTGACCTGCCGGCCAGCCTGACTGAACCAACTCTAGCAACTAGTCCCATCCCGGTGACCTGGTAGTCAGGAGCCTGCTTACGCCAAGCGGTTGCCTTTTCCAGTGTTCAGGGCCACGGTCGGCTCGCGAACAACACCTGGAAGTAGTCTGTGGCGGGCATGCCTTCAAAGGGAATTAGATGCTGCCAGTAGTGGACCATTTGCAGTGTGGTAGCCGCCACGAACTGGGCTGCAAGGACTGACACCGCGCCTCGAAGGGCTCCGCGCGCCCACTCGAAAAAGGCCGCCAATGGCAGCGCGAAAAAGACCGAGAAATCTACAAAAGCTCGATGACCGAACCCACCCCCGTAAAACCACGTGTACCACGACGAAATGAGGTAGGTGGCGAATAAGACGACAACAATCGAGCCAGTAAACATCTCCGGGTAGTGCCGGCGCAGCGGAAAAAATCCAAGAAAAGCAAAAATCAGGATCGGCGCCCACGGCAGAAGCCCGTGGGGGCCGAACGATGTGAGGACATCGGGAAAGGCGGGCGTCAACCAGTGGAAGCCGACTCCGGGGTCACCTTGGTACGAGAAGACTAGCCACTTCCCAGTTTCCACGTGCCACGCGTACATCTGAGGAAGGAAGATGAGCGCGGCTATGGCGGCGAGGGCCGCGAACCGGGCCGGATTCCGCCTAACGAACTGCACGCGTCGGCGCAGATCCGATCGGCTGGAGACACCCCAGAGACCCACTGCCAGCAGCACCAGCGCGTTCGGATTCCTGACGAGCACAACCATTCCTAACGCGACGCCTAGCAGGATCAGCCGTGGATTGCGCATCACTGGCTCGTACAAACGCGGCGTCAGCAGGACGACAAGGCTCACGAGGAAGAAGGAGTACACGTGACTGAAGGCCGCGTCGTAGGTCCCGAAGTGGAAAAGGGAGGTGCCGAAGACGATCGACACCAGTGTCGCCAGTGTGACGCCAGCGCTGAAGTATCGCAGGAGCAGTCGTCGGAGCACCCAGACGCCGGCGCATAAGTAGAAGAGCCCGGATATGGCTGCGGCTGCCTGCTCAATACGGGTGTAGCCATCAGAATGCCCATAGCGGATAAGTGCCAGCACATGCCCGACGACGAAGAACGGGAGCATCATGACTGCCTCGCCCATGCCGTACCGATTGAGGTAGTTACCCGTGTGGGGGTCACGACGCAGGCCCTTGCCTAGGTCGGCCAGCTTAGGTTCACTATTCCGAACGTCAGCGGCGACGGCCCGCAGCGTGGGGTCGTGATAGATCACGTACGCCGGTAGGTAGACGAAGTAGCCCGCGCCGTCCGAGCGGATGATGTTTCCCGGCGAATTAGGGCCTCTGTAAATCAGCACGAGGGCCGCGAGGCCAAGCGCAGCGACTATTAGGACGAAGCGTCGCAGCGTAAAATGCCGTAGGAGGGTGAAGGCAAGATCCCCTCGGCAAACCATGGCTGCAGCCAGGCCGGGTCGTGCGAAACATGCTGCGGTGAAGACGGCAGAGAAGGCTACGAGAGTTAGCAAGGCGATTGGGCGCACTGCGTTTTGGAGTTTAGCTTGGCTGCCCACCTGGCATTTCAGCATTACCGCGGCCAAGCTACGGCATCGTAGAATCTGGCCGCATATGGGGCATCTCGCGGGATGAAACTGTCGGTGCTGATGCCGGCCTACAACGAGGTCGCCACAATCGAGAAGGTGGTGGGCATCGTGCTGGCCACCCCGCAGGACAAGGAGATCATCCTGGTCGACGACGGGTCGACAGACGGGACCCGCGACATCATCCGCCGGCTCGGAGAGCAGCCCGGGGTCCGGGCCATTCTCCACGACCGCAACCAGGGCAAGGGCGCGGCGGTGCGCACCGCACTTGCGGGCGCCACCGGGGACATCGTGTTAATCCAAGACTGCGACCTCGAGTACGACCCCACGGAGTACGGTCGACTCATCGAGCCCATAGAACGCGGAGAGACCGACGTGGTCTTCGGCAGCCGCAGCTTCGGCAGTCACACGTCGTTCAGTTTCTGGTATGTGATGGGGAACAAGATCGTTACCCTCGCCACCAACATCCTGTTCGATTGCTACATCTCCGACATGGAGACGTGCTACAAGGTCATGCGTGTCGAGGCGGCCCGCAAGCTCAACCTCAAGGCGCGCGGCTTCGAACTGGAACCTGAGATCACGGGCGGTCTTCTCAACCTGGGCTACCAGATCTACGAGGTACCCATCAGCTATCGCGCGCGCTCACGCGAGCAGGGCAAGAAGCTGACATGGCAAGACGGCGTGAAGGCACTCCAGACCCTCGTCGCAGTTCGCTTGGCTCGTGGTGCAGTGCATCGACGGGAGTCGGCAACCCTGCGGGAGAACGCGGCCCGCGCGGGAAAGCGGGGAGTGATCTGACGGGGGACGTTCCGTCGCTAGGGGACGAGCCGCGTGCGTTCGCAGAAACTCGAGTGGAGGTGACGCCTCCATGCTCCGAAAGCGCCGGTAGCGCTTCAGGTCTGGCCCGCTGTTCGACCGTAACAAAACGCCCAGGCCGATCAACCGGCAGGTAGAAGTCGCACGCTGAATTCTTGCGCCACCTTCAGCTGTTCCGGTCCACGAGCGCCGGTCCGATCCTGTGCGCTGATCCTCGAGGAGGTCAGCCGGCTGCGGCGAAGCTCAGCAGGTCTGCGCCGACGCGCTCATCGAGGCGATAGCGACTCTGGCCCGCCTCGACTTCGGCCCGAACCACTCCGGCCTGCTCCAGCTCGGCCAGGTCATAGAGCACGGCGGGCTCGTCGATACCGCTCCTGGCCGCGATCTCGGGCACGCTGTGGTCACCCCCGGCGAGGGCCCGCACGATCCGCAGGCGCCGGACGTCCCCCAGGGCGCGAAACGCCTGCGCGGCCGGCGCGAACTCGCGGTCCTGGTCGTCCGCCGGGTTCATATCCTCGTGCGCCAGCCCCGGGGTGACCGCCCGCAGGCGGCTGATGTAGTCGACGCTGAATAGCGCCTCGCCCACGGTCACGCCGGTACCACGCCAGGTGACCACAAGGTAGAAGACGACGATCATGACCACCGAGATGACGCCGTCGGCCCAGTTCGCGACGAGGTCAAAGTGGGCCACCGTGCGCACCACGGAAAGCACTCCCGCGACCACGCTGGCCACGATCCCGGCGTCCAGGGCCACCGCTGCCGCGACCCGGATGGGGTGGGGAACGCGCAGCAGGGTGCCCGACTCGCCCCTGGGAGCCCGGCGCGCGGCGAAGTAGCCGCCGGCCCCAATCGCCACCAGGATGACCCCCTGCAGCAGCAGTTTCTGGAATTGGTTGAGGAAATGCTCAACGGGGATCCCCACCAGCGCCCCGAGGACCACGAACACGATCACCCAGGCCGCCGTGGCCGGCACCATACCGGCGACAAAGGTCCTGGTCGGGACCCCCGCGGCGCCGGCGACCAGGGTGGTGTAGATCCGCAGCCCGATGATCGAGCGCGACACCGCGATGCCCCGCGCCCCGCCGGCGCGAACGCGCGAGGAAACGCGATCCAGGTTCTTCTCCTGGTGGAGTTTCCGGGCAACCTCGCGCAGTCCGTGCTCGCCTACGAGGCGCGCCCAGCTGTATCCCACCATCGACCCGCCGCAGCAGGCGACGATCGCCAGGGGCACGAAGATGAATGCGTTGAGACCGCCCGAGGCGATCAGCAGCCCACCCGCGACCAGCGTCAGCTCCCCGGGCGCGAAGGGTAGCGGCACCCCCGCCTCCTCGACGAAGAGCAGGCCGCAGAGGAGGAGGACGCCAATCGTCCCATGAAGGCCCTGCAGGAAGCTCACGGCGCGAAGGGATCCATTGACATATTTTGCGCCCCGCCGATGGCATGCGAAACTGTGGCCGTGCCTGGGGGAGGGGATGCGGGGCCCCATGGGGGAGTCGCGGTAGACGACGAGGCGACCTACGTGCTGGCGCGCCGCCGCATGGGGGCGAAGCCGCGCGGCGAGGGCCTGGGTCGCGTGGCCTTCGCCGAGATGATGTTGCTCTTCACGGCTTACCTCGTCGTCACAATGTGGTTCGTCCCGCTCGGTCGCTGGCTGACCTCGGCGGGCAGCTCAGTCGACGCCGCGGCTCTGGGTCTGGTCGTGGTGCTCGCGTGCTTGTTCGGGCACCGCTCTGGGAGTCGCGGGGGCATCATGCCCATCGACCGAATCGCACTCACGTACGTGCTGGCGGCGCCCCTGTCGTGGACGCGTCTTCTGCGACCGCTCCTGGTGCGGCCGTTCGTTGTCACCCTGGGAGCCACAACATGGCTGGGCTGCATGGTGGGAACCGGCGCTGCGCTGCACCTGCCGGTACCGGCGTGGAAGCTTGCCCTCGCAGGCACCTGCTTCCTGGGTGTTTTGGGGGGCTGCTACATCGGGGCCGCGCTGCTCGCATACGCGTCCCCTCAAGTCGGGCGCGTCTTCGGGACGGCCCTGCTGGCAACGCTCCTGGCCGGCCTGGTGGACCTGATGCTGCATACGTCCCTGGCGTGGACGACCGCGCTCGGGCAGACCCTCCTGCTGCGGGCCTCGCCCCTGTTGATCGCCTGGGGCGCGGTTCCGGCCCTGCTGGTCCCGATGTCGGGCCTGCTAGCCATCCGCCACATTGCCGCCGACCGCGTGGTCGGCCACAACGAAGCGATGTGGTCCTGGGCCTTAAGCATTGGCGACGAATCCCCCCGGGCGATGTTCCGGAGCTACCAGCGAATGTCGGGTGAGGCCCCCCGACGCCGCCCCCTGCTGCCGTTCTCGGGCCGGTTGATGTTCCGACACCCGGTCTTTGCCCGCGACCTCGCCGGGCTGCTGCGCTCCTCCAACGCCGCGCTGGGACGGGGCGGCGTGCTGCTCGGAATTGGCGTCGTCGCCTTTGCGCAGCTTGGGCGAGGCCGCGCCGGGTTCGGCTGCTGCTCGGACTCAGCGGGTATCTGCTCGCCTTGCAACTCCTGGAGGGCGTCGCCCAGGAAGGCGAGATTCCCGAGCTGGCGCTGGGCTTTCCCGTCGCGGAACGTACCCTGTTGGCGCGTCATGGCGCCTTCGCCCTGGTTGCCCTGACGCTGTTGTGGTTGGCTGCGGGCGCATTGGGGGCGCTTGCGGGCGGCTCCCCGGCGAGCGCGCCCCCGATGTCCGTCGTGGCCGTATTGGGTGCAGTGGGCGCGGTGGTTGGCGCGTTCTACTCGATGGCCAGGCCGCACGTTCGTGTGGTGCAAAACCAGCTTGCGTCCGGCGGAGTACCCGACGCAGCGGGGGGAAGCGGCCTCGCGATCATCTCGGCAGTGCTCTTCCGGTACGCCGGTCCGGTGTTGGTCGCAGCCCTGGCCTATCTGCCGTTCACCTTCGCCGAGCGCCGGGGCCTGGCCGCGTCCAGGCCGGCGGGGGTGGCGCTGGTACTGGTCCTATACGCTGCGCTAACCCTGAGGGTCCTTCTCTGGCCGCGCCGGCGCATCCCGTTCCGAGCAGCCATGGCCCGGCTATGGCACCGTGGCTGAGCCATTGACACCCGTCCGCCTCGAGTTGCGGAGCCTGACCAAACGCTACGGCGAAATCACCGCCGTCGAGGAGGCCACAGTATCGATTGGTGGTTCGGAGATCGTGGCCGTGGTCGGCCCCAACGGCGCGGGCAAAACCACCCTGCTCAGCCTGATCGCTGGGTGGACGGAGCCGACCGCGGGCACCGTCCTCGTCGAAGGACACCCGCCCAGCAGTATCGAGGCCCGCCGCGTCCTCTCGTACGCCCCCGACACCCCCGTGTTCTACGGCGACCTCAGTGTCATGGAACACGTCGACTTCGTTGGCGCCATGCACGGGGTGGACCCGGGCGTGGGTGGCGGCCAGGACCTGCTGGGGCGCCTGGGGCTCCTCGACCGCGCAGACTCCTACCCCTCCCAGCTCAGCCGCGGCATGCGCCAGAAGCTCTCCCTGGTGCTGGCGCTGGTGCGGCCCTTCCGCCTTCTGCTCCTGGACGAACCCTTCGCCAACCTCGATGCCGCAAGCGTGGACGAATTACTGGGGATCATGGCTGAGGCGCGTCGGGCGGGTGCCACGATCCTGGTGGTCAGCCACCAGGACGCGCTCAAGGATGTTCGAACCCGGACGCTGACGGTCGATGCGGGGTTGTTCGACCTCTCGGCGCGCCGGCCCGCGAGGGCCCGCTCAGTCCGCCCGGCGGCTCAGTAGGGGCGGGCGCCGGTCCAGATGGGCGCCCGGGTGCGCCGGCGGCGCACGCCGCGCCTGGTCCTGGGGTCCGCGGTTCTACCGCTCGCCCGGGCGTGTAGGACACTGCCCACGGCCATGGCAAAGGCAAGCGCGGGGATGGTCGCGCGTCGGTAGCGCACAAACGCGACGGCGGCAACGAGCATGAGCCCCAGCCGGAAGAACGGCAGGTGTATTGCCGGGAGAGAGGGCGCCTGGACTATCGGCCGCTTTGCCGCCGCGGCGTGCAGGCCGGCTCGGTACTTGAGGATCTCGGCCTTGCGCGCCTGGATACCCGGTTGCTGCACCTCGATCCCCGTTACCAGGCTGGCCGCAATCGCGTCCTTGAAGGCGTTCGTGGTCAGTAGGTCGGCCTCGGCCTTGTTGGTCAGGTAGGCGGCCTCGACGGTGACGGCGGGCATGGGCGCGTGGGCCCAGAGGTTGTCGCGCTGGGTAACGCCGCCATTGGTCACCTTGAACCGCGCCAGGCGCCCGGCCATGGCATCGCTGACGGTCTGCGCAAAGGCGCGGTCCGAGTCGCGCGGGTAGAGGATGACGCTGCCCCCCACGGTGGCGTCCTGGAAGAAGTTGAAATGGATGCTGAGGAAGAGTTGGGCTCCGGCATCGCTGGCAGCTGTCATACGGTCCGGGATGGCCACGAAGCGGTCACTGCTTCGGGTCATCACAACCCGGACCTGGTCGGCCTCCAGGCGGCGCTGCAAGCGCCGCGCGACATCCAGGGTCAGGTCTTTCTCGACCAGCCCATTGCCGGACACGCTGCCGGGGTCGAAGAGCCGCTCAGGGTGCTCGTTGTCGGGGCTGCCGCCGTGGCCGGGGTCAATGGCGACCACGTAAGGGGCTGGACCGACCATTCGCGCCGCAGCCTCCGCGGGCACGGCGAACAGGGTGATCATCGAGGCGACGATCACGGCACCGGGGAGGGCGTTGAGAAGACGTGCTGCCGTACGGCGCATGTTGCGAAGCGCAGTATATGCCCAGACGACCCGAGAACACCAGCACAGGGTCGCCGCCTCGCCCGGGAGCCGCTGTCTCCGCCGCTAGTCTTGCGACCGTGGACGGCGCCTCACTCCCGGCCAGCCCTGATCCTCCCCCGCGGCCGCTGACCGCAGGGCAGCGCGCGCTCGAAATCCTCCCGGGGCTCGGGACCTGGAGCCTGATCCTGGCGCTGGTCGGCCTGCCGGTGCTGGTGTACCCGACGGTGGTGGTCGGGTTGGTCATCCTCCTCGACTGCTACTGGCTGGTCCGCTCGATGATCGTGGTCCGCGGCATACTGCAGACCTTCCGGGCTCTTCGGCAGGAGACCGCGGTCGACTGGTGGCACCGCTGTCTCCAGCTCCCGGCGGACGGCTCCCGCTCCGCCAGCGGCGAAACCTACGACCCCCGTGAGATCTACCACGCGGCCCTGGTGCCGACATACACCGAGAAATATGAGGTCCTCTTCGGCACGGTTTCGGCGCTTGCCGCCGCGAACTACCCGAAGGAGCGAAAGATCGTCGCCATCATCACCCGCACCACGGACACGCAGGGGATCGCCAACGTGCAGCGGCTCCAGGACGAGTTCGCCGGCCAGTTCGCGCATTTCTGGCACATCCTCGACCCGCTGCTACCGGGCATCGTGGTGGGCAAGTCCGCGGCGATGGCGTACGCCGGGCCAGAGCTCTACCGTCTCGCGTCCGAGGCCGGCCTTGACGCGAAGAAGGTGCTGGTCACCGACCTGGACTCCGACTTCCGGGTTGACCCCCAGTACCTGGCCTGGGTCACCCACGACTATGTCGCCGCGCCAGGGCGCGACTTCACGCTGTACCAGCCGGTGCCGATGTTTCACAACAACCTCTGGCGCGTGCCGGCCGTGGTCCACGTCATGGCCAGCGCCGCCACCCAGTGGCAGATGTTTCTGCACACGCGCCCGGGCCGGCTGGTGACCTTCGCCAGCTACACCATGTCCCTCCACCTGACGCGGGACGTCGGGTACTGGGACCCCCACGTCATCCAGGAGGATTCGCGCTTCTTCTGGCGCTGTTTCTTCCGCTACGGGGAACGCCTTCGGATGGTGGGTGTCCCGATGCCGATCTACGGTGACTGTCCCCGCGCGCGCACCTACTCGGGCACGCACGCCTCGCAGTACAGCCAGATCAAGCGCTGGGCCTGGGGCGTCTCCGACATCCCCTTCGTCTTCCTGAATATGATGACCCACCCCGAGATCCCACTCGGCCTGCGCATCCACCGTTTCCTCATGCTGGTCTTCAACCACCTGATGTGGGTGGGCATGCCGCTGCTGCTGCTCTTCGGGGCCAGCATCCCCGGGTACCTGGCGATCCTCTCCAACTGGACCGGCATCCACATCGTCGGCCCATACGACTATTCGCTCACGGGGATGGCTGATGATCTCGGGATCGCCTCCGGGGTGATCCTGTCGTTGACGCTGGTGACGGTTGGCTTCCTGGTCTACGTCGACGAGAAGCTGGTTCCCCCACGACCGCCGGACTGGTCGCTGCTGAGGCGGGTGAAGTCGTACGTCGAGATCCTGCTGTATCCGCTCGTCGGGCTCTTCTTCAGCGTCTTCCCGGCCCTGGAATCGCAGTCGCGGCTGATGTTCGGCTTCTACCTCGAATACCGCGTGACGGAAAAGGAGTGATCAGCACCACCCCCCGGACGTCCTGGCGGGAAGGGCTCGTCGCCGCCGCGGCGGCGTTCGCGGTCTTCAGGGTGCTGACCGAGCTGGTCGGGCTGGCGGCGGCATACCGCGGGAGCGCGCCAGGGCAGGCGCTGAGTGACCCCTCGGTGACCTACCGAGTCTGGAGCCAGTGGGACTTCAACTGGTTCAGCGACATCGCCGCAAAGGGGTACCGCGCGCTCGGCCACGTGGTCACGGGCGGCCGGGCCCACGACGGCGCCGCCTTCCCGCCCGCCATGCCCCTACTGCTTCGTGCCGGCGGGGCGGTGGGCCTGCCCGCGGGCGCCACCGGGGTCCTGGTCAGCGCGGTGTTCCTGCTGCTGGCGCTCGCGGCCCTTTACATCCTCGTCCGTGATGACCACGACGCGTCGGTCGCCCGCTGGACGTTGGTGCTGCTGCTGGCCTACCCCTTCGCCTTCTTCCTCGGCACCGGCTATGCCGAGTCGCTGGTGCTGCTGTGCGCGGTGGGCGCCTTTTTGGCGGCGCGTCGCCGCGCCTGGTGGGTGGCGGGCATCCTTGTAGGGGTGGCCCTGCTGGCCAAGATTGTGTTCATCCTGCTCGTCATCCCTATCAGCCTGGAGGCCATCGAGTGGGGCGGAGGCATTCCCAGCTCCATCCGCCGCCGCCATCTACCCCGCCTTCTGGCAACCTGGGTGCCGGTCATCACGGCGCTGGGAGCGTGGATGATCTACCAGCAGGTGGTCCTGGGCGATCCGCTCCGTTTCCTCAAAGCCCAGCGCGGTTGGGAGCGTGCCTTAGGCCTTCCGCTGGCCCAGGTTGCTTACATCTTCGACCCCGCACGCAAGCTCGGGGTTCGCTTCATCAACAGCGTCGACACCCTCGCGCTGCTGGTGCTGGCAGTGATGACCGTCTGCGTCTATCGCCGCGTCAGGCCGACCTACGGCGTCCTCCTGGCGCTGCTCCTGGCGGTCTTCACCTTCAACACCAGCCTGGCCTCCAACGGAAGGCACCTGGCCGTGCTCTTTCCAATCTTCCTCGGGTTGGCGATCATGACCGAGCGGCGTACCTGGCTGCGCCCGCTGATCGTCGTCGCCCAGCTCCCGCTGGCGCTGCTGCTCCTGAGCCGGTTCGTCACCGGGCACTGGGCCGGCTAGGCTCCCCGGGCGGCGATGAGCCTGGCCTCCCGCACGGTGCGCAACACCGCCCTGGTGGTGGGCTCGCGCCTCGGCTCGCGGGTGCTGACCTTCTACGTCTTCCTGCTCATCCTGCGCAGTGTCAACAACGAGAACTACGGGCGCTTCAGCCTGCTGGTCGTCATCTCCTCCCTGGTCAGCGTGGTCATCGACATCGGCCTCCGACCGCTCTTCATCCGCGAGGCGGCCAGGGACCGCGCGCTTCTGACCCCCTACCTCAACAGCATCCTCAGCCTCAAGCTGGTGATGGCGGTGCCGGCGTTCGTCATCCTGCTGGTGGCCGTGCGGGTGGTCGTTCCCGACTCGCTCGGGGCGGGCCTGCTGCCCACGCTGGCGCTGATGCTCGGCGCCAGCTTCGCCAACCAGACGCGGGCGGTGTTCTACGCTGTCGGCGACCTGCGCTACGAGGCGGGCACCACCATTGGCGAGACCCTGGTGCTCTTCGCCGGGGTGGTGCTCTGCGCCAGCCTCCACCTCGAGTGGTACTTCTACATCTGGGCGTACGCCGCCTCGTGGTGGTTCACGGTTCTCTTCTCCTGCGTGGTCGCGGTTACCCGGCTGGGCCACCGGTTCCGCTTCGACCTCCAGTTCGCCCGCCTTTCCATGCTGGCCCGAGAGAGCCTTCCCTTTGCGCTCAGCTTCATCATCAGCACCCTGTACTACAAGGTTGACCAGCCCCTCATCAAAGTCCTGGGAGTCAGCCTGGGCGGGCTTGATGCGAGGGCGGCGCTCGTCGCGGTTGGTCTCTACGCAGCTGCCTACAAGTTCCTCGATGCGGCAACCTTTGTGCCCCAGGCGCTGATGGACCCGGTCTACCCCGCGCTCAGCCGGATCTACCACGAGACCCCGGAGCGGCTGGCGGGCGTGACCACCAAGGCCTACCGGATGCTGGCCATTGCCGCCGTACCAACCGCAGTGACCCTGGTGGTGCTGGCCGAGCCCATCCTGCGCTATGGCGCGGGCCGGAACTACATCGGCGCCGGCCACGACGCGGTGCCCATCCTTCGCGTCCTGGGGGTGAGTGTGCTGTTCCTCTTCGTGAACAACACCTTCATCTACACCCTCAACGCGATGGGCCGGCAGAGTGAGTCGACCCGCCTGGCGGTGTTGAGCCTGGTCGTCAACGTGGCCCTCAACCTGGTCCTCATCCCGCAATCCAGCCCCCTGTTCGGCCGCGCGATGGGCGCCGCGATCGCCAC
>JBHEMP010000022.1:0-7414 GCA_046262515.1 Candidatus Dormibacteria bacterium | reverse complement strand
GCTGCCATTGACGACGGCCAGCGTCGGCGGTCGCAGGCCGGAGCCTCGGAGCGAACTTGTGACCCCGGTCTGGCCCGCGGAGGGAGACAGGCCTGCCTGGGGCACAAGCGTGACGACCATGTTGTTGTTTGACGGCTGACCGCTGGGATCGGTGAGGCTAACCCGGGCGGCCCCGGTGAAACCGCCCGGAACGGCGACGTGGACGCTGTAGTCGGTACAGTGCTCACGGTCGCTACCCGCGGGTTGCGCATCCAGCACGGGCGCACCATTCAGGGGCGCGAAATGCACCGTCGGCAGGCCGCCGACCGCAGAAGCGCAGTCGTTGGGAAACTGGTCACTGGAAAAGGAGTACCCGCTCACCACGAGATCCTGGGAGGGGGACACCACGTGAGCGCTGAGGCCGGTGATCGTAGGAGCCGGGCCGTAGCTCGAGGCAAGCCCCACTATTCCCGCGAGCCCCATGGCGACCGCGAGAACGAGCACGACCCGGACCAGCCGCCTCACGAGGACACCTCGTCGGCGGTGATGACGTACCGCTCCTTGGCGAAGGCCCCGGCCCACAGGGGATAGCAGGTGGTGAAGGTCAAAACGGCACGGTTGGTGTGACCGGTGACCCGGCGATCGTTGGCGGAAACGGTGCGGAAGCCGCTGACGCGGTAGACGAAGTGGCCGTAGTCGGTGTCCACGATCATCTGGTCGCCCACCTTCAGGCTGGCGAACTGCATGGAGTACGTGTTGTGGTTGGAGACCACCATGTTGTCCGGCTCTCCCGGGTAGGCGGTGCCCACCAGGTGCCCGGGTCCGCCGGAGAGAACGCGGTCGTCCGTGCCCTCCAGGACGATGCCCCTCCAGTTGCCGGCCGCTGGGATGACCAGCTTGGCCAGCGGCTGACCCACGGCGAGGCGCGGCCGCAATACCGTGAGTAGCCCGGCGCCGACCGCGGCCCCTGTCCCCTCGGCCTGGGGCGGCCCACCGGTTCCGGGGTGGTGCGAGCCGTCCCACGCCCTGGCCAGTTCGCCCTGGCTTGTGACATCAAAGGCGGCGTTGCTGCCGGCGAACAGCGCCAGGCTGAGGGCGGTGCCCATCAGAAGCCAGCTGAAGAGCCGCGTGAGCGAGAGGTTGGCCATTGTTTCAGGTTAGAGACCGGGACGGCCTAATGAGTGCTGAAGCGGTAAAGACACTTAAAGGGAAAGGGGCCGCGCCTCACGGCGGCGGCCCCCTCCAAATTCCGATATGACTTAGGCGCGAGCCTTGCGAACCTGCAGGGCGACACCACCGGCCAGGGCGGCCAGGGCAAGCCCGGCGAGGATCAGGACGTCGTTCCCGGTGGTCGGGGGTAGCGGGCCCGACGGGTTGCCCGACGGGGTGATCGAACTGTCCAGGGTGAGGTCCGCAGCGGCGACCCCGAAGGCCACGTCGGCCAACGGTGCGGTGCCCGCCTTGTTCACCATGGCGTGCGAGGCGCCCGCGGTGTGGGCGGTCCCGGCGGTATTTGCCTGGGCGGCGGGGTTGAGGCCGGCGCCGCAGGCCGCGAAGTGAAGGTCGACGCTGCTGCTGAGCGCGCTGCCCGTGGGCAGCATGCCGGCGATCTTGCCGACCGCGTCGCAGTTCAGGCTCGCGGCGACGTCGAGGACGGTGATCGCGGCGCTTCCGACCTTGTCGTTGCCGCTGGTGTCGTACACCGGTGCCCCGCGACGCAGTGTGACCGTCAGCAGCGTCGGGACGGGGATGGAGTTGCCGAGTGTGCTCTGCAGGGAGCCCAGGGCATCGCTCACCGCCGCCGGCACAATGTCGAGGGGGTAATTGTTGCAGCTGCTCTTCCCGGGGAGATTGATGGTGCAGGTGGTGCCCTCGGGCAGGAGGGCATCCATCGAAACATCCTTTCCATTGATGCTCGGGACATAGCTGGTCAGGGACTTGCCCAGGACCTTGACGTCGCCGAGGGTACCCGTGGCCGTCTGGGTCTTGTGGCTCCCCAGCGTCACGTTCGCGGTCGCCTTGATCGCGTCAACCGACACCAGTTCGGTGCCCTGCAGCAGGCCGCTGGAGACCAGCAGCTGAGTCAGCAGGCTGTCGTTCAGGTGAAGGACGCTGACGTGCGCAACCTGGCCGACGCTGCTGGCGGTGACGTCCGGGCTGCTCTTGCCGCGGGACACATTGCTGACGGCATTGGCGCCGTTATCGGCAACCAGGCTGTTGAGGCTCACACCGTTGAGGCCGCTGAGGGCATCGATGACCCCGTTCAGGGCGTTGATGAGCGTGTTGACCGCGCTCAGGTCGGTGCTGGTGAGGGTGGTCGACGCGGTACCCGTGACGGTCGCGACGACCGGGTTGAGTGCGGTGAAGACCTGGTTGGTGACCGGGCCGGTAACCGAAGCGGTGGGAAGCGTCCCGGTTGTCGCCGTAAGTGCCGACTCGACACCGTTGAGCGCCGTGGTCACCGCCGTGAGCGACGCCACCAACTGCTGGGGACTGGGGACGCCGAGCTTGCCGGTGGGCACGAGGGCGAGGTTGTCCACGGAGTTGGAGGCCTGCGCGTCACTGGGTATGGCGTGGGCACTGAAGGGCTGAAGCTTCAGTGATGACTCGGGGGTGAGCAGGGCGGGTCCGCCGACGGTCGTCAGGTTGCCAGTGGACGAGTTAGGGAAGTTGACGTTCACCTCCTGGAGGAGGTTCACCGTGGGATCGCCAAGCGCGCCGCTGACCGGGGCCGCGAGTTGCGGGAGCGCGATGTTGAACGCGGTCTGCAGGGTCCCGGTGGAATCCGCGGCGATGATGGGCGCGAGGGCGGTGCGCAGTGCTTTGACCGTGCCGAGTGGAATGTCCTGGAGCGCCGCCTGCAGGAGATTGACCTGCTGGGCAAGTGAAGCCGCCTGGATGCTGACGGCGGTGGAGGTCGCGTTTCCCCCGGTAAGGTCGGTCCCCTTGGCGGAGGTACCCGCGACCCTGGCGCGGTCGACGATCACTTCAATCGGCTGGGTGGCGTTCTGGAGAGTGCCGCCGATCTGGTTGTTGAGAAAGGTCCCGAGGCCGGTCGCGGTGCCTGTCACAGGCACCGCGTTCAGCCCGCTGAGGGCAGATTGCAGCGCGCCGAGACGGACGTCCAGCACGGCGCTGGGGTCAACGGTCGCGTGGACCGCCATCGCGGAGGCGTTGCCGGAGTAGTACGAGATGTTGTTCGCAGCGAGCGCTGGCGCTGCTCCGGCGATTAATATGCCCGCGATGCCAGCCGCTGTGGCCAGCCGAGCCATGCGGCGTGGTGTTCCTCTCACTTGACTGCTTCCTCCTGTGGTGCCTTGTTCACGTGTGCGCAGACGATCCCCAATGGGTGTGTCGCTGTGCGTAGGTTCAGACGATTGCCGACCCCGTTCCCCGGCGAGTGTGTCCGCATTGTCACATCGGACGGCGAATAAGAGAACGGGTTTGGTGTCACAAGTTCGAGCGCCGTGATGTCGGCGACAATTGTCCGGTGCCATTCCCAGCCCTCTCGTTGCCGGTATCCCTGGCGATTGGAATTCCCGCCGGCCTCGCGGGCTTCGTTGCGCAGGAGGCTTTGCTGCGGAGAAGGTCGCGACTGCGAGCGCGGTCCGAGGCGACGGCGCGGTCCTTTACGCCGGTGGGGGAACCCCCGGGACCGGCCGATGTGACAGGCGGCGCGCGCCCGGGGCGCCAGGTCGAACGCGCGCGCCGACTCGGCTCCGCCACACTCGCCCGGCGCGAGTCGGCGGCGCAGCGAGGCCTGGACGCGGTCGTCACCTTCGTCGACGCGGCTCCGCGCCGCGCCGCCGCGGAAGCCTGCGCCGAGGCCATCCTGGTCGCCGTACCGAAGACCATGAGGGGAGCCGCCGTGCAAGCGTTCCTTCATGCCGCCGAGGCACAGGAGCGGCCGGGCCGCCTGCAGGCCCTGGCGGAGGCCGCCGGCATGGAACTCGCGGTGGAGCTGCGGCAAATCAAGTCGGAGCGGGCAAAATCCGCCTGACATGAGCGTCCGCGTCCGTTACGCCCCGAGTCCCACCGGCGCGCTGCACCTCGGCAACGCCCGCACCGTCCTCTTTAACTACCTCTTCGCTCGCCGCATGGAGGGAGCCTTCATCCTTCGGATCGAGGACACCGACCGCGCCCGCTTTGGCGAAGGCAGCCTCGAGTCGATCATCGACGGGATCCAATGGTTGGGACTGGAGTGGGATGAGGGGCCGGACCGAGGCGGTCCGCATGCTCCCTACTTCCAGTCCGAGCGCCTCGAGATATACCGGGCAGAGGTTGACCGCCTGCTGGCGTCGGGGGCTGCCTATCCGTGCTTCTGCAGCAGGGAGCGGCTGGACGCGCTGCGGGAGGAGCAGAACCGGATGAGGCAGCCGAGCAGGTACGACCGGTACTGCCTCACCCTACCCGCGGAGGAAGTCGCTGCCAGGTTGGAGCGCGGGGACCCGCACGTGGTGCGCATGCGGATTCCAGACGGCCAGACCGTCGTCGTGGATATGGTCCGCGGGCCGGTGGAGTTCGACAACGGCAGCCAGGATGACCAGGTTTTGCTGAAGTCAGACGGCTTCCCGACCTATCACCTGGCCAGCACGGTCGATGACCACCTGATGGAGATCAGCCACGTCATCCGCGCGACTGAGTGGCTGGCCTCGTCGCCGAAGCATGTCCTGCTCTATGCGATGCTGGGTTGGGCGCCGCCAATCTTCGTCCACCTGCCCCTTGTCCTCGGCCCGGACAAGGCCAAGCTGTCAAAGCGGCACGGGGCGGCTTCGCTGCTGGAATACCGCGACATGGGCTACCTGCCGGGGGCGATGATCAACTTCCTGGCGTTGCTGGGGTGGGCGCCCGGCTCAGGCGATGACCACTTCACGCTGGAAGGGCTGGTGCAGGCCTTTGACCTCTCGCGGGTGCAGGTCAGCCCGGCCGTCTTCGACCAGGCCAAGCTGGACAGTATCAATGGGCGCCACATACGGGCCATGGCAACGTCAGACCTGGCGGTGGCGCTGCGTCCTTTTGTGCCGATGTTGAGCGACGAGCTGCTGGAGCGGGTGACGCCCCTCGTCCAGGAACGGCTTCAACGTCTCACCGACGCAACTGACCTGCTGCGGTTCTTCGTCGAGCGGCCGGGCGACCTGCCCGATGAAGTCATGCCGCGTCTCAAGGGGCTCGAACCGGCTGCGGCGCTCGACGCCGGCATCGAGGCGCTGGAACGTCTCCGCGAGGTCTTCGCCGCCGGCCTGGTCGGCGAGGCGATCGAGGAGCCCACCCGCGCCATCGCGGCAGCCGCGAACCTCAAGGCCGGCGACGTCTTCATGCTGGCCCGTGTTGCGCTCACCGGCCGGCGGGTCACCCCCCCGCTGACGGAATCCACCGAGATTCTTGGAGCCGCGGAATGCGAGGCGCGCATCGACCACGCGATCGCCGTCCTGGGTTCGCGGCGAGAACGGGGTTAACCCCGGATCCGCCGATCCCGGCTAGGCGGTCCGACCCCGAGCCTGCAGCCGCAGGACATCAGCCGTGGCCGGTCCCTTGAAACGAACGTTGCAGCCTGTGCACTTGAACACCATCCGGGCACCCACCTCCCCGTAGGGCTCGCCCATGGCGTCACACGCGGGGCAACGGGCCCCCACGGCCCTGACCTTCTCGGGCACCGGGAAAGTGAAGATGTCTATTGGTGGTCGCCGTCTTGGCATGTGCGCAGCCTCCCTGCTAACAAGCACCCCTTGTAACTTGAGCACTACGTTCTATTTATAGTTTGAGTATCACATTAACTGTGGACGATGACAACCATACGCGCGGCACTGACGCAAAGTTGTTGCATCGGGCTCACCCTATAATTCGGGAGCTTTTTCGGCCGACGGCCGAAACGGTCCTTGGGGAGTGGCCAAATGGTAAGGCAGCTCGCTCTGGACGAGAAGATTGCAGGTTCGACTCCTGCCTCCCCAGCCAATCCCGCCGCGCTGAGAGCGTGGCGGCGCGCCCGTCAGGCCCCGGCAGGGGCCTCCGTCGGTGCCTGGGCCGCCGCCGCGGCATCGGCGAGTTTCTTGGCCTGGGCCGCCTTCAGCGCCTCCGCCTTGGCCCGCTCCTGCTGGACGAACTCCAGGAAACCGGTGTAGGGCTGGGGACCCTGGGGGCTGTTGGCGAACTCGGAACGGTCGGGCGCAAGGTTTTCCACGGCGGGCTCGACCGCCTGGCCACGCCCGTCACGCAAATGCACATGACCCGCACCATCCGTGGCCTCGTAGTGGTCGACCTTGTCGACCCTGATCACGGGGTCGTGGTAACTGACCACCTTCCATTCGAGGCGCCCACCGCACTGCTCGCAACTCGCGGGCAGGAAGCGCGGGATGGGCAGGGACCTGGTACGTCCGAACACCCAATGAGAATAAGGGAGCGCGGCGAATAGATGGTCGGGTGGCACGATTGTCTGAATCATGGAAACTCCCGGCCGGCAACACATCGGTAGGCGCATGTTCCTGGGCCTGGTGGCCGCGGGAGGCGTCGCCGCTGCCGGCGGCGGGAAGCTTGTCGGTGGCCTGGGGCAACTGGGACCGCTCAAGGCCTTCATACCCCAGGACGGCTTCTACTACTACACCGTCTCCTCCGCGGTGCCTGAGTTCGACGGGAAGAACTGGGACCTGCGCATCGACGGCCTGGTGGAAAACCCGCTGACCCTGAAGTTCTCAGACCTGCTGGCACTGGCCCAGTCGGAGCAGGTGCACGACTACATGTGCGTGACCGGCTGGAAAGTGGAGAAGCAGCGCTGGCACGGCCCGTTGGTGTCCACGCTGCTGGACCTGGCCCGCCCCACCGCGGAGGCGAGGGCGGTCAGCTTCGACAGTGGGGACGGCGTCTACGTCGACAGCCTGTCCCTGGTCGAGGCCAGGCGTCCGGAGGTGATGCTGGCGCACCGCCTCAACAACGCTCCCCTGACCCAGGACCGGGGCGCGGCGCTGCGCCTCGTGGTGCCGTTCATATTCGGGTACAAGGGGGTGAAGTGGGTTTCGAGGATTCGCCTGACCGGCGCGCAGCAGGTGGGGTACTGGGAGCAGCGCGGCTATGACGTCGATGCCTACCTCAGGTAGCACCCCGGGCGCCCGGGTCGAACGCTTCAACCGAACTGAGCGCTGGCTTCACTGGGCAGTGGCGGGCCCGCTCATGCTGGCTGTCGTCACCGGCATCGCGCTGTTCCTGCCGGGCACGGCCAAGTTCTTTGGCAGCCGCGAGGTTCTGCGGGTGCTGCACTGGATCGGGGGCTTCGGGTCGGTCCTGCTGCCCCTGGTCGTGGTCATCGGCGGCGACCGGCGCCGGCTGGCGGTTGACGTCGAGGAGGTCGACCTGTGGTCTCGCGACGACCGGGCGTGGATGCGCGGTTGGCTCTCACGACGCACCGGGCTCCCCGGGGAGCTGCCCCCGGCGGGCAGGTTCAACG
>JBHEMP010000021.1:0-24690 GCA_046262515.1 Candidatus Dormibacteria bacterium | reverse complement strand
CGTCCAGGACGAGAAATGCACCGCGCTGTATGGCGTGCCGACCATGTTCATCGGCGAGTTGGACCACCCGGACTTTTCCAGATTCGACTTCTCGACGCTTCGCACCGGGATCATGGCCGGGTCGCCGTGCCCGGTGGAGGTGATGAAAAAGGTCCAGTCGCTGATGCACATGCAGCAGGTGACCATCTGCTACGGCATGACGGAGACCTCGCCGGTGTCCACGCAGAGCACGATGGACGACCCCCTGGAGAAGCGAGTGGCGACCACAGGCCGCGTACATCCCCACCTGGAGGTCAAGGTTGTCGATCCCGAGACCAACGCGGTGGTTCCTCGCGGCGCCAGCGGCGAGCTGTGCACCCGCGGTTACTCGGTGATGCTGGGCTACTGGAACGATGATGAGGCCACGCGGCGGGCGATCGACGCCGGTCGCTGGATGCACACTGGCGACCTGGCGACCATGGACGACGAGGGATATGTGAACATCGTGGGCCGGATCAAGGACATGATCATTCGCGGTGGGGAGAACATATATCCGCGCGAAATCGAGGAATTCCTCTACCGCCACCCGGATGTATCCGACGTCCAGGTCATCGGCGTGCCAAGCGTCAAGTACGGCGAGGAGGTCATGGCGTGGGTCAAGCTGCGCGAGGGCGCGTCAGTGAGCGGCGATGACCTGGCCGGGTTCTGCCGGAACCAGATCGCGACCTACAAGATCCCGCGTTACTGGAAGTTTGTCGACGAGTTCCCCATGACCGTCACGGGAAAGATCCAGAAGTTCAAGATGCGCGAGACCGCCGTGGTGGAGCTCGGTTTGCAGCAGGCCGCGGCGGCCGCCTCGGCCTGAGGAGCGCTCCGAAAGCCACCCTTAGAGGCTCTGGGATTAGAATCCCTACCGGATTAGTTGGATTTCCCATGACAGGGATCCGGAAGGAGGGAATCGGTGGCAGCACAGGCGTTTGACCGCAGCGTCCTCAAGGTCGGACAGGTCATCATCATCGGCATCGACCTGCTGGCGTTCGCGCTTGGCTTCGTGCTGCAGGTGCGGCTGGCGTGGCTCCTGGTCCCTATGGTTGCCGCGATCATGCTGCTCGGGGTTGCCCGCCCCTCGCTGTCCGCCTTCCGCCAGCTCTACCTGAACTTCCTCAAGCCGAGGGGCCTGGTCAAGCCCAACGTGGTCCAGGAGGACCCGGCACCACACGTATTCGCGCAGGGTGTCGGGGGCGCCTTCCTGGTTGCGGCCAGCGCCGCCTTCCTACTGGGACTGACGCCGGCCGGATGGGTCCTGACGTGGATCGTGATTGTCCTCGCTTTCGTCAACTTTGCCTTCGACTTCTGCGTTGGTTGCCAGGTCTATTTCCAGCTGCACCGGGTGAACCTGCTGCGGCACCGGGTCTGACGATTGGTTGTTCGGGTCGCGGTGCTGGCCGCGCTCCTGACGGCGATGGCCCTGGCGTGGCTGCTGGTGCCGGCCTGGTCCCGCCTGCGCGCCGCTCGCCGGGTGAACCAGGTTCGTGAGCCCGGCCTCAGCGCCGGCCAGCCAACCGTGCTCTTCTTCACCGGCGAATACTGCAGCGACTGCCGCCATCGTCAGAAGCCGGCACTGGACCGCCTCAGGGATGCTGGTCCCCGCGGGCTGCGCGTAGTGGAACTGGACGCCGCCCGGCAGGGTGCCCTGGTGAAGCGATTTGGGGTCCTCAGCCTGCCCTCGACGGTCGTCCTTGGACGGGACGGCACCGTTGCGGCCGTCAACTACGGGTTTGCCCCGGAGCACCAGCTCGCCGCCCAGCTCGCTTCCACCGGCTGCTGAAGGTCGTAGGAAGCGGGATCACCGCTAGCCCCTCGGGGTGACGAAGAACAACACGCAGTAGCCCCTGGCCGTCTGACGATGACGGCGTATTCTCTCGGTGCGGGTCCAACTGGGCGGGGAAGGAGGGACAGGGTTTGAGTTACTGGCAGTCGCTCTATGCCGACCCGGAAAAGCTGAAGGGAGCGAACCTGCGCGCGCTGGGCCGCGCCTGGCAGTTCGTGCGACAGGATCGCCGCCAACTCGGCGCATACGTGAGCCTGACCCTTCTGTCGACGCTCCTCGCGGTAATCCCACCGCTGGTCTACCGGAGCATCATCAACGACGCCATCCTGCACCCGGACCTGCCCCTGCTGCTGCGCCTGGTGCTGCTGCTGCTGGCGCTCCAGGTGGCCCAGACAGCGGCGGTCGTGGGCGCGGGGTGGCTGAGCAATATCGTCGGCTGGAACATCATCGTGCGCATCCGCTCGGTCCTCTATGACCACCTCCAGCGGATGCCCCTCGCGTTCTTCACCCGTGCGCAGACGGGCAAGGTCCAGAGCCGCATCGGCCAGGACGTCAACCAGGCCCAGAACCTGTTCACCGGGACCCTGTCCTCGGTATTCACCGACCTGCTGACCGTCCTTGTCACCCTGGCTTTCATGGTCAGCTTCAGCTGGCAGGTCACGCTGGTCACACTGGCGCTCGCGCCCCTCCTGATCGGAACCGGCGAACTAATCAGTCGACGCACCCGTACCATCTACCGCGACTACCTCAAGAAATGGTCGGATATGCAGGCCATGACCGCCGAGCGGCTGAACACCGCCGGCGCGCTGCTGGTCAAACTGTTTGGAAACCCGAAGGCTGAGCTCGCCGAGTTCGATCGGCGGACCGCAACGATGCGTCACCAGGGCATCCGGCTCAGCGTCCTGCAGATCGCCTTCGGGGCGAGCATGTCGCTTGCCGCGGGAGTTGCCATCGTTGCGGTGTACGGCATCGGAGGTGCGGCTGTCCTGCACCACGCCATGTCGGTCGGGTCGCTCGTCGCCCTCGCGGCCTACGTCCAGCGCCTGTATGTGCCGATCATCGACCTCGCCTCGACCCGGGTGAACATGGCCCAGCAGCTGGTGTCCTTCGACCGGGTCTTCGAGGTACTCGATCTCCCTCGTGCCATCTCGGACCGTCCGGGCGCGCCGGAGCTGGCCGTTGGCGATGCCGCGGTGACCTTCGAGGGCGTTTCCTTCCGCTACCCCGCGCCGGCCACGGTATCCCTCAAGTCCCTCGAGGCCGACGACGCCGCCGAGTTGAGCCGCGAGCCGTCCGACTGGATCCTGCGGGACATAAACCTGATGCTCCCCGGGGGACGAATGAGCGCCATCGTGGGTCCTTCGGGCGCCGGCAAGACGACCCTCTCGCACCTCGTGCCGCGTCTGTACGACGTCACTGAGGGTTGCATCCGCATCGACGGCCAGGACATCCGGGAAGTGGGCCTGGACTCGCTCGCCCGCTCGATCGCCGTGGTCCCTCAGGATCCATTCCTCTTTCATGAGACTATCGCCGCCAACCTCCGCCTTGCTCGGCCGGGTGCGACGGACGAAGAGCTCCATGCGGTGTGTACCGCCGCCCGCCTGGCGGACCTGATCGAGCGGTTGCCCGAGCGCTACGAAACGATCGTCGGCGAACGCGGTTATCGCTTCTCGGGCGGCGAGAAGCAGCGCATAGCGATCGCCCGTGTCCTTCTCAAGGACCCGCAAATCGTGATCCTGGACGAAGCGACTTCGCACCTCGACTCCGAGACCGAGGCCCTGGTGCAGGAGGCGCTCGCAGCCGCACTGCGCGGCCGGACCTCGCTGGTCATCGCCCATCGCCTCTCGACCATCCTGGAGTCAGACCAGATCGTGGTCCTCGACGCGGGCCGCGTGGTGGACGTCGGCACCCACGTTGAGCTGGTTCGAAAGTCAGGCGTGTATGCCCACCTGTACCAGACCCAGTTCAGGTCTGAATCCGCGGCGAGCACATTCGCGCCGCGTGACCCGCTCACGGCCGGAGGCTGAACTGAGATCTCGCTAGTCGCGCCAGCGAATTCTTACTCGTCGATCCCTCGGTCGCTGAAGAGCACTGCCTCACCGAGGGAGTGCAGTTCGGTGCTGCGCGACCAGGTCAGCGGCAGATGGGCAACCCACCGCTGATAGCCTTTAGGCCATGCGCGCCTCGGTTTTTCACGCTCCCTTCGACGTTCGGGTCGACGATGTTCCCGACGCCTCGATCCAGGAGCGCACTGACGCGGTTGTGCGCGTCACCCACGCATGCGTCTGCGGGTCCGACCTCTGGTTTTACCGCGGTACGGCGCAGTGGCAGGCTGGATACCGCACAGGGCACGAGTTCTGCGGCGTGGTCGAAGAGGTAGGCAAGGACGTTCATGATTTGCAGGTCGGCGACTTCGTCATCGCTCCATTCGCGTTCAGCGATGGCACCTGCGAGTTCTGCCAGAAGGGACTGCAGACCTCGTGCGTGCATGGTGGCGGCTGGGGCGGCCGCGACTACGACGGTGGGCAGGCGGAGGCCGTGCGTGTCCCCTGGGCCGACGGAACGCTGGTCAAGGTCTCCCCCGAGGTTGCCGGCGATGCCAGGATCATGCGCGCCGCCGCGCCCCTGACCGATGTCCTCCCCACCGGTCACCACGCAGCCGTCAGCGCCGGCGTTGGTCCAGGGAGTACCGCCGTGGTCATTGGAGATGGGGCCGTGGGGCTCTGCGGAGTCCTCGCCAGCCACCGCCTCGGGGCGGAGCGCATCATCGCGGTCGGGCATCACCCTGCGCGCCTCGAAATCGCCCGGAAATTCGGCGCGACGGACGTCGTCGACTCGACCGACCCGGACGCCGCCACGATGATCAAGGAAATGACCTCAGGTGGAGCGGCGTCGGTGCTCGAGGCGGTCGGCTACCAGGCCAGCATGGACCTCGCCGTGGACGTGGCCAGGCCAGGCGGGATCGTGGGCTTCGTCGGCGTCCCCGCCGGTATCGAGAAGGTCAACATCCGCGCCATGTTCGGAAAGAACGTCGCCCTCCGGGGGGGGGTGGCACCCGCTCGCGCCTATATCCCAGAACTGCTTGCCGACGTCGTTGCTGGTCGGCTGGATCCTTCACCGGTGCTTGACCTGGCAATTCCACTGGAAGACATCGGCACCGGGTACAAGGCCATGCACGAGCGCACGGCGATCAAGGTGCTGATCGAGGTCGGCTAGACCGCGGGGAGTCAGGAAGCGGGGGACACCGGGTAGACGGGGATGCTGACCACCCCCAGGGCGGCGTAGATCTCCGCCGCTTCCGCGCTGGCCGGCCCCCCGGCCTCGCCCGCAAAGCCGTCGAATCGAGCCCGCGCTTCCAGCGCAGTGGCAAGCTCGTGTGCGTTGCCCGCGTCCCGCGCCTCCGCGATAGCCCGGTCGAAGTAGTTCGAGGCTTCGGCGAGACGTCCGGCCTGGGCCAGGGCGTAGCCCCACCATACTGCGGGCGCCTGCGCTGCCAGTTCCGCATCCTGGGTGATGGTTTGCAGGGCATCGGCGCCACGCCCCGCCAGGAGCAGCGCCTCGATCCTCACCGTCGCGGCCGCGCCGGCCGGCATCCCGGATCGCGCCAACCCGCGCTCCGCCTCCGTCAGCAGTTCGTCGGCGCGCTGGAACTCGCCGCGCCTCGCGAAGAGCTTGGCCATGACCAGGTCAGCGTTGATGGCGTAGTAGTGGCCCGCGGTGCGTAGGGTCGCGGACGCCTCCTCCAGGTAGCCCAGGGCTTCGTCGAACCGTCCCATGTCCACCAGCACATCCCCCACGTTGGTGCTTACCAGGGCCGCGTTGGGAACATTCCGCAGCCTCTGGAAGGCCTCTCGGTTTTTGATGAAGAGCGCCAGCGCCTCCGGTAGGCGGCCGGCGCCGTGGAAGTTCGTGGCCAGGTCGTTCACGATCGCGCTGCCCCTGGCGATGTCCCCGGTCTCCTCGTAGAGCGGGAGGGCGCGGTCGTAATAATCGACCGCGGCGCGGTCGCCCATGGCCTGCAGCGCGAGTGCCCGCATGTGGTAAGCCATCGCCAGCCCGCTGCGGTCCTGGTCCGCCTCGGCCGCGCGAGCGACATCGTCGGTGAGGCGGAGCACCTCAGCGTACCGCCCGCGCCGGTAGGCCACCTGCGCCGAGTAGGCCTTCAGCTGGCTGACGACGGCGGGGTTCACGCCCCCCTCGCCGGCCAGCCGGAGCGCCCGTCGGTACCAGCGCTGCGCGGCGGTGAACCGCGACTGCCGGAATCGGACGGCGCCCTCCCGCATATACAGGACGGAAAGCCTCTCCGCAGCGGCACCGTCCGCGAGGCGACGCGCCCTGCCATAGGCCTGCCGCGCCTCGTCGAGCCTACCGGTGAGGCGCGTCGCCTCGCCCAGCTCTTCCCACGCCGCGCTCAGCTCGGCCGCGGGCACGGTCCGCAGCCGTCGTGCCGCGGCGATCGCCCGCCGCTGGAACACGGCGGCATCGGCATGGGCGAAGGCCGCGCTGGCGTTTTGGGCGGCCAGGCGCGAGTAGCGCCACGCCTCGCCCCAGCGCTGCGCCGCCGTGAAGTGCACCGAAAGTTGGTCGGCCAGCCCGGTGGGGTCCTTCGTCTGGGCCTCGAGGATTACCGCCGCCGCCTCGTGGAAACGCCGCCGGCGCTGGAAAGACAGCCCTTCATAAGCCACCTCCTGGAACAGGGGCTGTCGGAAGCGCAGCTCTCCCCGGTCCATGATGACGAAGTCGCCGAGGCGTTCCCATGTGCCGTCGCTGTCAGCCACCGTCGCCGCCAGGACCGGCGGGACGCGGGTGCCGAAGACCGAGGCCACCCGGAGCAGAGTGCGATCCTCGGGCGGCAGGCCGTCGATCTTGGCCGCGATGAGCGCCTCGACGGAGTCTGGTAGGGACCCCGCATCGGCCGACCGCAACGCGGCGGATGCCAACTCTCGCAGCAGCAGGGGGTTCCCGGCCCCCCGGTTGGCGACCCCCTCGGCCTGGTCCGGCAGGAACCGGCCGCCGGCCACGGCGCGAACCAGGGCGAGACTGTGCTCCGGCCCCAGCGGCCCGAGTTGGACGTTTACGGCATCCGGCGCCACGCGCACCGCGGCGTCGGCTTCGCGGGTGGCCAGGCAGATCAGCCACGGTGCCCGGCGCACATCCCGGGACAGGAACTGGAGCATCCGCACGGACGCACTGTCAGCCCACTGGACGTCATCTGCGAGCCAGAGCGTAGGGTTGGGAACAGCGATCTCGAGGACCTCCGCGATCACCTGGTCGAGCCGATCGGCAAGGCGCTCAGGGTTGATGCGTTGGACCTCCTCCGTGGACCCCGCGTCTATACCAAGCGGGGCAGCGATCAGCGGCAACCAGGGAAGGAGCTGTGGCGACAGTGCCCGCACGCGTCCTCGCAACTGCGCCGCGGTGGGTTCTGGGGGCAGGCCCAGCGCCCCGCGCAGGAACTGGCCCATGACGAAATAGGGAGTGTTCGCGTCGTACGGACTGGACTCCGCCCACAGGACCTTGAAATCGGCGGCCTGTGCCGCCATTTCTCTCAGCAGCCGCGACTTACCCATCCCCACCTCGCCGGTGACCTGGATGACCGAGCCCTGCCCGGACGCCGCCATCCTGGCCGCAACGAGCAGCGTGCCCAGGTCCTGCGCCCGCCCGGTCAGCGGCAGATCGTCGCCATCCCGCCCGCTGCGCCGGCCGGCAACGGGCCCGACTCGGAAGGGCGTCACCAGCCTCGCCTTGCCCTTGGCTATGAACGCGGGCAGCTCCTCCGTGACGAAGGTGGTGCTCGAGCGAATGAGCGTCTCCTCGGTGGTCAGCATCGCGCCCGGGTCGCTCTGAGCCATAAGCCTTGCCGCGGTGTTGACGACGTCGCCCATCACGGTGTAAGTGCGCCTGAACCGGGGACCGACGTCCCCCGCGAAGACGCGCCCGCGGTGTACGCCGGCCTGCAGCGAAAGGGGGTGGTCGCCGGCCATCAGCGCGCCCAGCGCTCGCAGTAGCCGCTCTTCGTTGTTGTCGTGGGCGTCGGGTGCGCCGGCGACCGCGATGATCTTGCCGCCGCCGGCGTCCACGTCGGTGCCCAGGAACGTGGCGCCGGCGTCCTCGAGCTGGCGTTGAGCCATGGACACCAGGGAGTGCAACGCCCCCGCCGTGTCCTCCGGCCCGGACGCCGCGAGCATCTCGTCCACCCCGCTGAACCGTACGAAACCGACGGTGGCCTGGCGGTGCTCGGGGTCCAGCCGCCCGGCCGAGAGCTGTTGTCGCAGCGCCACCGGTATGTACTGGCTCAGCCCCTCCGCCGCGGCGACCGGGGGGGGCTCCGCACGATCGGCGCGGCGTCCGGGCCGCTGCAGAAGGATGGCCTCATCCTGGTGGCTGCCCAACCAACCCCTGGGCAGCGTCCCGAACGTCTCCGGGCTGACCATGATCTCACCCGCCCGGGCAAGTTTCTGCAGCTGCGCGACGCGCGTCGACGCCGGCCCGGCCACCACCAACTCGCGATGCGTCTCCCCGACGAGGAAGAAATCAAACGGCGCGCTGTGAACCCCAACCGACATGCGCAGGCGGACGGGCCCCGCAGAGGTGCGAACCGTGCCCCCGCGGCGCATTCCCGCCTGCATCACGGCGGCGGCGGTGCACGATCGCAGGCCGTGGTCGTCGCCCCAGAAGAAGATGAGGAGCGCGTCCCCGCCGAACTTGAGCATGCTGCCCCCGAATGCCGACGAGTCCGAGAGGAGCGCGCCAAATACGCCGTCGATGTGATGCGTCAGCTCCTCGGTGCCGATCTTGCCGATCCGGCCGAGACGTTCGGAGAGGGCGGTGAACCCCGAGATGTCGGCGAGGAGCATGCTGCCCTCGATTCGACGAAAGCCGCCACCGCCGACCCCTCCAGGCCATTCGAGCACCAATCGCGGGACGTACGGCGTCAGTTTGGACGCGATCCCTCTCGCCCCACCCGGGCTGTCGGTCCTCTGTGCTAGTGCCAAAGCTATTCCTTTGTGACTCATCACCCTCCGACGGAGAGTGGCGCGTGGGCCGGTCGACGCGGGTGCCGACCGGCCCAGGGGGGGGTTCTACGAGATTGGCGCCGCCAATATCTGCACCGATACGCTGCCAGACAGGGCGACGGGCGCCCCTCCGTTCACGTCGGTAGCCGTCGCCGTGACGGTGTAATTGCCGGTCGGCGCGGTGGTCGTGATCGACCAGGTGCCACCGACCACGCAGCTGCTGCCACAGCTCTGGATGTACGTGGTGTTGAGGGCGCTGTCGGTGGGCGTGTATGTCAGCGTGATGCTGCCGACGCCCGCACTGGCGGTGCCGCAAAGCTGGCCGGTGCCCTTGATGAGCACGGCCGGCACCGGTGAGGTCAGACAGGGCAGGCCGGGGCCCGCGGTCGTGCCGGCTACGGCACCACCGATGATGTAGACCTGGTACTGGGAGGTGTATGTCCCGCTGTTGCCGACCTGGTCGGTCGCAGTCGCGCTGACACTGTACTGACCGGTGGCCGTCGGCTCAGAGGCGGTCCAGGTGCAGGACAGGCGTGAGGTGTCCGCGCAGCTGGTGGTAGCCGTGACATTCGTGGTACTGCCGTCGGTCGTGGAGGTGTAGGTCACCGCGACGCCAGGGGGCGTTGCGCTGTCCACCGCTACGCCGGCTGCATTGTCCGAGACCGTTCCCGTGATGGTCGGGTTGGTGGGCTGGTTGAAGGTGACCTTCGGGGGAGTGTTGTCGCCACCGGTGTACACCGAATCGCCGTTCTGGTGCATCTGCGAGATCGATCCCGGGTCGCCGGTGTTGTCCTGATTGACGGTGAAGAAGTCCCCGACCGACGGGCTGTAGGTCGCGCCGAATGGCCGGTATGGGCCAGGTACGCGACGGTTCGAGGCCAGTGTCGTGTAGCTGCCATCGGTGTAGGTGAGAACCGAGAACGAGTGGTCCCCGGTGGGGGTGCCATCCGGGTTGCCGAAGTTGGTCACCAGGACGTGTCCATTGGCAAAGGCCACACCGCGCGGGTTTACCCCGATCCCGGTGGAGGCGGACGCCACGAGCGGGTTGGCGCCGAGGATGTTGGCGCCGTCGAGAACGAAGAGCTCACCGGCGTTGGTGGTCGGGGCGACCGCGGAGGCCGCGGCGACGAAGACGCGGTGACTGGCGGGATCGGCCGCGATGGCCTGCGGCAGCCACCCCGGGAGCTGGACCGTGGTGGTGACGTTCAGTCCCTGCGCGGAGATCACGCTGACAGACTGACCGGCGCTGTTGGCGGTGTAGTACTGCCCCAGCGCGGAGTCGTTCGCGATCGCCTCGGGCGCGTTCGGCGTGTTTACCGACGCCAACAGGTTCCCGGTGCCGCCGTCAAGGAACACGACGTTGTTACTCGCGGAGTTCGTGACTCCGACGCGGTTCCGCTTCTGGTCCACGGCAACCCCATGCGGTGCCTGGCCCCCGGAACCAATGGTGAATTTGACCTGGTAGGAGGTGCTGTCGAGCACCGATACGGTGTTGCTGCCGGCGTTCGCCACGTACACATTGCCGCTGCGATTGCTGATGTCGATGCCGTAGGGCTGGGTCCCCACGTTGGCGCTTCCAACCAGCGCCCTGGTTGTCTCGTTGTAGACGCCGACGGTGCCGTTACCGCTGTTGGCGATGTAGAGGAACCCGCTGGGATCGACGACCCCGATGGGGGTGCTCAATGTGGGAAGAGCGAAAGCGGGCTGAACCCCGCTGCTGAGCGCCAGGCCGACCTGGGCGCCGATCATCATGACTGCCATGCCGAGTAGGCGCGCGATCTTGCTCGTGCGCCCGCTGGCGCTCCGCGCCGCAGAAATTGTCCTCGTCCTCAACTGAGACCTCCTCGATGTGATCGCCGATATGGTTCGCCGACTCTGGTTCCCGCCAGCATCACAGGCCGGCTTGGCGCCGTCTGCGTCGAATTACGTGTTCACAATTTGGAAAAGGCCCGGTTCGAGGCTGGCTTTTGGCGTCTTCGCGCCTCGTGCGGCGTCATTCTTGTGGGGTGACATGAGAATGTCGGGGTCATGAGCAACGTGCCCACTTTGCGGGTGTCGACCTCTTTCGTTGGGCGCGCGCGTGAGGTCCAGGAGGTGCACAGGCTTCTCAGGCGCCACCGGTTGGTGACCCTGACCGGCCCGGGCGGAGTGGGCAAGACGAGCCTTGCGCTGGCCGTGGCGCGGGACTCTGGCCGCAGGTTCCCCGGAGGCACCTGGTTGGCAGAGCTCGCCGGTGTCAGCGATCCCGCGCAGGTGGCTGACCGCGCCGCGGACGCCGTACTGGGCCTCTCGGGCAGCAGCGGCGCCGGTGTCGCGGAGATCGCCGAGCGTGCGGCGGGCGGACCGGGCCTGCTGATCCTCGATAACTGTGAGCACCTCGTCGAGGGTGCGGCGACCTTCGCGGCCGCGCTCGTCACCGCGGCGCCAAGCCTGCGCATGCTGGCCACCAGCCGCGAACCGCTTCGTATTGCCGCGGAGGCGACGTTCTCGGTACCGCCGCTGCCGGATAACGAGTCACTGCTCCTCTTCATCGAGCGCGCCAAGGCCAGGGTGCCGGACTTTCTTCCGCTGGACGACACGCGCGTGGCGGTGCGGGAGATCTGTGCCCGCCTGGACGGTCTGCCCCTGGCGATCGAGCTGGCCGCTGCCCGCATGGCCATGCTCACGCCCGCCCAGCTGATTCCTTTGCTAGGCGACCGCTTTTCCCTCCTGGACGCCGGCCCACGAGACGCGCCCAGCCGCCACCGCGCCCTGCGGGCCACTATTGACTGGTCTTTCGACCTGCTCGGACCCGAGGAGCGAGAGCTGTTCACGCGGCTGTCGGTGTTCCGCGGGGGGTTTGACCTCTCCGCTGCCGCCGCACTCGCCGGTGCGGGCGCGCTGGGGACACTGACGGCCCTGGTCGAGAAATCGGTGGTGCAACCGTTCGGCAGCACCGGGCCGAATCCGCGGTACCGGCTGCTCGATACCCTCCGCGAATACGGGCTGGAGCGACTGGCCGCGGCGGGCGCCACGGAGGAAGCCAACCTCGCCCACCTCCAGCACTTTGTCCAGCGCGCCGAGTCGACCTTCGTGGAAGGCCTGGTGATTGGGCCCGCGGTACAGGTGCGCGAGCTTGAGTCCGACCTAGATAACCTTCGCGCCGCGCTGGAGTGGAGCATCGTGGCTGAGCCTGGCCTGGGATTGCGCCTGGTGGGTGCCGCGAGGGACCTGTGGTTCATGCGCGCCCAGGCGGACGGCCTGCGACTGGCGAAAGAGCTGCTTGCCCGGGAGATCGTGCCGGACACCTATAAGGCGCGCGCCCTGGTGACCGCCGGCCAGCTGGCCAACACGCTGCAGCGTACCGGCGAAGCGACCGCCTTCCTGGAAGAAGCCTGTGAGATCAGTCGGGTGCAGGGGGCAGCGCAGACATTGGCCTGGGCAACATGGACCCTTGGCGTGGCCGGGTTCCTGGGAGAAAACCTGGCCCCTGCGGCGCGATCCTTCGAGGAGAGCCGGGACATGTTCGAGGAAATAGGCGATCGCACGGGCGTAGGACGCGCCACCGCCAGCCTTGGAACGGTGCTATTCCTGCGTGGGGAGCTGGAGGAGGCACGAGCGACCCTCACAAAGGCCCTCTCTGTCGCTGAAGAGACCGTCGACGATTTCGGCCAGGGGCTGTGCCACCTGTACCTCGGGTTGGCCGCGGGCCGCGCCGGCGATCGTCCGGATGCCGGCACCCACCTTCGCGCCGCCATCCGTGTGCTTGGGGACCTCGGCGACAACACCCTGCTCACCCTGGCCCTGGCCGGGCTGGCCCTCAGCCTGGAGCGAGCTGATCGGCGCCGGGCGCTCCGTCTGGCGTCCGCCGCTACCACCATCCGGGGCTGGATTGGTGGTGATTTTGCGCCCTTTATGACCCATGCGGTCGCCCGCCTGAGGACGGATGCCGAATCCCAACTGGGCGCGGCCGTGGCTGCTGCCGAATGGGAGGCGGGACGGAGCCTTGGGCTCTCGGAGGCCCGGGGGATCGCACTGGGTGGCAACGCCCCCGTCGGGGCATCAGCGAAACCCGTACTCAGCGGGCGGGAACTCGAGGTGGCTCGCCTGGTGGCTGAGGGCCTCGGCAACAAGGCGATTGCCGAGACCCTCCATCTCTCGACGCGCACTGTCGAGAACCATGTGTTTCGTGTGCTGTCCAAGCTGGGCCTGGACAATCGCACTCAGCTGGCTGTCTGGGTGGCGTCTATTCGTTGAACTGCACCAGGCCCAGTATGTTGCCCTCGCTGTCCTTGAACCACGCGGAGAGAGCCTTTCCGCCCAGCAACTTCGCCACTCCGTCGACAGTCTCCACTCCCGGGATGTCGTATTCCTCGAAGGTGACCCCTTTAGCGCGCAGGTCCGCCACGGCGGCGGCGATGTCGTCGACCATCCAACCCATCTGTGTATGCCCGCCCCGCGTGGGATTGGGTGTTGCATACACCAGGACGTAGGTAGGGTCAGACCAGCCGGGTTTATCCGTCGAACCATCGCCTAGCCGGTAGACGATGCCGGCTGGGGTTTCGTGAACAGCAGTCAGCCCCAGGGTGTCGCCATAGAAGCGCCGTGCGCGCTCTATGTCCAGGGCCGGCAGCACCGTCCGGGCCGGGCGCGCGCTAAGCATGCTTCAGCCCGCGGGCCTTGGCGACCAGCGGGAGATCCTGGATCGTGGTGCCGGTGATCGCGCCCGAGGCCTCCATGGCTGCCTTCATATGGGTTCCAAAGGCCGCCCGGGATTCCTCCGATTCCCACACCGTGATTGCAACACCCTCGCCACCTTCGATGGACCAGTAGCCGCTGATGAAGCCATCGCTGGATTCCATCCGCGGGATCAGCCTCTCTTTGGTCTGGGCAACAGCTTCATCCTCTCTGCCGGGCGTCACACTGAACCTCACAAACCGAATCGCTTCCATGTCGCCTCCTTCGCCGGCCGGGCCGGCGCTCTTTAGGAGGCCAGCATGTGCCCGCTCCGGCGAAGTGCCATCCGTGCAGATACTCAGCGGCTACTCAAGTTCGCGTCAATCGTGATCATGATCGAGTACGACCTCTGGCCGCAGCAGGACCCCGTCCAGACGACACGCGAATTGTTGCAACTCGGACACAATTGTTTGTCCCGAACTGGCACAGGTGTCGCAAGAATGGCCACATGTTCCTGGCCCTCGGCCCTCACCGCTGCCGCGGCGGACCTGAGTCATGACGCTGGTGACGTTGACCGCGGTCCTCGCCGACCTCGGGTTCATGGCGGTGGGCGTCGCGACGGTGATGCACTGGCACCGTCGGCGCGATCGCACCAACGCCTCCCTGGCGCTGGCGCTCGGCTCGCTTGCGATCCTGGGATTCCTCGGGATCGTCAAGCTGGCGCCCGGTTCGGCGGGCGAAGGCCTGGCGATGCGCATTCTCAGCGAGGTGGTGTTGATGGTGTCCGGCTATTCCATGCTGCGAGTGAGGTCCACCGTTGTTCCGCTCGGGAATGGCTGGCTGCGCCTCGCGGCGGCGACGGGCACGATCGCGACGCTTGTGCTGGTTTCAACCCAGGTTCTACCCCTCATGACTCGCGCGCCCGTCGACCGTCAACTGGCCACCGTGGCGGGCACCATCTATGTACTGGCCTGGTGCCTGTGTGTCGGTGAACCCGTCGTTGTGTTCTGGCGTGCGGCGCGAGAGAGAACCGCGGTCCAGCGCGCCCGCGTCCGAGCCCTCGCGCTGGGATTCGGCGGCCTGATCCTGGCGCTTTTCCTGGCACTGACGGACGCCCTGCTCGCATCTGGGAGCGGAGTGGGCGGTGGCGAATCCCTACTGGCGGCGATCGCCGGGGGTGTGTCGGTGCTGGTGCCCCCCCTTCTTTATGTCAGCGTCGTACCGCCGGCGTGGCTGCGGCGGCAATGGCGTCACAGCGAGGAGCTCGAATTCCGAAGGGCCAGTCGTGACCTGGTGGCGTTTTCACCGGACGCGGATAGCCTCGCGTCTGCTGCGCTGCCGTGGGCGCTGCGCCTGGTGGGGGCCGATAAGGGCCTCATCACCGACGGTACCGGCAAGATCCTCGCCCGGGCGGGCCTCACCACCCAGGAGGCCGAGGTGCTCGCATGGGACCAGCCTGAGATCGGCGAGACCAGGATCCACCGGGTTGGGCTCTCCCTGTCCGGCGGGAACGGTCTGTTGGTGCTGGTGGCGGGGCCCTTGACGCCGCTCCTGGGAGGGGACGAACTGGAGTCCCTCGTGGATTTCGCCGCCGCTCTTGCGCTGGCGATCGACCGTGTGAAGATCGTTGAGGCCCTCTCCCGCCAGACCCGGGAGAACCAGGCCCTGCTCTCGGCCATCAGCGACATGGGCGAGGGAGTGGTGGTCGTCGAGGGAAGCCGGTTCGTGTCGGCGAACGCGGCCTACCTTGAGATGTTGGGCTACTCGGCATCCGAGCTCCGCACGATACCGGCGCTCACAGACCTCATCGTTGCCGAGTCGCGCGACCAGCTCGCGCAGGAGGGCCTCCTCCGACCCCCACGGCCCGATGAGCCCCGGCGCTATGACACGGGGTTGATCCGCAAGGACGGTTCCGTCATCGACGTGGAGATCGGCACCAGCCACCTGGACGCAAGCCCTCCGAGAACGCTGGCCATCGTTCGCGATATCCGCGCCCGCAAGGAGAATGAGCGGCAGCTGCTGCTGCTCGGTCAGACCGACTCCCTGACCGGTGTCGGCAATCGTCACAGCTGGGAGGTGGCGCTGGATGGCGCGGTCGCCCGGGCGCACAGGGATGGTTCGCCGCTGTCGCTGGTGATGATCGACCTGGATGGCTTCAAGAATTACAACGACGACTGGGGACACCAGCGAGGGGACGCGCTGCTGCGCGCCATGGTGAGCGCGTGGAAAAGCGTCCTGCGCGACGTGGATGTGCTCATCCGTTTTGGCGGCGACGAATTTGCGCTGCTACTACCCGCATGTGACCTCGAGCCCGCCAGGGAGGTCATGCAGAGGCTCAGCGAGTCGGTTCCCGAGCGACAGACGATCTCCGCGGGCATCGCCGTGTGGGACGGCAAGGAGGCGCCCTCGGACCTCCTCGCCCGGGCTGACGGTTCCCTGTACGCCGCGAAGCGGATGGGCGGCGGAAGAATTCACGCCGCCTCGCCGGGAGGGGTCGCCAATGACGCTGTGAGCTGGAGCAGCCGGCTGCTTGAGGTCGTCCGCGACGGCGGCATGGAATCGGTCTATCAGCCCATCGTCTCGCTACTGGAGGGCGGCGTGGTAGGGCACGAAGCGCTCGCGCGTCCGACGGGTGCGGCCGCGGGCACCAGCGTCGAGGAGCTGTTCGCTGCCGCCCAACGCCTCGGCTTCTCCCGGGACCTGGACTGGATAGGTCGCCGGGCCGCGGTCCAGGGTGGGCACCTGCTGGAGAGCGGCCTGCTCTTTATCAACGTCGGCCTGTGGAGCTTCCTCGACCCCATCCACGATGTTGACCAGATGCTCCTGCTCCTCAAGTGGGCCGGTCGATCTCCCGCCACCGTTGTCCTCGAGATGAGCGAGCGCGAGGTGGTCAGCGATGTGGGCCGGCTGCGCGAGGTGCTGGCCTCCTATCGAGAGGAGGGGTTCCGGTTCGCCCTCGACGATGTCGGTGAAGGGCACTCGACCCTGGAGGTCCTGGCGGCCGCCGATGCGGAATACATCAAGGTCGCGCGGAGCCTTACGCAACGGGCCTCGGAGCCTGGTGCCGGCTCCGCCATCCGGGCCCTCGCCGCGTTCGCCTCCTCGACCGGCGCCCACGTCATTGCGGAGGGTATCGAGAACAACGACATGGTCGAGCAGATCCGTGACCTTGGAGTCGAGCTGGGACAGGGCTACGGCCTGGGGCGCCCGCGCCGGCTGGCGCCGGGAGTCGTCGATCTCGCTGCCCCGCCGGAACAGGTAGCCCGGGCGGCGAAGTGACCGGCTGCAGCCTGAGGTCGCGCTTAGCCTGAGGTCGGTCTAGGGTCGCTCTGCGTCCAGCGACCTCGCCCGTAGGGACCTCTGGGTTGTGAACTGGGCGTCCCGGAGGACTCTTTCGAGGGGCTGCGGCAAGCCGGTCTGAAGCGACTTCTCCGCCAGCTCCACCACCTCGTCGGTCACCACCGAATAGGGGTACATGCCCGCGGTGAAGGCGACGGCGACCTCGCGTGGGCGCGACTCCCACAGCGGAAGAAGTCGCTCAAAGTAAGGGTTGACGTACTTGCTCAGCAAATTCGCCTGGTCGGGCCTCTGGAAGCCCGACATCATGGCTAGCACCACGGAGTAGGAGTCCGCGCCCTCCCCGGCGATGACCTTCCAGGCCTGTTCCTTGGCGTCGGCTGTCGGGATCGCGGCCCGGGCCGCCGCTGCCTGGCGCTGCCCCAGGTCGCTGCCATCACGCAGGATCTCGTCGGCGATCAGTGCGTCAGCGTCACGGCCCGCGGCGCAGAGCGCGTGTACGAGCTTCCAGCGCAGGTCGACGTCTACCGCCAGGCCGGGCAGGATGGTGCTTCCGTCCAGCAGCCGGCGCAAAAAGTCCAGGGTCTCATCCGATCCCGCGGTGATGATGCAGGCGTTCATCCAGGTGAGTTGCTGGTCGGACCCGGCGGGGCACCCCATCACTTCGGTGCGGGCCATGGCGGACATCGCGTCCCGCAGCTCGGCCGAATTACCGGGGAATGCAAGTTCGTCGATTGCTCTCGCACCCCACCTGAGGAGGGCCTGCAGGAGTCGCATGTTTGGCTCCTTCGGCGCCTCCTGGATGATGCTCCGCACCAGCGTGCTGGCGGGCAGACGCGCGTCCAGGGTCATGTCCCAGAGTGCGGTCCAGCCCACCGTGCGAGCCAGCGATTCAGGGATGCCGCCAATATGCTGGCTGAGAACCACCGCCGATGCGGCGTCGAGCCCCAGCTTGGCGTAGGTCTGGTCCCCGTCATTGATCAGCAGCAGGTCGCTCCCCAAAAGGTCGGCGGGGATGGGCACCCGAACCTCAGGGCCGTCAAGGGCGAAGGCGACCCGCGTCCTATCGACGAGTCGACCCTCGGTGACTGAGTAGACCCCAAGCGACAACTGGTGTGAACGTAGATGGGACTCGCCGCCCTCCGTCTGCTGGGCGACGACGCATGAGGCGCCACCGCTTTCGCCACCGGCCGCGGACACGCTGAGGGTGCTGACGCCAGCGGTTTCCAACCAGCGCCCGGCCCAATCCTTGAGGTCGCGCCCGCTACGTTCTTCCATCGCCCCAAGGAACTCGCTGAACTCCGCGTTGCCCCACCCGTAGCGCTTGAAATACCGTTGCAGCCCGCCGAAGAAGGCCTGCTCGCCGATCGTGGCCATCAGCTGTTGCAGGACGGCGGCGCCTTTCTGGTAGGAGATGGCGTCGAAGTTGAGTTCGGCGCTCTGGATGTCGGGGGCGCCGCTGACGATGGGGTGCGACGACGGCATCTGGTCCGCGGCGCGCGCGCTGACCTTGGCCAGGGCGAACGTCGTCCACGTGTCCGGCCACGATGGCGCGGCAGCCATCGCCAGGGTGGCCGCGAACGTGGCGAAGCTCTCGTTGAGCCAGAGGTCGCCCCACCAGCGCATCGTCACCAGGTCGCCGAACCACATGTGGGCCATCTCGTGGAGGATGGTGTTGGCCCGGGCCTCGTATGAGCTGGCCGTCACCGCGGAGCGAAAGAGGTAGTTGTCGCGGAAGATTACGCAGCCTGGGTTCTCCATGGCCCCGGCGCGAAACTCCGGCGCGAACACCTGGTCGTACTTGGTGAACGGATATTTGCCGAACTTCTCCTGGAAGTAGTCGAGTCCGTGCCTGGTGACCTCAAAGATGGCTTCAGCGTCCACGTGCTCAGCCAGGGACGGACGGTAGTAAAGAGCCATCTCGATGCCGGCATGGTTGCCGTCAAAGCGCTGGTACGGGCCCGCGGCGACGGCGGCCAGGTAGGTGGAGATTGGAGGTGTTGCCGGGAACCTCCAGACGCCTTCGGAGTCGGCGCTGCCCGGCTCATTGCTTATGACCTGCCAGCCCACCGGGGCGCTGACGGTGAGCTTGATCGGTGCGCGGAGGTCAGGCTGGTCGAAGCAGGCGAAGACCCGGTGGGCATGGTAACTCTCGAACTGGCTGTGGAGGTAGGCCTCGCCATCGATCGGGTCGCGGAAAAAGTGGAGGCCCAGGCCTGTGCGTGAATACGCCGGGCGCACCCGGACGGTCAGCACGTTGGTGGGTCTGAGGTTGTCCAGTCGCAGTCGTTCTCCGTCGAATGCCTCGCCGGGAACGAGTTCATCATTCAGTCTCGCCGCCTCGACCTGATCGGCGACAACCTCGATGAACGTCGACTCGCCCGCGCGCGCACAGTCGAAGGTGACGGTTGTATCCGACCCGAACACCTCATCACCGAGGGTCAGGTCCAGGCGGACGTCGTAGCGCACGTTCGAGAGCAGGGCGCCTCGGGTCAGCGCCTCTGCATGGGTCAAGTTTTCACGGAGCAAGATGAGGACTCAGGCTACAGGCTGGCTCCGTCCTTTGCACACGCCGGCGGGGCGCGGGCAGGTCCCCTGAGCGTACGCGGCGGGCGCTGTGGTGCTTAATTAGTGGCCGTCTTCGGTGATCCGTGCCGAGGCGACCGCGGAGGGACAGGCTATGGCGATTGCTGAAAATGGGATTGCGGTGAACACCGGGTACGAGGTGGTACGCACCGAACAGATCCCCGCCATCAAAAGCACTTACCACGAGCTCGTGCATCCCCGCACCGGGGCCCGCCACGTGCACATCGAGTGCGACGACGAGAACAACCTCTTCTCCGTGATCTTCAAGACGCTGCCAGAGGATTCCACGGGTGTCGCCCACATCCTCGAGCACGTCGTCCTCTGCGGCTCCGAGCGGTATCCGCTCAAGGACCCCTTCTTCAAATTGAGTGCGCGCAGTACAACCACGTTCTTGAATGCCATGACCAGCTCCGATTGGACGCAATACCCGTTCGCAACGCGTAACCCGCGCGAGTTTGCCAACATCCTTGACGTCTACCTGGATGCCACCTTTTTCCCACGGATCGAGGAGGATGCCTTCAAGCAGGAGGGGCACCGCCTCGAATTCGAGCAGGGCGAGGACCCGACCTCGGGGCTGCGTTTCAAGGGCGTGGTCTTCAATGAGATGAAATCGGACATGGCCAGTCCTGGGGGCGTGATGAGCCGCGCCATCGGCCGCATCCTCTTCCCCGGCACGACATATGCCAACTCCTCCGGCGGTTTCCCACCCGTCATCCCCCAACTGACCTGGGAGCAACTCAGGGCTTTCCACGCGCGCCACTATCACCCGGGTAATGCCCGCTTCTTCACCTATGGAAATCTCCCGCTCGGACCAATCCTGGAGACGATTGAGGAGCGGGTTCTGTCGCGCTTCGAGCGTACCGCGGATGCCGACTTCACCATTCCGGATGTCGCGCGTCTGGGCGCGCCGGAGCATCATGTCGAGCCGTACGCGCTGGGCCCATCCGACGACCCCGCGACGAACTTCGAAACGCTGGTGGCGTGGTTGACCGTCCCAACCACCGACGTCGACGCCATGCTGCGGGGTGAGGTCCTGGGAGAGGTGCTGCTGGCAAACCCCTCCTCGATCCTGCGGGCGCGCCTCGAGAGCTCGGGACTGGGGAAGGCGATGGCTTCCGGCAGCGGCTTCAATACGAGTCGCCGGCAAGCGACGTTCGCCGCGGGTCTGAAGGGCGTGCGGACGGAAAACACAGCGGCGGTCGAGGCGCTGGTAATAGAGACCCTCGCGGAACTGGCTCGGGATGGGATTCCCGCCCAGGAGATCCAATCCGCTGTGCACCAGGTCGAGTTGAGTAGCCGGGAGCGATCCAATTCCGGTTATCCGCTGGCCCTCAAGACCCTTTTCCGCGTCCTGCCGCAGTACCTGTACGACGGTGACCCCATGGTGGGGCTGGACGTGGACCGGCAACTGGCGAGGCTCAGGTCCAACACCGCGGAGTCCTGGAAGGAGACGCTGCGTGAGTGGTTCGTTGACAACCCGCACCGGGCCACAATCGTGCTCTCCCCCGACCAGCAGATGGTGGAACGGATGAAGACGGAGGAACTCGAGCGCCTGGCGCGCCTCGAGTCAGACCTGATCTCGGAACAGGTCGATGCCATCGTCCTGGACGCCCGCCGGCTCAAGGAGAGGCAGGAGCGGGAGGACGACGAAAGCTGCCTGCCGTCGCTGAAACTCGAGGACATCGCGATTGATCCTCGCGAGGCGCCGCATCAGGAGCTCAAACAGCCCGGCGGCGTGCTCGAGTTTTACCCGCAGGCCACGGCAGGGTTCACATACGTGGACGTTCGAGCCGCGGCGGGAGACATGGGCCTCGCGGACGCCTCGCTGCTCGGGTTGCTGGCCTACGCCATGCCGCTGTTGGGTGCCGGCGGGGCGGACCACCTCGCGATGTCTCGCCGGATCGCGGCGGTCACCGGGGGCATCACAGTCTCCACATCCGCCCCCGTCGGGCGCGAGCTCGATGACCTGGGACTCTTCTTGACCCTCAGCGGCAAGGCCCTCACCCGCAACCAGGAGGGGCTTGTGGGCATCGTGACCGACCTGGTCACCAGCCTCGACGTCGACCCGGACCGGCTGTATCAACTGGTGGGGCAACGCGCCGCGCAGCTCGAGGCCGGCCTGAGCGCCGCCGCGCCGCAATACGCTTATCTGCGGGTCGCGGCCCAACTGCGAATGAGTGCGGCCCGCGGAGAAGCAACCTCCGGTCTGCCCTTCCACCGCTACATCAAAAAAGTGGCCGCAGCCGGCCGGCCCGCCATCGACGCGACGGTGGCTGAGATCGCGCGTCTTCGCTCCTCCCTGTTCGACGTGGCCGGCCTGCGGGTCGTTGTGGCGGCAGAGGAGCAGCAGGGCGCGGCTCTGGAGAAGCTCACCGAGGGACTGTTGGCCCTTCGTCCCGGCGACCACGCCGGCCCGCCCGCTCCACTGGGAGCCCGCGGAGCCCGTAAGGTCGCAATCAGCGCCGGCGTCAACGTCGCTGCCAACGCCATGGGGTTTGCCACGGTCCCCTACGACCATGAGGACGCACCGGTTTTCCCGGTCCTGGCCGCGTACCTGCAGGCCAGCCATCTGCACCCTGAGATCCGCGAGAAAGGCGGCGCCTATGGAGGCGTGGCAACAGCGAATTCCCGCGCCGGGACCCTTGTCCTGTTCTCCTATCGCGACCCCAACATCCGTCGCACCTTTGATGTTTTCGGCCGGTCCCGAGAGACGATCCTGGCGCGGCCCATGGCAGACGGCGAGTTGGGCGACGCGATCCTCAAGGCAAGCAAGGCATTGGATCCGCTGGAGTCTCCCGAGATGAAGGCACGGCGGACGTCCCTCGACCTGCAGTCCGGGTACACGACGGAGGCGCAGCGGCGCTTCGGCGAGCGGCTGCTGCGGGTGACGGCCGCGGACGTCAGGCGATGTGCCGACGAGTACCTGGACCCCGCCGCCGCCCCCATCGCCACGATCGCCTCGCCGGCCGCGGTCGAGGAGGCCAGTCGCGATGAGTTCTTCGAGGTGGTCGAGACCCTCTGAACGTAGTGCGGGACTCAAGCGATGGGCCCACTGGCGGGCCACTCGAAAGGCTGAAACAGCTGGGCCTGGAATTGCCTGTCGCTCCACGACCGCTGGCGTCCTACGTCCCTGCCCGAGCGGTGCCGGCGGGCGGCGACCAGGGTCTGCTCTTCGTCTCAGGTCAGATTGCCATGCGCGATGGTGCGCCGGCACACGTGGGATCTGTTCCGGACGAGGTCAGCATCGAGGAGGCCGAGGCAGATGCCCGCATGTGTGCGCTCAACATCCTGGCGCAGGTGCACCAGGCGGTCGGCCTGGAGAACCTTGTCCACGTTGCGCAGGTGACGGGCTTCGTCCGCTCCCGGGATGGCTTTGGCGGCCAGCCCGGGATCATCAACGCGGCGTCCGACCTCCTCTTCCAGGTCCTGGGAGAAGCAGGACGGCACGCGCGCGTCGCGGTCGGAACCAATGCGCTGCCGCTCAACGCCTGTGTTGAGATAGCGGCCGTCGTGCTGGTTCGTAACCCCTGATGGCCTTCACTACGCGCCCCGAGTTGATCGGGCGGCATGGGATGGTGGCGTCAACCCACTGGCTCGCCTCGTCCGCGGGAATGGCGATGCTGGAGGCGGGCGGCAATGCCGCGGATGCGGCGGTCGCGGCGGGGTTCGTCCTCCAGGTCGTTGAACCCCACCTCAACGGCCTCGGGGGAGACGCGCCGATCCTAGTTGCCGGCCCGGCGGATGAACTGCCTGATGTGATCTGCGGCCAGGGCCCGGTCCCCCGGCTGGCGACCATCGCGGCGTTCCACGAGCTGGACCTCGTCGCCGTGCCGGGCTCCGGCCTGCTCGCGGCATGCGTGCCGGGGGCATTCGACGCGTGGATGACACTCCTTCGCGACCGCGGCACCATGCGCCTGGACCAAGTGCTCGCCCCGGCGATCGACTACGCCGAACACGGTTACCCGGTGTTACCGGGCATGGCGGCCACCCTGGAGTCGGTGGCGTCGCTCTTCCGCGAGCACTGGCCAACCTCCGCCGCGACCTACCTGGACAGCGGCCGAGTCCCCGCACCGGGGACGATGGCGCGCAACCGCGTGCTCGCCGAGACCTATCGACGCCTGGTTGGCGCGGCGGAGGCGGCCGGGGAGGACCGGGCGGCGCAGGTGGATGGCGCGCGGCAGGCCTACTACGACGGCTTCGTTGCCGCCGCCATCGACCAGTTCTCGGCGGGGGAGCGGCTCCTCGACGGGTCCGGAGAGGCACATGCCGGCCTGTTGCGGGGAGAGGACATGGGGGGTTGGACCGCAACGGTAGAGCGGCCGCTGACCGCGTCGTTCATGGGCATGACGGTGTGCAAATGTGGGCCGTGGAGCCAGGGGCCGGTCCTGCTCCAGCAGCTCATGATGCTGGAGGCGCTGGGGATCAGAGATCTTTCAGCCGGCTCCGCGAAGTGGATCCATACCGTCGTCGAGGTGGCCAAACTGGCCTTCGCAGACCGTGACGCCTGGTATGGCGACCCGGCCTCCGGCGACGTTCCGACCGAGGCCCTCCTGGACCCTGACTACGCGCGGCGACGGGCCGCGCTGGTGGGGGCGACCGCGTCGTCCGAGCTCCGCCCGGGGAGCCCCGGCGGCCGCGCCCCGCGGATGCCCTCCGAAGGGCCGGGGAGGATCCCCACGGCGGACGTCTCCGCCCTCGGCGGGGAGCCGACGTTTGGCGCGCTGGGCCATGGGGACACCTGCCATCTCGACGTGGTGGACCGCGCCGGGATGATGGTCTCAGCGACCCCCAGTGGGGGATGGCTTCAGAGTTCCCCTGTGATCCCCGCGCTGGGTTTTTGCCTGGGGACGAGGGCACAGATGACCTGGTTGGTGGAGGGCCTACCCAGCAGCCTACGCCCCGGGATGCGCCCGCGGACGACCCTCAGTCCAACGATGCTGATGCGGGACGGCAGGCCCGCCATCGCCATGGGTACTCCCGGGGGCGACCAGCAGGACCAGTGGCAAATCCCGGTGATCCTGCGTCACCTATGCCACGGCGCCGGCCTGCAGGAAGCCATCGACGCGCCGAATTTCCACACCAACCACCGCGTCAGTTCGTTCGCGCCGCGCGACGTGGCGCTGCGCCAGGTGCTCGTCGAGTCCCGCCTGGACCCAGGGGTGATCAGCGACCTGGAGGGACGTGGCCATGACCTTGTCGACACCGGACCATGGTCCCTGGGAAGGGTCTCCGCCGTCGCGCGACACAGGGACGGCTCGCTCCGCGCGGCGGCAGATCCGCGTGGAATGCAGGGCTACGCCGTAGGGCGCTGACCGGGCCTTAGGG
>JBHEMP010000020.1:0-4789 GCA_046262515.1 Candidatus Dormibacteria bacterium | reverse complement strand
CCCCAGGGCGCCGCCGTCCTTGACGGGCCCAAAGTCCTGGCTCGCGGGGCGGGCGTCGCAGGGCGTGCCACCGGACTTGGTGCCGTCCACGATCACCGTGTTTCGGTTCATCCCGCGCAGATGGAGCTGCGGGGTGCTGATGAGCACGCCGGCGGGATGATCGGGGTCGTTCGAGCCTCGCTCGTGGTGGTCGCCGGGCCCCACCAGGATCCAGTCGCCTGGTCGTGCCCTGTCCACGGCCGCCTGAATCGTTACGTACTGACCGCGGATTCCGTGGTAGCTGCCGACGCGCAGCACGTGCGGGGTCGCCGCGGCGACGGGGGGGCCGGTCAGCAGCCAGGCCACCAGGGGTGCGGCGGGCACGAGCCAGAGGATGCGAGAGCGGCCTTGCTGCGACATCGGTTCCCCTCCACCGCCCCGCCCTCCCGCGCGGCCAACGCCTGCATACCAGACCAGGCAGGGGCGTGTCCAGAGTCCGGCTGGGCGGGGCATGGGAAAGCCGCCTACAGGGCCTGTGAGACCAACGGCTCGCCTCGGTCAACCACACAGGCGGGGTGGCTACTGACCCCCGCGCGGCCGTGGTCTCGCTGGCTCTGGTGCCCGCGGTGCCGCTGTGCCCTGAAGGCTCTGGTTTGGTGTCGGTGTGGTGACGCCTCGCCAGTCGGTCGGTCTCACCGGCGATCCTCGGTTTCTCGGCACGTTTGTTTTCGCAACCGGCCGGGAGCGAGGTGAGTCAGTGGGCCCCAAGCTCGGAGCCAGCCCGGCAACGGGACCTGCCGAACCACGCGCCCCTCGATCCAGGATCAGGGCGCTGCTTGCCTGGGGCGTGGCCGCGCTGGCGCTGGCGGGCGTGGCGCTCGGGCTCGCCACCAGCCAGGCGCGAGCCGAACAGCAGTTGAACCAAACATTTCAGACGCGGGCCGATATCGCGAGACAATTCGTCGCGTCCTACGTCAACGACATATTCCTCCGTGAACAGGATGTCGCCGGCCAACAGCTCGGCGAAGACTCGATCAACGATGCCCACTTCCGGGCGGTGGTGCAGTCGTTCGGCTTCACGGCAGCCGTGGTGCTGGACGACCATGGCCGCGCGCTGGACATCTTCCCCGCGGCGCCGGGCAAAATCGGCGCCAATCTCGCCGCCCGATACGCTCACCTCGCCCGTGCCGAACAGGGCTTTCCGACGGTCTCGCACGTCATTCCTTCCGCCTCGCTGGGCCGCCCCGTGGTCGCCTTCGCGGCACCCTATTCCACCGCCCATGGTCGCCGGGTCTTCAGCGGTGCCTTCGACGTCAATGCCACCCCCGTGGCCAACTACCTTCACAACTCCCTCCCCCAGGCCGGGGCACGGGCTTACCTGGTGGACAAAACCAGTGGGGTCGTCGTGGCGGACGAGGCGGGAGCAACGCCCAACGCGGCGCCTCTGTCGGACCAGGCGCCCCAACTTGCTGCCGCTGTCTCGAACGGGCGCGATGGCAGTTTCAGGGACTCTGCCGGGGCCCGGTACTTCGTGCAGCGGGACGTGCTCAACGCTCCCTGGCGGGTCGTCATGTCGGTCCCGGATGTCGCGCTCTACGGGGCCCTCGACGGACCCACGAGGTGGGCGCCGTGGGGAATGTTTGCCCTCCTGGTTGCGGCCGCAGTTCTCCTCGGGCGCATGCTCGAGCGCCTTCAGAACAGCCGGCGCGACCTCGTCGTGCTCAATGGTGACCTCGTACTGCTGGCGCGAATCGACAAGCTAACCGGGCTGTACAACCGGCGCCACATGGAAGATCAGATCGACGTTCTCCTGCACACGGCGGCTCGCGCCGCAAGCCCGGCCAGCCTGCTCATGCTTGATGTGGACCATTTCAAGAGCATCAATGACCGGCATGGCCACGCTATGGGAGATGGAGCGCTCCGGGTCCTCGCCGACGCCATCCGCGTGGCCCTCCGCCCCAGCGATATCTGCGGCAGGTGGGGCGGCGAAGAGTTCGTCGTTCTGCTTCCCAACACGGATGTCGCCACCGCGGTGACGATCGGCGATCGCCTCCGGCAGAGCGCTGCGGAAACGCCATTCGCAAGCGAGGATAGCGGCCCACTGCCCCTGACAATCAGCGTGGGCGTCGCCGGTTCCGTCGCCAACGACCTTCCCCAGACTCTGGTGGCACGAGCCGATGCCGCCCTGTATCGCGCCAAGGCCGCCGGCCGGAATGTCGTGGCCGCGTAGGAGAGGACCTAGTCTCTCAGCAGAGCTCGGCGTATGTCGCCGCCGCTGCGGGCCGGGCAATCGGAACGGTCGTTCGAAAGCAATCCTTCGCCAGCAGCCTCTCGATCCTATGTCGCACTGCGCCGGGGCTGAACGGCTTGGTCATGTACGCGTCCGCTCCGCAGGCCAGTCCCCGATCCCGACTGTTGTCCTGTCGCAACGCCGTCAGCATCAGGATCAGGGTCCTGTCGTCCCCGCTGCTACGGATGTGGCGAGCCAGGTCGAAGCCGCTACCCCCGGGGAGGGAGACGTCCAAAAGGACGAGATCGTAGGAAGCGGCATCGAGCGATCGGCGGCCCCCGTGGAAGGTCGTCGCAATCTCCAACCGGCACGCCACCGAGCCGAGTGTCATCTCCATCAGCCGGATGACCAACGGGTCGTCCTCGACGAGGAGAATCTTTCTCATGGCTTGTAACGTGCAGTGTGCGTCGTTCAAGTAACGGCCCGTCCTATGAGACTGTAGAGATCGGGCTCTCGCTCGGTAAAGTCTCAGCGATTCCTTGACGGGCCATGTTCCCCCACCGCCCCCGCATGCGCCAGACCTGAATGCTGGCGACAAAGCGGACGACGACCAGCATTTGGCGATATCCCAGACCCTCCAACAGGGCCGCCGCAAAGAACGACGCGCGATCCCTCACCAGCGGGTACCGGTTGAGCAGCATGGTTTCAATGCCGGCGGCGACCTGGGAAAGCAGCATGCCGTAGAGGACGGCAAAACCGATGAACAGGATCGCGAACGCGGGGTCAAAGAAGCCAAAGAGGACGCTGGCCAGCAGGTATGCGTATCCCACGAACTCGACGACCGGCGACGCGGCTTCAACCAGGAGGAAATAGGGCAAGGAGACCAGCCCGAGCCGTCCGTACCGAGGGTTGAACATCATGCCGCGGTGCAACCACAGAGTTTCAAGCAGGCCACGCTGCCACCGGCCCCTCTGGCGACGCAGCGTTTTGAGGTCAGCCGGTACCTCGGTCCAGCAGATCGGGTCAGGGTTGAACACGATCCGATATGGAATGCAATTGTCCCGGTGATAACGATGCATCCGGAGCACAAGCTCCATGTCTTCGCCCACGGTTCGCGCGTTGTATCCCCCCACTTTGATCACCGCATCACGGCGAAATAGCCCAAAGGCGCCTGAAACGATCAGCAGCCCTTCGAAGTGGCTCCAGGCAGCGCGTCCCGCGAAGAAAGCGCGAGCGTACTCCAGCGCCTGGATACGCTCGCTCCAACGCTTGGGCATGCGAATTTCGTCGACCCGGCCATCCCGAACTATGGCCCCATTCAGAGGGCGGACGGTGCCGCCGACCGCAATCAGGGTGCCGTCCTCGATGAACATGCGAGCCGCGCGCAGGATCGCCTCGGAGTCCAGCATGGAATCGGCGTCGACCGCCGCGACCACGGGATAGTTCGCGTAGTTCAGCCCACAGTTGAGCGCATCGGCTTTGCCGCCGTTCTCCTTGCTCACGACCAGCAGGTTGGCGTGCTTCAACGAACGGTAGGTCGCGTGAACAGGCGCGGTGCCGACCACGGTGCGCACCAGGCGCTGCTTCTCCACGAGTTCATAGGCCGCTACGAGACGTTCGAGGGTGCGGTCGGTGCTGCCATCGACAACGACGATGACCTCGAAGTCTGGGTAGTGCAGCGCCAGAAAGGACTGCACACTGAGGACAATGCTGGTCTCCTCGTTGAAGGCCGGGACAAGAATCGATATTGGGCGATAGACCTCGCGCTCCATGAGGTCCCGTAGGGCCACGAGGGAGAAGTCCCTGAACGAGAGGCGCACAGCGCGCAGACCCAGGAAGCCAAAAATGGCATACAGCAGGTTGACGATGGCGAAGTAGAAAAGTACGGCTAGCTGTAACAGCGACGACGCCGCCTCCAGGACGGTCATGACACTCTGCGGAGGGTGATTGGCACTTCCGGAGCCGGCTGGCCACCCAGACCGCTGTCGCGCAGGATCTGCGCCGCCATATCCCGTCCAAAGCGGTCGGGATGTTGAAGAGCAGCGCGGCGGAGAGCACGCTGACCCGACCTTCCCAGCGCGGCGAGAGATTCGGCAGCGCGTTTTCGGACCCACCAGGACTCGTCGCCGAGGCGCGGCCATAAGGCCTGTACCGCGATGGTTGCAGGCAGCATGGCGGCGACCCGTACGGCCTGCACGCGGACAAACTCGATGGGGTGCTCACAGGCTTCCTGCACGGCCAGGTGCGAGGCGCGGTCGACTCGGCCCATCAGCGAGCACATGCGCAAGGCGGCGGCCTTTGCCTCGGGATCGTCGGTGTCGAGGAAATGGACTGACGCGTCGAACAGGAGGCGGTCGTGTCGGTAGCCGATCACCTCCAGAGCCACGCGCAGATAGCCGGAGTCGAGCGGGGCACAGTCCATGAGCGCCGCGACCAGGTCACCACTGGCATCGTCGGCGAGCAACAGGACCTCTTGAACGACTCCAGGCGACAATCGGCGATCAAGCAGGCCATGGGCGATAGCGTTCGCCCCGTGTCCCCGGGCGGCGGGCTCATCGATCGAGGCGAGAGCACGGCCCA
>JBHEMP010000019.1:0-8439 GCA_046262515.1 Candidatus Dormibacteria bacterium | reverse complement strand
CGGCCGCTGGACGCCGGCGTGAACGGCCAGGGTGCGGGGGCGCATTTGGATCAGCCCGCGCGCCGGAAGCCGTAGTCCAGCATTGCCGTCGCGTCGGTGAAGATCAGGGGGTCGTTCAACTCGACCAACACGATAGTGTGGTCGCCGCGCCGGGCGCCGGCGACGAGGCAGGTCCCGGCGCTGTCCGTCAGGCCGGTCTTGAAGCCGATCGCGCCCCGGTAGGTCCACAGCAGCTTGTTGAGGTTGATGGGGTCAAACGCCTTGTGATCACCCGTGCCCCGGATCGAGACCTCCTTCGACGAGACGATCTGCGCCAGCAGCGGGTAGTAGCGCTCCAGGTAGGCTGCCATAACGGCGAGGTCGTGGGCGCTGCTGAACTGGTCGGGGTCATCCAGGCCGGATGGGTTGACGAAGTGGGTGTCGCTGAGCCCGAGTTCAACGGCGCGCCGGTTCATGACCGCCACGAACGCCTCCGTGCTCCCAGAGGTGGCCCTGGCGAGGGTCTCGGCAGCATCGTTGCCGCTGTCCAGCAGCAGGCCCGTCAGCAGCTCGCCCACCGGTAACCTCTCCCCCGCGGTCAGGCCCATGACGTTCGGCTCCACCCGGGTCGCCTCCGCCGGCACGGTCACCACCGTGGATGGGTCGTTGCCATCCAGGGCGATCATCGCCGTCATCAACTTCGCGGTGCTGGCCGGAGGCATGCGCTGGTGGGGATTGCGAGTGTAGAGGACCCGGCCGCTCGTGACGTCAGCCATCAACACGGCGTGCGATCGATTGGGTGGCGCGCCGGTCGCCGGGTGCTCCCTCAACGAGCGATAGTCCCAGGAGAAAGGAGGTGCCGCCAGCGATAGCGAAGACGGCGCGGTCGACGCGCGGTCGTGGACGGGCGCGGCATCCACCCGTGCGGCCGCCACGCGGGTCGACGCGCCGTGGCCGGCCATCACCCGGGTGATCGAGATTCCTCCGAGGAGGCCGAACGATACGCCCATCAGTAGCAGCCCGGACCGGGCACTCCGCGGTCTCCGGCGCGGGCGCCTGTTGGTCCAGGTGCTTGGTGGCGCGTTGGGTACGAATGTGCTGCGTCTACGCTGATCCAAGCCGGACTCCATCAAACCAGACCCCCCTCAGGGTGTCAAACCGGGGCAAAGCCTACCCGTCCGGCGGTACTATCGGCTTCGCACCGGATAGGAGGGAGAAGTTTGGCTAACAGCGACCTGACCCACGCGATGAAAAAGTGCGCGCTCTTCCAGGACCTCAACGACAAAGAGCTCCGCCAGGTGGCGGACCAGATGTCGGAGGATCACTTTCCCGGCAAGACGGCGATCCTGAAGGAGGGCGAGCAGGGCATGGGCTTCTTCTTCGTCGTGCTCGACGGCCAGGCGGTCGTGAACCAGCGTGGCAACGAGGTCGCGACGCTCAAGACGGGTGACTTCTTCGGGGAGATCACCTCCCTGCAGGGCGGTCCGCGGACCGCGTCGGTCACCACCGTGGAGCCGCTGTGGGTTCTTCGACTGACGGACAGCGGGTTCCGGCCGTTCCTCGAGAAGCACCCGAAGATCACCTTCCGCATCCTCGAGAAGGTCTGCACCCGCTTCCAGGCCCTCGCCACCAACGCCGGCAGCTGAACGAGGACCAGGAGCAGGAGCTGGAGGCGATGATGCGCCAGCGCCGCCTCAACGACAGCCGCCTGAACCGGGCCCTCAACGAGCTACTGGGTAGCGGCCGGGGCGCCCAGGAGACGCTGCAGGCGCTGGAGGAGGCGGAAACGCTCCTCCGCAACATCGCGGGTTTTGTGCAACGGGTGGACCCGCGGGCCTGACCCCTCGACGCGGCCGGGACAGCTGACTATCCTTCGGCACGTGCTCACCCGACTTCCCATCGCCGCCACGGCGAGACGCGCGCTCATCGCGGCTCTCCTTCTCGCCACGGCCCTGCTGGCGCCGGCCACACGTTCCGGCGTCCACATGGGCGCGCGTCCAGCCGACGCGCGGGGACGGGAGACCGCCTCTCCCCCGCCCTTCGCCGATGGGGATACCCGAGATGAGGCAAGAACGTTCCCGCTCCAGACCCTGGACATGCCGATCGTCTTCCGCGAATCCACCCGCCCAGCGCGAGGCCCGGCGATCGTCGCCGCCAGCGGCATCATGGTCGACATCGATCGCAATGAAGTCCTCTGGTCGCAGGCGCCTCACGCCCGGCGCGCACCCGCAAGCACGGCCAAGCTGATGAGCGCCCTGGTCGCGCTCCGCAACTTCTCACCGGAGCAGGTGGTCACGGTGACCCCCGAGGCAGCGGACGTGATGACGGTAGAGACGCGGATGGAGCTGCAGCCCGGGGAGCGGCTCACCGCCAGGGAATTGCTGGCGGGGATGCTCATGATCAGTGCCAACGACGCCACCAAGGCGGTCGCGTCGGGGACGGTCGGCCTGGGCGACTTTGTCGCGGGGATGAACCGCCAGGCAAGGGCACTGGGCTTACAGGACTCGCATTTTGCCAACCCCGTCGGATTTCCCGACGAGCCCGACATGTACTCCTCGGCATACGACCTGGCCGCGATCGCAACCGCGGCATTTCGCCAATACCCTCTGTTCGGCCAGCTGACCGCGACGCGCGATACCGACCTCGCCGCATCGCCAATGCACCGCGATTACCGGATGCACAACATCAACCGTCTGCCGGATATCTACCCTGCCGCGGTCGGGACCAAGTCGGGGTACACCGACGAGGCCGGTCCCTGCCTGGTCTCAATGGCCGTTCGGGGCAACCATCGCCTGGTCGCGGTCCTGATGAACTCTCCAAAGATGTTCGACCAGAGCCGCGCCCTCCTGGAATGGGGTTTCGGCCTGGAGGGGCAGCCCCCATTGCCGCCCCCTCCTCCCGCGCCGCCCTGGGTCCCGGCGATCACTCACTGACCCGCCTGAAGGGCAGGTTCAACAGCAGGAACGATGCCGCGGCCACCGGCACGCCGGCCAGGATGTACAGCGGCCACGGCCCCATGTAATCCAGCAGACTGCCTCCCGGCGGCTTGCGGGCAAGGTACATGTAGTTGCCGTGGGTGATGACATCGGCAAGTGCGGCGAGGGCTGTGAACCCCAGCGAAATGACCACCATGCGGAGCACGGCGCCACGCCGGGGCGTCAAGCGCAAACCGACGGTCAAAAAGATCGCGGCGACGACGATCCCCGTGTGCTGCACGAAGTACTGAAAGTAGAAGTAGTTCGGGAAATCGTGGCCGAGATCGGGGGTGATGATGGCCTGGACGGTGCCGGCCAGGCCCCAGAAGTAAGCCACCTCGACCAGGCCTCGCCGCCGCGTCAGGAGCGCCGCGGCGGCCACGAAACCGGCGGCGTCGCAGAGGCTGAAGGGAAGGGCATAGTCCCATCCCCACTCCCCGCGGAGCGCGACCGCCGCCCACCACCCCACCTCGTTGGCCACCAGGATGACCGCGAGGGCGATGGCCACCACTCGGGTCCACCGACCCGGCCTGAAGCGCGCCGCCAGGGGCAGGGACACGGCGACCACCAGTGTTGCGACGATGGCGGCCAGGTGAGAGGCGCCGAAGAGCTTCAACCAAATGACCTGTCTGGGTCAGTCGACCGAGATGATCTCCGCCTGGCGCTGACCGCCAGGGGTCGCGAAGCTGACCGAGGCCCCTGCGCGCTGACCCAGCAGCGCCGTCCCCAGCGGCGATTCATGGGAGATCCTGCCGCGACCAAGGTCCACCTCGGCCGGTCCGACGAGGGTGTAGGTGCTTTCACCGAACTCGTCGCTGACCACGACTTTCGAACCAAGCTGCACGCTACCGTCGGCCCCGGCCTCGTCGATGACCGTGGCGTTGGCCAGCAGGCTTTCGATGGTCTCGATCCGTCCGTCGAGCATCCCCAGGTCCTGGCGGGCATCGTGGTAAGCGAAGTTCTCCTTGAGGTCGCCGTCGGAGCGGGCACTGGCAACGCGGTCGACCATTGCCCCACGCCTGCCGCGAAGCTCCGCCAGCTCGTTTTCGAGGCTGGCCACGCCCTGCGCCGTGATCGGGGTCGAGGCCTCTTCCGGAGTCGCCATGCTTGATCCTACGGGAGGCGAAACCTCCGCCAACGAGAAAGGGGCGCTCCCCCGACCCTCACGGCCGGCGGAACGCCCCTTCAGGAACGGGCTGGGTCAGACGACGTCGCGACCACCGCGGCGACCGCGGAGGAAGTGCACCGCCAGGACCACGATGCCGATGATCAGCAGGATGTGGATGAGCCCGGTGTGAATGGTGAAGGCCCCGAGGAGCCAGAGAACGAGTAGCAGAATCGCCAGTCCAAGTAGCACTACGACACCTCCATTAGTGTGAAAGCTGATATAGGAACTATAACGTATCAGCTGTCAAAAGCAAGTGGTTTGTGCAAACTGGTTCATGGCGGCCGTTACCAGTGTTCAGCCCGGCTTTTTACGATGGGAAGGCCGTCAGCAAGCCACGCCTCGAACCCACCAATGACGTCAGCCCGCTTGGGTCGCCTACGCGCGGATCTGTCTGCGCCGCACCTCGATCAGCTTTCGCACAATCGCCGCGGGCAGCGGCGCGTCTATCGGGAAGTGGAGCGAGCTTTTCGTTTTCTGGTAGTGGGCAAGCTCATCTTGCAGCTCGCTCAGCACCGAGCCGCTGTGAGGTAAGTAGCTGAGGTGGTTCTTAAACGCCGCGAACCCGGCAACCACCTTACCGTTCAACCTGAACGCGGGCATCCCGTAGGAGATGCACTGCTCCGCATCGGGGATAAACCCAAGAATCGTCTGGCGGAGCTGCCCCAGCGTGGTCCGCTTGGGCTCGTCAAGGTTCGCCAGGTAGGCATCGATTTCGCCTGCGCTCACCGCGTCATTATGATCCGCGACGCATCGCTGCCAGAATCTCATCGTGACCCAGTTGCATGTGGATGATTTCGGGCAAGGCGTCCCGGCGGTGTTCGTCCACGGCAGCTTCGGCTGGGGCCTGGACACCTTTCCGGACCAGCGCGCCCTCTCGGACAGCTACCGCGTCATGCTCATCGACCGCCGAGGCTTCGGAAGGTCAAGTCCCATCGCCGCTGGTGGCTGGCCGGTCGACTCGGAGGATCTCGCCGACCTACTCGCGGACCTAGGCAGCGCGCACCTGGTGGGCCAGTCCTACGGAGCCGTCGTTGCGCTGGTCATGGCATCCCGGTACCCGGAACGGGTCAGGTCCCTTGTCGTCATTGAGCCGCCCGCGTTCGGGCTGGCTCAGGACGATCCCTACGTCAAAGCCACAACGCAGCTCCTGGGGCCGGTCTTCGAAAGAGCATCGACGATGTCCGCGCGCGAGTTCCTGGAGGCCTGGGCAGCCGCCACGGGGATGACTGAGGAGCGCTACGCGAACTGGAGTGGTGCGTTCGGGGAGATGGATTGGTCAGCGGTCGAGGCATCAAGACTGGAGGCTTGGCCGGGCGACGCGCCGATTGATTTGGACGCCCTGCGGAATGCCACCTTCCCCAAAGTGGTCGTGCGAGGGGCTTGGAAGCCGGCGGATGGCGAGGTCTCCAATCGCGGTAAGGATTTCGCTGCAATCTGTTGTGTGCTGGCCGAGCAGATCGGGGCTCGTCTGGTTGTGTTTGAAGGTTCCAGTCACAATCCCCAATTGCAGGAACCGGTCGCGTTCAACGAACTCTTGCTCGATGCCTGGAGCGGCTAGACCGCGACGAAACCCGCACTGTTGACTCCTACGAGACTTCTACTTCAGCGCTTCCTTCATCACCGTGTCGAGCTGGTCGCGAGTGGCAGGGCTCCAGGGTGGTTTCGCACCGGCCCTCGCGGTCGCCGCCTCGGTCGCGTGACTCCGTACATCCGGGTCGCTGTAAATCTGGTCTGGCGGGTCCAGGAGTGTTAGTCGACGGACCATGGCCCTGAAGACAACAGGGTCCATCAGCGTCGCCGGTGCGATCACGTGTCGGACGAACGCAGCGGGGTCGACGGCTGGGTCGAGGGTTTCGCCGCGCCACTCGCTGATGCGGCACTCATCTTCGAGGGTCGCGACCCGGTATGCGGCGTCCGCCTCCGGTCCGATCGCGGCCTCCAGGCTGACACTCACGGCTGCCGGTGTCCCGGCGCCCTCGACGGAGTCAGCCAGGGCGGCGCCGTGCTTCACCGCGAACGTCGCCCCCCAACCGAATAGCGGGTCGGTGTGACAGTAGCTGTCGCCGATCGCTACCAACCCGGGGAGCAACGGGGTCGCGTCGCGTGAGTAGTGCCGGCGCACGTTGTCGATGTCGCCCATCGCCATCACCTCTGTGATCGGGCTGGCGAAACCCCCGCCAAGGAAGGGCAACAACGGTGTGATGGTTCGCAGCACGGCGTCGAACGAGGCGGTGTGTCTCAATTGCCTGAATCCGCTGTCCCAGGAAGGGACGCCGAGGAGGATGGTGTGGGTGCGATTGTCCCCGCGCATCATGTTGAAGCGCAGCTGTCCGGCGTCGCCCATCGGTCCCCCGCTCACGTAGGGCCCGTCGGGGTACTGAACGCCCTCCTTGAGCTGGTAGCAACGGCAGTAGTAGACAACGGCGCAGGGGCTTCGCTCTTCGGTAGGTGCTGGGATGCCATGCTCAGCCAGCCACGTGGCGATCTGCGTACGCCGGCCCATAGCGTCCACGACCACGTCGGCGCTCACCTCCCCAGCAGTCGTTCGAAGCCCCGTCGCTGAACCCGCGTCTACCTTTAGACCCTGCAACCGGGTCCCGGCGTGAAACGCGACCCCGGATAATTCTGCGTCGCGGCGAAGTACGGCCTCAAACACCGGCCGGCGCGCAAACAGTGTCACCATCTCTTCGTCAGCCGGGTCGATTTCGCCGCCGGGAATCTTGCGAAACAACTCATACTCCGTGGCTCCCTCCCGCAGGAGCGCCTCCCGAAGGTCCGGCGCCCGCTCGAGCAGAACCTGGCGAAGCCTCGCGAGGAACTGATGCGGCATTCGGTGCTGCGCGACACCCTTCCGCTCCCAGCCTAGGTAGGCGGTCTCGGGTGGAGAAGGCGGAGAAGCCTCGTCACTTTCGAATACATCCACCGCATGGCCAGCGCGCGCCAGAAGGAGGCCGGCAAATAGCCCGGCAATGCCACCACCGGCGACAGCCACCTTCATCGGACCGACATCATATGCCGCCGGGCTGTATGCGGGGGTGCGCGCCGGTCAGCGGACCTGTCGCTGGGGCGCTCGGCACGCTTGTCCCATATCACGAGCTGGCAGTACGCTGCGCAGTAGTGACAACTTTTGCCTTTGTAACATGGCCTGGAGGTGGCAACCCTCCGCCCGCGGTTGGCATCGCTCAAGTGCTCGTCGCGCGTGGCCACCAGGTGCGATTTCTTGGCTACGCGCTCCAGCGAGCTGAGATCGAGGCCCGCGGCTTCGGTTTCACCCAACTCGCGCGCAGCGGGGGTTTCAATCCTGTCGGCGCTCATTCGCTTGACGAAAGACTGGCGGGGTACATCGCCTGCCCAGAACACCTCTTGGATATCGAAGACGCGCTAGACGAGCATCCTGCCGACGCATTGATCGTGGATTACGTGCTTAACGGCGCCCTGGTTTTCGCGGCCCGGCGCACCTTGCCGGCTGCGGTCCTCGCGCACTCCGGTATTGGCACCCTCGTCCCGCCACGGGAGTCGCCCGTCGCCGCCGCCTGCCTCGCGGCCATCAACCGCATCCGTGACAGCGAGCTACTGTCGCCACTCGCCCATCTTGAGGGCGCCTGGGCAGAACTGCCAACTCTGGTCGCGACGATCCCACAGCTCGACTCTGCGTCGGCCAATGCTGAGGCCAACGTGTGCTACATCGGGCCAATCCGCGAGAAGCAGGTTGGTCTTGAGTGGGCATCTCCGTGGACGGCCGACGACCATCGCCCCTTGGTCCTCGCGTCTTTCAGCACGACTGGTTTTTGGGATCAACAGAGCCGGATGAGGCACACTTTGGACGCATTGGAGGGCGAGCCGGTGAGGATACTGCTGTCCTGCGGAGCCGGAGGTTTAGACGGTCCTCTTCCTCAAAACGCGAGAGTCCGCCCCTTCCTGCCCCACGACGTACTACTGCCGTCGACGTCGCTGATGGTCTCCCACAGCGGCAACGGAACGGTCACGGCCTGTCTCGCCCATGGCGTCCCTATGGTCGGGTTGCCTAACGCGGTCGACCAACCGATTCTGGCGAAACGCATAGAGGAACTCGGCGCCGGGATCGCCTTAGACGGAGATGCCGGCCCTAGTGAGATTCGAGCCGCTGCACGCCAGATACTGGAAAAGCCCTCGTACCGCAAGGCGGCGCGTGCTCTGGCCCTCGCGATCAAAGACTTACCGGGCGCCACCGGGGCCGCCTCGGCTCTCGAGTTGCTCGCAGCCCACGGCAGCCAAATCGACTGAGAGAACCGACTGCCAGCGCGCCGCCGACTCGCTGACCGCCCCGCCGCGTGCCGA
>JBHEMP010000018.1:0-10826 GCA_046262515.1 Candidatus Dormibacteria bacterium | reverse complement strand
CGGTGGAGTAGTCATCGACGACCACCACCTCGTGACTGACCTTGGCCAGACTCTCGGAGAGGGCGTCGAGCACGGCTTCGACGGTTCCGGCCTCGTTGTAGACGGGGACCAGAACGGTCAGGTCGCAGGCCATCGAGAGATTGTATTCACTGCCCGGGCCATGCCGGACCGCAGCCGGATCGGTGGCCTGCTTCGCTGGAGCTGAGCTGACACCCTCGAAATCGGCCGGGCGCCGTGATCGGCGACGATGGGGATATGACTGATGGCGGACTTGCAGACGACCGGGGCTCGCCGGGTCCGCAGGCCGGCGTCGACCCGCGCTTCGTTCTGCCCCCGTCGCTGGACGGGGAGCTCGTGGCTCTCGCCGAGGCCACCAACTACCGGGACTGGCTGTTTTCCAAGACGGCTCCGCATCTTGGGGAGCGGGTCGTGGAAGTGGGGGCGGGCTTCGGCACCATGACCGACTGTGTCGTCGACAAGGCCCGAGTCGTCGCCCTGGAGCTGATCCCGGAGTACGTGGCCACTCTCCACCGGCGTTATGACGCACTGGCCAACATTGAGATCCACCACGGCGATGCCACCGAGGACGCGGTCTGGGACGCGATCCGGGCTGGAGGGGAACTCGACTCCGCGATGAGCTTCAACGTGTTCGAGCACATCCTCGACGACGTCGCCGTGATGAAGCAGGTGCTGGCGTCGCTCCGACCAGGGGGGGAGATGGTTGTATTCACCCCCGCGTTTCCGGGATTGTTCGGTGAGATGGACCGGGGAGTCGGCCATGTCCGGCGGTACACGCGAGGCGAACTGCTGGGCAAAGCACGAACCGCAGGATTCGAGATTGTGGACTGCCAGTTCATGAACCTTCCGGGCTTCTTCCTCTGGTACCTCAATGGCAAGGTCCTGAAGTCGTCTGGTGCCACCGGAGGGGCGGCCAGTGTGCGGCTGTTCGACCGATGGGCGGTGCCCCTGGTCCGCGCCGCTGAGCAGCTGGTGCGGCCGCCGTTCGGCCAGTCGCTGCTTCTGGTGGCACGGCGGCCCGCGCCGAGCTGACCAAGTGCTCGTACCACGGGCCGCTGTTCGGGCGACGACGCGTACGATCGGGAAATGATGCGCCGATTCTCACAGCCGCTCTCCGGCGCGGCGCCCTGGCCCACCGTCCTCGGGCTCGTCGTCTCTGTGACGGCGGTCGCCCTGGGGTTGCGATTCGGTCTTGCCGGCCTGGCTGGGACCATCGCCATCGGGCTGTTCGCTCTGTTCGTGAGTGCTGCAATCGTCTCGACCCGTCGACCCGCGCCAGGCCAAGCACCCTCGGCGGTGGCCGGCAACGACCCCGCCACACCTCAGCCCCAGCCAAACCGCTGACGGGTCGCTGAGGGCGCTAGCCGGCGCCCGCTGGGTGACACCGACTGGGGTCGTCGGATCGCTGTCGCTCGATAGACTCAGCCCAGATGATCGAGAGCGAGGCCCTCGCCACCCGCCTGAGCGCCGTCATTCGCGACGTCCCGGATTTTCCCCGGGAAGGGATCCTTTTCAAGGACCTGACAACCCTGTTTGGCGACGCCGGGGCCTTTCGGGCAGCCATTGACGCCCTGGCTGGTGCCCACCGCGACTCTCACATCGACGTGGTGGTCGGCGTTGAGTCGCGCGGCTTCGTCATCGGCGGTGCCGTTGCATACCTGCTGGGTGCGGGCTTCGTGCCCGTTCGCAAGGCGGGCAAACTGCCCCACACCACGCTGTCGGTTGAATACGCGCTCGAGTACGGGACAGCAACCCTCGAGATCCACACCGATGCGATCCAGGCGGGCCAACGCGTCCTGGTGGTCGACGACCTGCTCGCCACCGGGGGCACCGCGGCGGCTACCGTCTCCCTGGTGGAGCAACTTGGAGGCACGATCATCGGCGTGGCTTTCCTGGTCGAACTGGCCGCTCTCGATGGAGCACGCCAGCTCCGCAAACATCCCCGTGTCTCGCTGATCCGCTTCTGACCCCAGAGCACCCCGCCAATCCGGGCGATCCCGCCCCCAGGAGGTCTCGATGACCAGCACCGCCCCCCCCGCCATGTCCCACGACGTCGCCGACCTCGGCCTTGCTGACGAGGGCCGGCGACTGGTCGAGTGGGCTGCCCTCGAGATGCCCGTCCTCCGCCTGATCCGGGAGCGCTTCACCGCCGAGAAGCCTCTCCAGGGGTTGCGCATCGGCGCCTGCCTGCACGTCACCAGCGAGACGGCGAACCTGATGATCACCCTCAAGGAGGGGGGTGCCGACGTGCGCCTGTGCGCCAGCAACCCGCTGTCGACCCAGGATCCCGTGGCAGCGGCCCTCACCAAGCACTACGGCGTTCCCACGTACGCGGTGAAGGGTGAGGACAACGCTCGCTATTTCTCGCACATCACCGCCGTGCTTGACTCGAAGCCCAACCTGACCATGGACGACGGTGCCGACCTCGTTGCTGACCTCCACCGCAACCGCTCGGAGCTGCTCGAGCACGTGATCGCGGGCACCGAGGAAACCACCACGGGGGTCATCCGGCTGCGCGCCATGGCCAAGGATGGCGCGCTGAAGTTTCCGATCATCGCCGTCAATGAGGCATTGACCAAGCACATGTTCGACAACCGCTACGGCACCGGGCAGTCGACCCTCGACGGACTGATTCGCGCCACCAACGTGCTGCTGGCGGGCAAGACCTTTGTGGTCTGCGGCTACGGCTGGTGTGGTCGCGGGCTGGCCTCTCGTGCCGCGGGCCTCGGCGCCCATGTCGTGGTCACCGAGGTCGACCCGGTGCGCGCCCTGGAGGCGGTGATGGACGGGTTCCGGGTGATGACCCTGGAGCAGGCGGCCCCACAGGCCGACTTCGTCATCACGGTCACCGGCGACCTCAACGTGATCGATACCCATCATGTCGCCATCCTCAAGGACGGCTGCATCGTCGGGAATAGTGGCCACTTCAACGATGAGATCAATCTGGCCGCCTTCGACGAGGGCTCGACCGGCGTCACCCAACCGCGGCGCTTCGTTGAGTCGTACGCGATGCAGGATGGGCGAACCCTCCATGTGCTCGCCCAGGGGCGCCTGCTCAACCTTTCGGCGGCGGAGGGGCACCCCGCGGCGGTGATGGACATGTCCTTCGCCAACCAGGCCCTCTGCGCCGAGTACGTGGCCCGCAACCACGAGCAGCTCAAGCCCGACTGCTACGACGTGCCCCAGGACATCGACCGCGAGATCGCGCGGCTCAAGCTGGTCAGCATGGGGGTGAAGATCGACGTGCTCACCGAGGCTCAGCAGAAGTACCTGACCTCGTGGGAGTCGGGCACCTCCTAGAGGGCCCCCCAGATGACCGTCGCTCCCCGCCTCTCCGACCCGACCCTCAACCGGCTCGCCAATGGTGTTCAGCTGCTCAATGCCCCTACGGGGAGCACCAATGTCGGCATCTTCCTCATCGTGCGCGCGGGCTCCCGGGACGAGAACCCCACCACGGCGGGGCTGGCTCACTTCCTCGAGCACATGTTCTTCAAGGGCACCAGGAACCGGCCGACCTCGCTGCAGATCTCCCGGGAGTTCGACAAGCTCGGGGCGCTTTCCAACGCCTACACCGACGTGGAGGAGGTGGCCTACTACACCGAGGGCCCCGCCACCTCCGCGCATCAGCTCGCCGACATCGTCACCGACATGCTCTCCCACCCGCTCTTCGTCCCCGACGAGGTGGAGCGCGAGCGCAACGTGGTGCTACAGGAGCTCGCCAACCGCCTGCTCCAGCCAGAGGGCTGGGTCGGTGACCGCTTGATGAGCGTTGCCTTTGGCGGCGACCAGCCCATGTCGTGGTCGGCGGCCGGCCATGTGCCCGTGGTGGAGCAGGTGACCCCCGAGCAGCTGGTCGACTATCACCGGTCGTTCTACGCGCCGGACCGGATGGCACTGGTGATCAGCGGCGGGGCGGCCATCGACGAGGGGACAGCGGACGAGCTGCTCAGGGACATCCCCCACGCCAGCTCCAAACCTCGGGTACCCGCGGAGTGGGGGCGCGGTGACCAGTACGCGGCCAACGTCCGGCCGATGTCGGCTGACGAGGAGCAGCAGATCGTGCTCGCCCTGGCCATCCCTGGGATTCCCGCGCTCGACCCCGACCGCAGCGCCCTGCGGGTGATGCAGCACGCCCTCGGGGGCGGGATGTCCTCGCGCCTCTTCCACACGGTCAGGGAGCGTGAGGGACTGTGCTATTACATCGGTGCGGACCATGAAGCGTTTGAGGACGCCGGTATGTTCCAGATTTACACCGCCACTCGGCCCCAGCACGCGGCGCGGGCGGTGAGCTTGTCGATCAAGGAGCTGCGCTCCATCGTGGATACCCCGCTCGACGAGGAGGAGCTGGAGGTGACCAAGTCGTCGATGGTGGGTTCGCTGCTGCGCGGGACGGAGACGGCCCGCGGGAGCGCCTCTTGGCACGCCCGGCGCTGGCGGATAGGGCTACCACTCCAGACCCCGCTCGATCTTGCCGACGAACTGCGGGCGGTGACTGCCGCGGACGTCCAGCGGGTGGCGGCGCGGATTGCGCAGGGGCTGCCGCAGACACGGCTGGCATTTGTCGCGCCGCGCGATATGGGCGGCGAGATCCTCGAGGCTGTCTCGGCCTGAGTACATCCGCTGGTCCCGGCTTGGTCAATGCTGCCGAGCGCTTCGTTGCGTACGCTGGAGTCACCGTTGGGCGAAACGATGCTCGGGACGCGCGAGGAGGCACAACCACCAAGGGACGCATCACGACGTTACGCCGGGACGCAGCTTGGGCGCGAACACGACCCGTTACCAACGCCGCCAGGTAGCCAACGGTCAGCACTGTGATCTGCAAGCGTTGACTTTCCGCTTACCGCGGCGTGGTCCCTCGCTTACCGAAGTACGCGTGCGAGGTGGCCACGGGATAGTATCAGCCCCGGCGACAGGCCGAGCGCGTGGCGCGCCGTTTGACCGAGGGGACCACCCACCCGCCGGCCAGAACGGAAGACACCGTTGCCGGAGCAGGCGAGGCGGAGCCCTTTCGGGGGATCGTCCGCTTAGTCCTTATGGCTGCCAGAGTGTAGTGGCCTCCTCCCTGCGTCAACGTAGGACAAGCGGGCAACCTAGGACTGTTACCACGTGCATGGCGACCGACCTGTGCCACCATCGAGGCTGTGCCGACGCTGCTCGATCGTGACGCGCGTCCAAAGATCGCCCTGGTGTGCCATTGGGCAACAGGTCCTGCTAGGCATGTGGGCGTCCGCGCCGTGGAGTTGGAACTGTACAGGCGCCTGCCGGCAGCCCGGGTGTGTCAGCTTGCAGCAGAGGCGGTCGCTACCATGACAAGCCGGGGCTTGGCAGTGCCCGACCTGCCGGTGGCCGCGAGCTCCGATCTCGTGCTGGTCCTCGAGGAACCGGGTGACTCCGCCCCTCACGCCGGTTCACCAGCGGACACGACATCAGGGCGTGAGGATGTGCGAATTCCCATGACAGCCCTTGTCGCGAGCGAGTTGGCTGTCGCGGCCCAGCCCGAATGGTTTGCACAAAATCGCCGCGGCCTGCTCCGCACGCTCGGCAGCCTCCCGCCGCAGTCTGGCTCACCGTATGTGTGCGTGGATGCCGCCCTGGTTGAGTCCGACCAGCTCACGGCCCTGCTCCGCGCAGAACCTGACCTCTATGCCGTGCTCGTGCCCCCGAACGTGGGTGCCCAACTCGGCCCTGCTCCTCAGAGCGTCTTGGCGCTGGATCCGGCCAATGGTGTCGACGAGCTGGTGGCCGCGGTCGGTCACGCACGCGACTACCTCGGCTCCGACCCGGTCGTGGCTGCGATCCGGCGCGGACGGCTGGCACCCTCGTCGGGGGCGACTGCGGCGCATCGGCAACTGGACGCCGCTGCGGCCGTGGCGGTTGCTTCATGGCGGGCCCGGGGGTCGCCGGGAGGCTCGTTAGGAATAGCCCCCAGCCGTCGCGGCACCGAACGCGCTCTGCTTCAGTGCAGGCTGCTCACCGCGCAGCGTGACGCGGAGGACGCCCGGCAAGAGCTCGCGGCGGTCGTTGGGTCACGGAGTTGGCGACTTACCGAAGCGCTTCGGGCGACCCGCCGAAGGCTACGCCGTTGACCCAACCCCAGGGAGCTCCGACGCCCACGGCACCAGAAATCTCGGTGATTCTGGTCACCTATGGCGCCTGGGAGTGGACGGCTCGGTGTCTCGCTGCGCTGACGGAGACCATAGGCGATGTCCGGTATGAGCTTATCTGTGTAGACAACGCATCGCCCGACGGAAGCGCTGAGCGTATGGCGGCAATGCCTGAGGTTCATCTCATTCGCAACGCCCGAAACGTCGGCTATGGCGCCGCGGTCAACCAGGCTGTGATGAGAGCGAAAGCAGCGTACATTCTGCTGCTTAACACTGACGCCATCGTCCAGCCTGGTTGGCTGGAGCCGCTGCGCCAGGTGCTCATCGCTGAAGACGATGTGGCGGCAGTATCCGCGCGGCTCCTGCACCTCGACGGGACGCTGCAGGAAGCTGGCTCGCTCATTTGGGGCGATGGGATGACCGACTGCTATGGCGATGGGGGTGACCCGAATAGCCCGGAGTACTGCTTTCGCCGTGACGTCGACTACGCCTCAGCGGCGTGCCTCCTGGTACGACGATCTGCGTTCGTCAATGCTGGAGGCTTCGACCCGGTGTACCAACCCGCCTACCACGAAGACACCGACCTGGCCATGCGGTGGCGAAGCCAGGGCCTTCGCGTGGTATACCAGCCCCTCAGCACTGTCGTGCACAAGAGGTGGGCGTCATCCGAGGACCGGGTCGCTACGGAGACCCTCGTAACACGCCACCGGCCGATCTTTTTGGAGCGTTGGCGCTCGTTGGTCGGCGAGCGTCCCAGCCGACCGCGGCCGTTCGACCCGCGGTGCCTCGTGGCACTGCGAGATTCGGAGTGCGACTGGCGGGTCCTGGGGGTGGTCGACTCTCTCGCTTCGAACAACGGGCGAGAGGTGGCATCAATTGTCGCAAAGGCTGGACGCGCGAGCGGGCGTTGCCGGCAGACTATCCTCGCTCTCGGCGATGACCTCGAGGGCGCGGGCGCCGCTGAACTGCGGGCCTCAGGCGTGGAGGTGGTACCGGTCGCGGGGACCGGCGCCGGGATGCGTTGGCTCGATGGAAGGCGCTATCACTACACGAGTGTGGTTGCGACGGCGGACGTGCCGCGTTCGCTGTCCGACCACCTAGTGGCCACCCAGCCAGGGGCGGTGCGCCTCTTCGCAGGTGGTGATATGGCAGAACCCGGACGGGCCCCGTGGTTGCAGGAGACGGACGTCATTATCTGTCTGCAGGTCCCCTCAACTGAGCGGCTCTCTCGACGTCCGGCGGGCGTGCGTCTGATCGGCCGCGATGAAGACGGCGCGGATGAAGAGATCCTGAAAATCCTGTCCGGTGATGACGCCGGGCCCGGATAAGGGATCGTGGCTGTCCCACATGGACGGCTACTAGAACCGGCGCCACGACACGGTTCTAAGGGCGCAGGTGCACTTTAGCCGGCTGTCCCGGTTGCGGCACGCGGCTCGCCAATATTTGCTATGGCGAACTCCCAGCGCCCACCCGGGTCGACCAGTCCCTCACGTCCCTGACCGTCGGTCACTCGAACTTCACGGAGTCGTTGGATATGGTCGAAAGCGTGGCCGGAGTGTCGGTCGTACAGTGCGGCCGAAAGGTAGTACCGCCCAGCGACGAAGGGAAGCGCAGGGATGCTGTACTGAACGGTCCCCGTTGTGCCGGCCGGAGGGCAGGCCATCACCTGCCCGGATGAGGCAGAGCTTGGGGCGGCCACATTCAGCCCATCCACCCGCTCAAACCCCAGCGTGCAGACAAATGCGCCTGCATTGTCGTCGTTGACCACAAACCCCACCTCCACTGTCGTGGCCGCCCCCGTTTGCAGTTCGGCGAGGTCTTCCCCCGAGGAACCCAACAGGCGAACGCCAGTGATGGCAATCTCGCGCGCACCCCATCGCGACATGTCATCCGGACGCGCGTCCCCCGCCGAGCCAATGATCCCGGCCGGCTCGTCCCCCTGCAGGTGGCCGACCCCTCGCCGGTACCGCGCGGTCACGTCTGCCGCAGAGCCGTCCATGACAAGTCGTCCGTGATCGATCAGGAGACAACGGTCGCAGTAGTTCTGAACCGCCCCCAGGTCGTGCGTGACAAGTACGATGGTGCGACCCTCCCGTTTGTAGCGCGCAAACACGTCGAAACACTTTTCGGCAAAGGCGGCATCACCAACAGCGAGCACCTCGTCCATCAACAGCACCTGTGCATCCGCTTGGATTGCCACGCTGAAGGCCAGACGTACCTGCATTCCGCTGCTGAAGTTCTTGAGTTTGGCCTCAGCGAACTCTTCGATTTCGGCAAAAGCGATGATCTCATCCACGCGCCCCTCAAGTTCGTGTCGAGTGAGGCCAAGGACGCTGCCGCTGAGAAAAACGTTCTCGCGGGCGGTGAGTTCGGGGTTGAAGCCGACCCCGAGCTCAAGAAATGGCGAAACGCGGCCCACGACCTCCACCCGACCGGAGGTCGGCTGATAGATGCCAGCAAGAATCTTGAGAAGCGTGCTCTTGCCGCAGCCGTTGTGACCGATGATACCGAGGAACTCGCCTTCGTCGACGCCAAAGCTGACGTCGTGAAGCGCCTCGAAGCGCCTATACTTTGAACTGCTCCGTGGGTGGGTGACCCGGTACTTCAGTGTCGCCGCGCGGTCTACAGGGATGCGAAAAGTCTTGGAGATCCCGTCCGCACGTATCGCAACGCTCACATGCTCTCCGCGAAACTGGGAGCTAGTTTCCGGAACGCCAACCACCCGCCTAGCAAGATGCCCCCCACCAGGGCGAGCGGAATCACAAAGAGAATCCCATCGACCGACGCAGTCCACGGCACGGTCGGATCATCGATCACCAACGCACGGCGCAGGTCCTCGATGACCTGTGCGACGGGATTTGCACCGACGATGTGGGGGAGAACCCTCCCGCGAAGAAGAAAACTGAACGGAAACACAATCGCGGAAGCATAAAACAACAGTTGGGAGAAGATCTCCCACAGGTGGCCCACATCCCTGTAGAAGACGAAAAGTGCGCTGAGTAGCAGGCCGATGCCGGTCGCGAGAAGGGCGAGCTCGGCGAGGAGAGGTACGGCCCACAGGCTCCGCACGCTCAGATGCATGTGGCCCAGCGCGGTGGTCACGACCACCACCAGCGACAGGTTAATGAGGAAGGTGAAGAGGGCGGTGAGCATGGACGCCACCACTAGGACCACCCTTGGAAAAGCGGCCTTCCGGAGCAGGTGGCCGTTGCTCGCAATCGACGTGAGCGCGGCCCCTGTTCCCTCGGCAAAAAAGGTCCACGCGACGATGCCCACGAGGAGTTGCGTCCCGAACTCCTTGCCGCCGACTTTCAGAACGTAGATGAACACGATGTAATTGATGCCGAACAGGAAGAACGGACGGAGCAGCGACCAAGCGTACCCAAGCACGGAGCCGGTGTAGCGGAGCCGGAATTGGGTAACGGCCAGTTCGAGAGTAAGGCTGACGTGCCGTCGGAAGGCGCTAACTGCGGGCGGCGGGGAGAGGGCCGGCCTTAACCTCCGCGAGCCGAATACCTGGCCTAACACGTCCACCGCTCTGGTGGTGCAGCATGCCGCGTGGTCATAAGACCGCCGCCCCCCGTCGTCGCGTTGGGAGGCGGGCCGGCGGCCTCGTGCTGCGCCCGACCCGACCCCTTCTCGCTGCTGGGCGTCCGCAATGCCGCCAACCGAGACCAGACATGACTTGTCCCATTGTGACCGAATTCGCTCCGTCGGCAGCACTGCTCGTCCGGTGTCCGCGCCGTTTCAACCTACTCCAGTAGAATTCGCCGGCGTGACCGGGGGATGTATTCCCCAGCGCTCGGAGGGTTCCGCGGTGGCCTGGTTGACCAACCCCGAATCCGTGGAGCGTACGCTCGATCGGATGGCGAGCGTTGCGGTCTCGGAGCGGCTTGGCCCGATCGCTGGCGTCATGGTTAAGAGCTTCCGGAAATTCGCGGATCAGCGCGGCTACTTCATCGAACAACTAAAGCGGGATGACGTGGACGACTCCGGTGCCCCCTTCCTGCCCGCGGCACCATTTGCCCAGATGTCCCGCAGCCTGGCCTACGCGAGGGGTGGCAACCCCCCGGAGCTGATCAAGGCGTTCCACTGGCATCGCAGGCAGTGGGACTACTGGGACATCGTGCAGGGTGACGCGCGCGTGGTCCTCGTCGACCTGCGGGAGGGGTCACCGACGGAGGGCCGTGTGCAGGTAATCGCACTTGGCGAGAATGCGCCGCGCATGGTGGCGATCCCGCCGTATGTCGCCCATGGCTATCAAGCCGTTTCGCTCCGAGATGTGCTTCTGAGCTACTACGTGACCGAGCCCTATGATCCCGCCGCCCCAGACGAAGGGCGCATCAGCTGGGATGACCCTCGTATTGGGTTCGACTGGTCGATCGCAAATATCTGATGCGCCTGTTGATTACGGGGGGTGCCGGGTTTATCGGCAGCGAGTTCGTGCGGATGACACTTCGGGAGCACCCGGAGGACAGCGTCGTCGTCCTCGATAAGCTCACGTACGCGGGCAACCTCGCCAACCTGGAATCGGTGGACGCTGACCCTCGGTTCCGGTTTGTACGGGGAGACATCGTCGACGCCGGCACCGTGGGGCCGCTGGCCGACGGGGTGGATGTCATCGTCAACTTCGCCGCGGAGTCGCACGTTGATCGCTCGCTGGAGGAGCCTGGCCAGTTCATCCGTACTGACGTGTATGGCACG
>JBHEMP010000017.1:0-20235 GCA_046262515.1 Candidatus Dormibacteria bacterium | reverse complement strand
TCAAACCGGTAGTTGACGTCGGTGATCGGCCGGCCGTCCACCTTCACTCCCCCCTGGCTGATCAGGCGGCGGGCGTCGGAGAGGCTCTTGGCAAGGCCGGTGTGGGCGAGCGCGGCCGCCACGCTGCCGGGATTCTCGAAGCTCGATGCGGCGAACTCAGGCATCTCGGTGGGTGCCTGCCCTTTCTTGAACTGCGATTTGAATGCCTCCTCCGCCATCGTGGCGTCATCGTCTGAATGAAAACGGGCAACTATCGCCCGCGCCAGCGCCAGCTTGGCATCGCGCGGGTTCGAACCACCCTGCATGTCCTCTTCATGGACCATCACCTGCTCCTCGGGGATGCCTGCCGCGAGCCGCATGTAGCGCGTAATCAACTCATCAGGGACAGACATGACCTTGCCGAACATTTCGCCCGGCTCCTCGGAAACGCCGACGTAGTTGGCCAGTGACTTCGACATTTTCTGGACACCGTCCAGGCCTTCAAGGAGGGGCATTGTGAGGATGTCCTGGGGGTCCATCCCGTGCTCTCGCTGCAGATCCCGGGCGAACAGCAGGTTGAACAGCTGGTCGGTGCCGCCAAGCTCGATGTCCGATCGCACAACCACCGAGTCATATGCCTGCAGGACGCTGTAGAGGAATTCCGGGACGCCGATCGAGGCACCCTCCGCCATCCGCTTCTTGAAGTCGTCCCGCTGCAGCAGCTGGGCAACGGTGACGGGGCCGGTGGCGGCGATCAGCGCGGCGACGTCCATGCCCCCAAACCATTCAGACTGCCTGCGCACCTCGGTCTTCTCGCGGACGAGGATCTTGAAGGCCTGCGCGAGGTAGGTCTCGGCGTTGGCCTCAACTTCTTCCGCGGTCAGCGGTTTGCGCGTGCGGGAACGCCCGCTGGGGTCGCCGATGCGGGCGGTGAAGTCGCCGATGATCAGCACCGCCTGGTGGCCGAGGTCCTGGAAGTCCCGCAGCTTGCCGAGGACCACCGTATGGCCGAGGTGGATGTCCGGCGACGAGGGGTCGATGCCCAACTTCACCCGTAGCTGGCGACCGGAGGCCAGCGCGGCCGTCAGGTGCGGTTGGAGCTGGACGTCCACCGCGCCCCTCAGCGCGATCTCAAGGTCAGCCATGCGTGGAAATACTAGGAGCAAGGAGGGAGCGCCGCGCCCGCGTTGGTAAGGTCGGTCCGTGGCCCCCAGTCTCCCCCGCGCCTCCGCGTCCTCCCGGCGGACGATCAATCGCGGCCTCAGCTACGCCGAGCGACGCCGCCGGCTGGAAATCATCCTGCGGGCCCGAGCTCGGCGCCGGAGGACCAAGCGCAAGATCGCCACCGTTCTTCTCGCGGTGATCGCCCTCTTCGGGGTCACCACCGCCGTGACGGGGCTGGACCGCTACGACTACTACGCCTCGGATCTGCCCGACCCTGGCACGCTCAACCCCCAGAACCTGTCGCAGGCGACGCAGATCCTGGACCGTAACGGGACCCTGCTCTACCTGCGCCACGGCGCGGAGATCCGCACCGTCATCCCGCTGGAGAAGGTGAATCCCCTCTTGATCAAGGCCACCATCGACCTCGAGGACAAGAACTTCTTCCAGCACCATGGCGTCGACCTGCAGCGCCTCGTGGGGGCGGGATACGCCGACCTCACGCACACGGGGGTCCAGCAGGGCGCAAGTACCATCACCCAGCAGTTGGTCAAACGCAAGTACCTGAACGGCGAGCAGACACTGGACCGCAAGATCAAAGAAGCCCTTCTCTCGCAGGACATCGAGAACCGCTTCAGCAAGCACGACATCCTCGAGGCCTACCTCAACGAGATCTTCTACGGGCACGAGTCGTATGGCATCGAGGCTGCCAGCCAGTTCTACTTCGGCAAACACGCCGCCGAGCTCAACCTCAGCGAGGCAAGCATGCTCGCCGGCATCCCTGCCGCGCCCAGCAAGTACGACCCGCTCACGACCGTGGGCCTTGAGAAGGCCCGCCAGCGGCAGCGAACCGTCCTGAAGGCCATGGCGGACAACGGCAGCATCACCGCTGTGGAGCTCGGGGCCACCGAGGCCGCGCCGGTCCAATTCCACGTGACCAAGCCCGACACGGCCTACAATGCTCCCCACTTCGTCCAGTACGTCCTGGACTACCTCCGCAAGCAGCCCTATGCCGGCCCCCTGGTGGACGGTGGTGGCCTCAAGGTGACCACCTCGCTCGACTTCGGTCTCCAGCTCAAGTCAGAAGCCATCGTCCGCAACGAGGTGGGGCGCTTCGGCAGCCAGGGGGTAAACAACGGCGCGCTGGTGGCCATGAACCCCACCAACGGCGAGATCATGGCCTACGTCGGCAGCGCCGACTTCAACAACGACGAGATCGACGGTCAGTTCGACAACATCGACGGCGGCGGCCAGCCCGGGTACGTGGGACGGCAGCCCGGCTCATCATTCAAGCCGTACGTGTACCTCACCGCCCTCTCCAACGGGTACAACCCGACCTCGATGATCGAGGACCGCCAGGGAAACTACGGCGGGACGGTCTTCCACGACTTCGACAACCGCAGCGAGGGAATCATTCCGCTTCGCCGGGCCCTCGTCGAGTCCCGCAATATCCCACCCATACTGCTGATGCAGAACCTCGGCTTCCAACGCGTCCTGCAGACGGCGAAGACGCTCGGGATCAGCACCCCCCTCAAGCCCGAACTGGGAACCGCCATCGGCTCCAGCGAAGTCCGAATGCTGGAGCATGCCGCGGGCTATGGGGTCTTCGCCACCGAAGGCATCTATCATCCCCCCTCCCCCATCCTCAAGGTTGAGGACGCCACCGGCAAGGTCATCTTCAAAGCCAAAGAGAACAGTGGGCGCCGGGTGATCGCGCCGCAGCCTGCCTATGTTCTCAACGACATCCTCCTGGGCTACGCGCGACAGTGGCAGATAAACCTGGTCGGCCCGGCCGCCGGCAAGTCCGGGACGACCGACGACAGCGCCGACCTCTGGTATATGGGCTACACCCCCGACCTGGTCGTCGGGACCTGGATGGCGCACACGGGCCATGCCAAAGACGGCCGGCCGATCGGCCGCTATCCCCTCCCCGGGCTGTTCGGCGTCACCACGTCGGTCTACATGTTCCGGGACTTCCTGCCTGTGTACTACGCGAACCGGCCGATCCCCACCTTCGCCCGCCCGCCGGACATTGCCGGTGGTGCCAGCACTTGCCCGCCGCCCACGGATCACCTGGGCAATCCCCTGCCGCAGAACCAGGCGCCGAAGCAGCTCAACTGCGGCGGTGGCGACCTCAAGATCGCGGGCCTGGACACTCCTCCTGTTTTGAGGGCGTCAGCCGGAACCTGAGCTGCAGGTCGCGGGCGCGCCGAATGCCCACCCGTGGGCCGCGGCGGACATCGTCGGGGTTGACCTCGTGGCCCGCGCACACGCGCACCCGATCCCCGCTGACGAGATCGTGGCCGTTCAGGCGCAGGTCTATGCCCAGGGCGCGGCACAGCAGGCCCGGCCCGCCCAGGCGATCCGACGCGACGCCGACGGAGATGACTCCACCGGAGGCGGGCACATCGGCTGAAAGGGCCCGCACCAGCACCGCGGCACCCTGCCCCTCGGCCTCGGTCACGGCGTTCAGGCAGTGATACATCCCGTAGATGAAATACACATAGGCCACGCCCGGGGGCCCGAACATGATGGCCGATCGAGGCGTCGGCCCGCGTCGGGAATGACTGGCGTCATCTTCAACCGCCAGGTACGCCTCGGTCTCGATGATCGTGCCTCCAACCCAGCCGCGGCCCTGGCGCACCGCGAGCACCTTGCCCAGCAACTCCTGCGCCACCAGCGGCGTGGGCCGCGCATAGAAGTCGCGCGGCAGCGGACCGGGAACGGCGCCCGCCGGCTCAGGTATAGGTCTTGGCGAAGTAGGAAGGTGGGTTGGGCGGGAGCACCGGACGGAACACGATCAGCGCCGAGGGCTCGGCCTTCTTCAGCTGCCGGGCGATGATGGACTGCCCCACCTGTTCCTGGCTGGCCTGCACGATGGGTGCATGGCTCCCGCCACTGGGGAGGCTGACATTGACCAGTTGGCCGAAGAGGAACAGCAGGACCGAAAGCTCCAGCACCGCACCGACAAGGCCAAGGAGCACGCCGAGGAAACGGTCGGCAAGCATGGTGTTGAGGAAACCCAGGGCGTCGGCATAGAGGAAGCCGAGCGCCTCCGCGATGACCACCAGGCCGAATAGCACGCCGAGGTAAACAGCGAAGTGTGCATCCGCGGGGTGAGGGCCTGCCCCGTACCCGAACTGCTCCGCGAACCCTGGGCTCAGGGCCTGGGCGAGGAGCATGCCGAGGAAGAAGAAGCCAATGTGGATGACGCGCCGGAAGAGGCCGTAGCGATAGCCGAGGAAAACGTTGACGGCCATGTAGATGATGAAGATGGCATCGAACAACATGGCTACTCCCGCACGGTCGCCGCGAAGCGCTCCCGCAGCAATTGCTGAATCCGCGCCTCGGCGGAGGCCACTTCTGCGCCGGTCAGCGTCCGCTCGAGGGATTGGAAGAAGAGGCGGAAACCAAGCCCCTTGTGCTCGTCCGGGACCTGCGCGCCGCGGTACTCGTCGAATAGCTCCACGCTGCGCAGGATAACCTCTCCCGCCGCTGAAATAGCCTCAAGGACGTCGCGGGCCGGAGTCAGTTGCGAAACGGTGATGGCGAGGTCCCGGGGGACCGCGGGGAACCGGGACATCGCCCGGTAGCCGATCACCCTGGGGTGTTCCGCCAGGAGATCGAAATCCAGCTCGGCGACAACAAGGGCACCAGCAATGTCCAGGCGGTGGACGAGGTCCGGGTGCGCCTGGCCGAGGAAACCCGCTGCCCTGCCCTGGATCGACAGGCGGGCCGTGCGACCGGGGTGAAGCCCGGTCACGCTTTCCTGCGCAGCCTCGAGCTGGAGCCCCGAGACCGCCTGAGAAACCGCCTCGAGCATTCCCTTGAGGGCCAGCAGGGCCTCCCGGGTCCCCTGGGGTGAGGACGCTCTCCCGGCGGGCAGGTGGACCGCCGCGGCCAGCATCCGAGGCTCGTCAGGAAGCTCCCGACCGGCCACAGGATGGAAGGCGCGGCCGAGCTCAAACAGCCGCACGGCCGGCGTGCCCACGGCGACGTTGCGAGCAACGGCCTTCAGGAGTCCCCACGTGAGCGACGACCTCATCTCCGCCTGGTCGCTCGCCATGGGATTGACCAGGCGCAGTCGGTCGCGCCTGTGGTCACCGATGGTGGGGTCGTCCGGCGAGGCGAAGGAAGGCGTGATCGCCTCGTCGTACCCCGCCGCGGTGGCAACATCGCGGGCCAGCCACTCGGCGTCGGGTGGAGGCAGGATGGCGTCCACCGCAAGGCGGCGGCCGGGCAGGGTGGAGGGCAATGAGTTGTAGCCCCGGAGCCGACCAACCTCCTCGACCAGGTCGACAGCGCCGCGGACATCCATGCGGAACGAGGGCGAGGTCACATCCAACCCATCGGGCGCGGCAGCCACCTCGAACCCGAGGGAGCCGAGTTCGTCGCGGACCTCTGCCTGCGCGATCGGGACCCCCAGGAGGCCACCCACGTAGCCATCGCGGAGTCGGATGACGCTGCGGGGAAGAGGCTGCGGATAGATGTCGACCGCCGGCGAACTCGCTCCTGCCCCCGCCAGGTCCTGGAGCAGGCCCGCGAGCCGGGCAGATGCCGGGCCGGTCAACTCCGGGCTGATCTGCTTCTCGAACCGCGTCGAAGCCTCGGTCCTCAGCGCCAGGCGACGGCTGGTGTTGCGGACCGCGGTGCCGGTGAAGGAGGCGGATTCCACCAGCACCGAGGCGGTGCCCGCGGACACCGCGCTCGCCGACCCCCCGATGATCCCGGCGATGGCCACGGGGCTGTCCTCATCGGCGATGACCAGGTCCTGCTGGTCCAGCGCGCGGGCGACCCCATCGAGACACGAGATCTGCTCGCCACGCCGGGCGCGGCGGACGACGATCCCGCCGGCCAGGCGCGCGGCGTCAAAGGCGTGCAGCGGCTGACCGGTCTCGAACATCACGTAATTTCCCGCGTCGACCACGTTGCTGATGGGCTTCTGTCCGACGGCACGAAGCCGGCGCTGGAGCCATGCCGGTGATGGCGCAACCCGCACCTCGCCGATCCAGCGGGCCTGGTAGCGGGCGCACAGGTCCGACGCCTCGATGCGCACCGGCAATGGCGAGGGCTCGGTGGACTCCACAAGTGGGTGGATCTGCGCTCGCAGCGGTCGTTTCAGGAGCGCCGACAGCTCGCGAGCAATCCCGAGGTGACAGAGCAGGTCGGGACGGTTGGTGGTCAGCTCGATGACCATCACCTGGTCCGGCGGCATCAGTTCATTCAGCGGCTGCCCGGGTGTGCCGTCGGTGCCCAGGACCAGAAGGCCGTCGGCCTCCGCGGATATCCCGAGTTCGACCGGGCTGAGGAGCATGCCGTGGGAGACGAAACCGCGCATCTTCCTCTCGCCGATGACCTCCCCCCCGGGGAGGGTGGTCCCCGCTGGCGCCCAGGGCAGGTAGTCGCCGGCCCGCAGGTTGGAAGCGCCGGATCCCACCTCCACCGCACGGCCTCCGACGTCGATGACGGCCCTGCGAACCCGGTCCAGGCCGGGGATGGCCGTAACCTCGTCAACCCGGGCCACGAGGATTCCATCCCAGCCCGCACCGAGGTTGATCACCTGCTCAACCTCCGTGCCCGACAGGGTCAGGCGGTCGGCAAGGTCCTCGGCGCGCTCCGGGAGTTCGATGTACTCCCGCAGCCACTCCATCGAGATTCTCAGCGGCATGGTTAGAACTGCCGGGTCATGCGGACGTCGTTCTCAAAGAGCGCGCGCAGGTCGTCGATCCCGTACTTAAGCATCGCCACGCGGTCGATCCCGCAGCCGAACGCAAAGCCGGTGTACAGCTCGGGGTCGATGCCGCCGTAGCGCAGGACATTGGGGTGCACCATGCCTGCACCGAGGATCTCGATCCACCCGCTCTGGCGGCACAGCCCACAACCGGAGCCCTGGCATTGCATGCAGCTGACGTGGACCTCCAGGCTCGGTTCGGTGAAGGGGAAGTGGTCGGGGCGCAGGCGGATCCGCCTGTCGTCGCCGAACATGGCGCGGGCGAAATACTCGAGCGTGCCCTTGAGGTCGGACACCGTGACTCCCGCATCGACATAGAGGCCCTCCACCTGGTGAAACATCGGCACGTGGGTGGCGTCGTTATCACGGCGGAAGGTCTTTCCGGGGAAGATGGCACGAATCGGAACCTGCCGCTGCTCCATGTACCGGATCTGCATCGGTGACGTATGCGGCCTGAGCAGCACCCGCGTCTCTGTCGACTCCGAGGCGCCGGTGACCCCGGTGTCCACGAAGAAGGTGTCGAAGCCATCTCGCGCCGGGTGCCCCGGGGGCATGTTGAGCGCCTCGAAGCTGTAGTAATCGTTGTCGACCTCCGGCCCCCTTGCGATGTCGTACCCGAGCCCCCGGAAGATGTCCTCTATCTCGCGCCACACCTTCATGACCGGGTGGAGATGCCCCAGCCGCGGTTTCGACCCCGGGAAGGTGAGGTCGATGTGCTCGTCGGCCTGCCCGCCCTGGCGCTCTGCCACCAGCGCCGCACGCCGCCCCTCGAGGGCTTCCTCGATGGCCTTCTTGACGCGGTTCAGCCGGGCGCCCGCGTCGCGCCGCAGCTCTGGCGCGAGCTGCCCGATGGACGCCAGCTCCAGGCTCAGGGCCGCTTTGCGACCCATGTACTGGAGCCGCAGGGCATCCAGCGACCCCGCGTCCGGGGCGGCGGCGATCTGCTCCAGCGCCTCGCGCTGGTGCTCTTCTAGCTCCAGGCCTTTGCCGACGTTACCGGGCCTCGGCCGCCGGCGCCGCGGCCGCCGGCGCCGCGGCCGTCCGGGCCACGTCCACCAGCCGGCTGAAGTGCGCGGCGTCGCGCACGGCCAGGTCAGCCAGGACCTTGCGATCGATCTCCACCCCGGCTGCCTTGAGGCCAAAGGTGAGGGTGCTGTACGTCATCCCATTGACCCTCGCCGCGGCGTTGATGCGGGCGATCCAGAGCCGGCGCATGTCGCGCTTTTTATTGCGACGGTCGCGGTACTGGTACATGAGCGAATGCATGACCGCTTCATTGGCGACCTTGAAGAGCTCGCTCCGTGAGCCTGACATGCCCTCCGCGCGGTCAAGGATCTTCTTGTGCCTGGCGTGGGCGGTGACGCCCCTCTTTACTCGTGCCATCTCAGGTTCCTCCCGGGCCTACAGGTAAGGGGCGATCTTCTTGATCGCCTTGGCGTCGCCCTTGGACAGGACGACCTTATCGCCGGTGAAGGCGCGCTTGCGCTTGGCCGACTTCTTCTCAAGGATGTGGCTCTGGTGGGAATGGCGACCGACAACCTTGCCGGATGCGGTCACCTTGAACCGCTTGGCGGTCCCCTTGTGGGTCCTGATCTTTGGCATCGCTGTTGCTCCTTGTAGCTGTGGTCCTGGATTTACCGGTCAGGCCGGTGCGGGCTCGGGCGATACCCCGGCCTCTTCGGCCTTGTGGCCTTCGCTGGCCTTGGCCAGCGGGCCCATGATCTGGCTCATGTTCTTGCCTTCGACAAGCGGGTTACGCTCCACGTGGGCGACATCCGCCAGGTCTTTGGCGAGGTTCTCGAGGATCTTGCGGCCGATGTCCTGGTGAACCATCTCGCGGCCCCGGAACCAGATGGTCACCTTGACCTTGTCACCCTCGACGAGGAACTCGCGCACTCGCTTGAGCTTGGTCTGGTAGTCCCCGGGCCCGATCTTGGGGCGGAAGTTCATCTGTTTCATCTTCCCCCCGGCCTGCTTGCGCTTCGATTCCGTCTCACGCTTGCGAGCATCGAAGCGGAACCTGCCGTAGTCCATCAAGCGGCATACCGGGGGATTGGCCTGGGGAGCTACTTCGACCAGGTCCAGCTCCTTCTCCTGGGCGACCTGACGGGCTCGGTCGGTGGACATCACGCCCAGTTGCTCATTTCGCTCGTCGATCACGCGGACATTCGGGACCCGGATCTGCTCGTTGACCCTCAGTTCCTTAAAGCTGATATACGTTTCTCCCTGTACCCGCCCCGGCCTCGGGCGGGCAAAAAAAGAACGGACAGCCGAAGCCATCCGCCTCCACCGGTGGCCGGTGGACCTGGGCGACGCCGGCTTCACCGGGCCGCCAGGTGAGGAGCGGAGGCTCCTTCTTCCGCCGGGTCGACAAGACCCGGGCCAGTCTCGATCATACCAGTCGGCCCGCTACTCGAAGAGCGCGCCCCTGCCGGCAGCGCGGGTCAGAGGCGGGCTTCCACCCGCTCCCGCAGGAGCTCGGCCAGGTCTCCCGGCGTGCGCGCGCCGAGGTCCCCCTCGTGGCGCTGCCGGACGCTGATCGTGCCGGCCTCTTCATCACGCGAACCGACCACCCCCACGAAGGGGACCTTCTGGAGTTCTGCGTCGCGGATCTTGGCCTGCATGCGCTCCCCGCGGGCGTCGACCTCGACCCGGAACCCGGCATCCCGGAGTGCTGCCGCCTGGCGATGGGCGTAGTCCACGTTCTTGTCCGAGATCGGCACCATCAGCACCTGGACCGGCGCCAGCCACAGCGGGAACTCGCCGGCCAGGTGCTCGATAAGGTAGCCCATGAAGCGCTCCAGGCTGCCGATCGGCGCGCGGTGGATCATGTAGGGCCGGGCGGTGGCTCCATCCGCGGTCACGTACTCAAGCCCGAAGCGCTCCGGCAGGTTGAAATCGACCTGGGTCGTGGAAGCGCTGAACTCGCGGCCGAGGGCATCACGGATCTGCACGTCGAGCTTGGGCCCGTAGAACGCAGCTTCGCCCGGGGCCTCAACGAAGGGCTGGCCCAGCTCCAGCAGGGCGTCGCGAATGGCGCCCTCGGCTTCCTCCCAGGCGGCCGGGTCGCCCAGGTACTTGGGGTCGTCGTCGCGGCGGCTGAGCCGGAAGGTGAAGTCGCTGATACCGAGGACCCGGTAAAGCTCCAGGATGAGCTGGGTGGCGGCCAGGAACTCCTGTTTGACCTGGTCCGGGGTGCAGAAGATATGGGCATCGTTGATGGTGAAGCCCCGGACGCGGAGCAGGCCCGACAGCTCGCCGGACTTCTCGTAGCGGTACACGGTGCCGAGTTCCGCCAGCCGATAGGGCAGATCGCGGTAGCTGCGCGGCTGGTGCTGGTAGATGCGAATGTGATGAGGACAGTTCATGGGCCGCAGCACGTACTCCTCGTCCTCCACCCCGAAGACAGGGAACATGGAGTCTTTGAAGGAGGCCAGGTGCCCGCTGGTACGGTACAGCTCGACACTGGCGATGTGCGGCGTATAGACGTGCTGGTAGCCGGCCCGGCGCTCCGCGTCGAGGATGTACTCCTCCAGCAGGCGGCGCACCGTGGCACCCCTGGGTAACCAGAGCGGGAGCCCCTTGCCAACCTTGTCGTCGATCATGAAGAGCTTCAACTCGCGTCCCAGCTTTTTGTGGTCCCGCTCGCGGGCCAGTTCGAGGCGCCGGAAGTATTCGTCCATCTCCTCGGCGCTGTGCCATGCGGTTCCGTAGACCCGCTGCAGCATTTTGTTGCGCTCGTCACCGCGCCAGTACGCGCCCGCCAGGTGGGTGAGTTTGAAATGCCTGATCTCTCCGGCATCCGTGACGTGGGGTCCGCGGCAGAGATCGAAGAAGTCCCCGGTCGTGTAACAGCTGACCTCGGTCTCGGAGGAAGCTTCGCCCTCCGTGAGGATTTCAATTTTGTAGTCCTGGCCGAGTTCGCGGAAGCGCTGCACCGCGACCTCCTTGTCCAGCACTACCTGCTCGTACTTCGGGCGGCGTGCCGCGATGGCGCGCATCCGCTCCTCGATGGCGGCAAGGTCGTCCTCCCTGAGGGAATGCTCAAGGTCAAGGTCGTAGTAGAAACCGTTTTCGATGGCGGGTCCGATGGCGTAGCGGGTGTCGGGGTAGATTTCCCGTACCGCCGCAGCCAGCAGGTGCGCGGTCGAGTGCCTCAGCACGTCCAGTTCTACGTTCGCCGCCATGGGTTGGAATTCTATGGGCGGTGGCGCCCCCCGTCCCCGAGGGCCAGCCGGGTCAGCCCTCGCTGAGTCGGCGGAGGCCGGAGGGCACCCCCTCACGCTCCTCGTACGCGGGCTCCAGCGCGCCCTCCTCGGCAGCCCAGATACCAAGGTCGAGCTGCCGAGACAGGGGGAGGATGCGGCGCCGCGAGGCTTCTCGCAGGCGCTGGTTGCGCTCCGGGTCCAGCGCGCAACAGGCGCGGCTGCAGTACTTGTTGGTGGTCTTCTTGACCCGGTTTGAGCAGCCCAAACGGGCGCACTCACGCATAGGTGAAGGAAGCATCAATCCCCGGTTTACCCCTGGCGTGCCCCCGGCGGGGGCGACCCAGCCATCATAGCGAGCCGGCTGGCTGAGCTGTCAAGGACCCGAGTGGGCGCAACATATGACATAACTCGTGGCGCTGAAGAAGTCCTTTCCACGCTCACTGTGCATAACCTGTGCCTAATGGGGAGAACCCCGAAGGCGGGGTAAGTCCCAAGCTTCATTCAGGGCTGACCCGTCAGCTTTCCCTGAGGATGGCCTCAGCGGTGCGATGTGCCAGGGCCATGATGGAAATCATGGGGTTGGTACCGGACGCGGTGGGGAACGCGCTGCCGTCGCCGATCCAGACCCCCGCCGTGTCGTGGAGCTGGCCCCACCCGTCGGCGACGCTCGTCGCGGGGTCGGAGCCCATCCGGCAGGAGCCCATGTGGTGGAGCGAGAACGTCGAGTGTTCGTAAGGAGTCAGCGGACCGTCATGGACCTCCTGTGCGAAGGCCTCGATGTCCTCCCCGGACGCGCGCTCCCAGCGCTTCAGCCGCGTGTGCAGGGAGAAGATCGCGCGCGCCCCCGCCGCGTGGTGCATGCGTACCAGCTCTTTCAGGCCGCGGCGGAAGTGGCGATCGTCAAGCGGGTCCGTGACCTCGTAGTCGACGACGGTCTGCCCGTCGTCGTCGATGGTCACCCGGCCGTGGCCGTGGTCTCGGATCAGGAACACCAGGGTGGACTGGAATGGCCCTTCGGCGAGGAACTCCTTGGCCCGCTCGCCGGAGGTCCAGGGCAGCGCCGAGGCCCCCAGGGCGGGGCTGGCATGGCTGCACTCGACCAGGAAGCCATACCCGTCCTCGAGGTTGGAGAACTCGTCAGAAAGGGCTGTCTGCGGCGCCCCCCACCACGCTTCCTGGGGCTCGTCATAGACACCCACCACGGCCGTCGCGGGGTGGAGGCGCAGGTAATCGCCCACCGCGGGTCCGCCGATGCCCGACCGCAGCAGCAGGGCCGGCGAGTCCAGCGCCCCGCACGCCACCACGACAGTGCCGGCGTTGACCCTCAGGCGAGACGGGGCCTGGCCGTCGTTGACTGTCGCCTGCACACCGATGGCGCGGCCGTTTTCGACCAGGACCCGGTCGGCGCGGCAGCGCACGACAAAACGTGCCCCGTGCTCGAATGCATCCTCGAGGTACGTCTTGAGGGTGCCCTGTTTTGAGCCAGACTGGTCACCGAAGCCCATGTAGCCGGCACTGCGGGGGTCGTAGGTGGCGGGGTCGGCATTGCGGGTAACCATGCTGAAGGCATAGCCCAGTGCCGTGCACGCCGCCTGCATGTGGCGATGGGCACTGTTGAGGTCGCTGCATTGGTCATTGACCCCGAGGCGGTCCCAGACGGCCTGGAGATGGCGATCGAAATCCGGCCCGTCGAGGCCCTCGAGCCCCATCGCAGCCCACTGCTCGCGCACGCCCGGCCGCGTCCTTATGCAGTTGGTCCAGTTGACGGTGGTACCTCCGCCGAGGTTTGCGCCGGTCATCAGGGTCATCGAGCCGGTGCTGGTGCCCCCGAAACCACCGGCCCGGTAGAGGTTCTGGTAGGCCGTCAGCTCGTACTGGTCGAAGTCCGCCTCGTTGTAGTAACCGCCGCCTTCGAGGACCACCACGCTCTTGCCTTCCTCAGCCAGCCGGGCGGCGATGACGCCGCCGCCCGCGCCCGACCCGATCACCACAACGTCGGCGTCCAGTGTCCACTCCGGGCCCGCGGGTTGCAGCGGGCGAATGACCTTTGCAGTAGCCGGCGGGGAGGCCTGGGGTCCCGGGTAGCCGAGGGCATCCCAGGCGGGGTTCTTGCCACTGGCGTCGGGCATCCCGGCATAGAAGAGAAGGGTCAGGGCCTTGAAGGTCACGATCCCACCCAGGGCCTCGGTGCTGGCGTCCATGAAGGCCAGGATGAAGCGCTCGCGGTCGGTGGGCGACGCTTCCGGGAACCCGAGCACAGCCAATCCGTCCATGAACTCGCGGATGGGTTCAAGGGTTGCCTCCGGCAGCGCGCCAAGCGTTGCCTCAATCCAGTCCGGCACCAGCAACTCCGACGCCGCGCGGGCAAAAAGGCCGCCGGGATCCGGCTCGCGCTGGATGGCGGGGACGAACGTGTCGCAGAGGACCTTCAGGGTCGCGCGCTGGGTATCGTCGAAGACCTGGGCCACGGGTTCCTCCTCAGCTTGAGCGGGGCGCCAACCAGAGTACCCCCAGCGGCGGCAGCGTCATCTCGGCGGAGTGGTGCTGACCATGCCAGGCGGTCGCCTGCGCCTCAACACCGCCGAGGTTTCCATTGTTACTGCCGCCGTAGATCTCCGCGTCGGTATTCAGGACTTCCGACCAGGCGCCCCCCTGGGGCAGCCCTACCCGGTAGCCGTGGTGTACGACCGGCGAGAAGTTCGCCACGCACGCCAACCCGCAGCGGCCCGTGGCATCGAAGCGCAGAAAGGAGATGACGTTCTGGTCAGCGTTCCCCGCGTCCAGCCACTGGAAGCCGTCCGGGGTGAAGTCCCGCTCCCATAGCGCGGGCATGGCCCGGTAGCGCGCGTTGAGGTCGCGCACCAGACCCTGGACGCCCGCGTGCCGTGGCTCCTCCAGCAGGTGCCAGTCCAGGGCGCGGTCGTGCGACCACTCCCGCTCCTGCGCGATCTCACTGCCCATGAAGAGAAGCTGGTTACCCGGGTGGGCCCACATCCAGGCCAGCAGCGAGCGCAGGTTGGCAAAGCGGCGCCACTCGTCGCCCGGCATCTTGCCGATCAGCGAGCCCTTCCCGTGCACCACCTCGTCGTGGGAGATCGGGAGGGTGAAGCGCTCCGACCATGCGTAGACCATCCCAAAGGTCAGCTCGTGGTGGTGGAAGCGACGGTAGACGGGGTCGTGGGAAAAGTAATCCAGGGTGTCGTGCATCCAGCCCATGTTCCACTTGCGGCTGAAGCCAAGGCCACCCATACCGATGGGTCGCGACACGCCGGGCCAGGCGGTTGACTCCTCGGCGATGCACAGAACACCCGGGAATTCAGCCTCGATCATGCCCGTGGTTTCCCGCAGGAAGTCCACCGCCTCGAGGTTCTCTCGCCCTCCGTAGCGGTTTGGAAGCCACTGCCCGGCCTTCCGCGAATAGTCGAGGTACAGCATCGAGGCGACCGCGTCAACGCGCAGGCCGTCGATGTGGAACTCTTCGATCCAGTAGCGCGCGTTGCTGACGAGGAAATTGCGAACCTCGTTGCGACCGTAGTTGAAAACCAGCGTTCCCCAGTCAGGGTGCTCGCCAAGACGCGGGTCCTCATGTTCGTACAGGGCGCTGCCATCGAAGCGGGCCAGGGACCAATCGTCCTTGGGGAAGTGCGCGGGCACCCAGTCCATCACCACGCCGATGCCCTGCTGGTGCAGGTGGTCGACGAGGAAGCGCAGGTCATCCGGGGACCCATAGCGCGAGGTGGGGGCGTAGTAACTCGTCACCTGGTAGCCCCACGATCCCCCGAACGGGTGCTCCGCCAGCGGCATGAACTCGATGTGCGTGAAACCCATCTCCACGCAGTACTCCGCCAGGAGGGGTGCCGCTGCGCGGTATGTAAGCGGCGCGCCATCCTGGTCATGGCGCCACGAGCCGAGATGGACCTCGTAGATCGACAGCGGCCGCGCGTCGGGATCGACCTCGGCGCGCTTCCTGGCCCATGCGCGGTCCCTCCATCGGTACTCCGACGCCGTTACGATGCTGGCCGTCCCGGGCGCCGGCTCAGCCGCGCGGGCCATGGGGTCCGCCTTCTGCATGGTGTGCCCGCTGGGATGGACCAGCTCGTACTTGTACTTCGTACCGGGACCGAGCGCGGGCACGAAGATCTCCCAGACCCCGCTGGAGCCGAGGGAGCGAAGGAAATGAACGCCGTTGTTCCAGTAACTCGCGTCCGTCAAAAGCCGGACGCCGCGGGCGTTGGGCGCCCACACCGCAAAGGCGGTCCCGGTCACTCCCTGGTGCTCCATAACGCGGGCCCCCAGGGAGTGCCAGAGACGCTCCTGCGTGCCTTCGCCGATGAGGTGCAGGTCCACCTCGCCGAGGGTGGGCTCGAAGCGGTAGGGATCGTCGACCTCCGACCAGTCTTCGCCGGAGTAGAACCGCAGGCGGTAACCGATATACCCCGGGAGATAACCGAGAAAAAGCCCTCGCGGGTCCTCCATTTCCATGGCCATCTCATCCTGGTCCGTCACCAGCACCGCCCGGTCGGCCGCCGGGTGAAAGGCGCGCACCTCCCATCCCCCCTCGACGGGGTGGCGGCCCAAAAAGGCGTGCGGGTCGGGAGCCTCGGATGAGAGCAGGCGGCCGACTTCGCCGCGGTAGTCGTGGACCTGAGCGGCGTCAGTCATCAGCGCTCTCGCCAAGCAGGAAATTGAGCGGGATGTCCAGCCAGTCCGGCCGGTGGCCCAGTTCGTAACCGGCCTCATAAACGGCTTTCTGCATGGCGAAGGCACGGCAGAGTGCACCCGCATCGCCGCCACGGGGGATGACGTCGCTCTCCCCGATCTCGTCGATGTACGCGTCCCAAAAACTCTCCCGGTTGACGCGGGCCCAGGCGAGGCCGAAGTCCCGAACCAACTGGTAATCACCTTCCCCGGGCTCCGCCCAGTTGCGCAGCTCGACCTCCGCGGCGTAGTCGAACGAGCGCATCATCCCGGCGACGTCGCGGAGCCCCGATGACCGTGCGCGGCGGGTCTCAGGCCCGCGAGCCGGCTCGCCCTCGAAGTCGAGGACCGTCCATCCCCTGTCGGTCCTGAGGAGCTGGCCAAGGTGGTAGTCGCCGTGGTAGCGGATCGACATCCCTCCATGCGCCAGGTCGCCGACGGCCACGAACGCTTCGTCGACGCGGCCGCGGCGGGCGCGCAGGGGCTCCAGCGCCTCGGAGTCACCCGCCAGCAGGCGGTCCAGGTCCTCGCGCATCTCCGCCTGCCAGCGGCCGAGGACCTCGGGGCCCGCGGGCACGGGCCTCATGTCAGGATCCTCTGCTCGCCGCAGAGCCAGGTGCATGCGCGCGGTCACTCGGGCGATACGCTCCGACTCGGGCTCGAAGGACGCCCCCCTCTCCCGGACCACACGGGCGGCATCGCGACGCTCGTCGACACCCATGTCCTCCACGTGACCGTAGAGATCGCGCAGGGAGGCGAGGGCGAGCGTCCAGCCATCGGTCCCGTTGTGAAGGTAGGGCTGCAACATCGCCACCAGTGCGGTTACCCCGGCATCGTCCTGGTACTCCATGACTCCCAGGGGCGCCGCGACCGCGCGGAAGCCCTGTGCCGCCAGGGCCTCGAGCATCTCCAGTTCCGGCGACGTCCCGCCGGCAAGTTTGCGGAAACACTTCATCACCTCGAGGTCGCCCCGAACAAGGGAGCTGTTGCTCTGTTCTCGCCCCAGCGGTCTGACGGCACCGGGCCCCTCAATCCCGAGCTCGAAGCCGAGGTTGCGGCAGTTTAGGCGGCCGTGCTCCATGGGAATGTCGGTGCCGGCCGCGGTCGCCCTCCAGAAGGCGAATGATGCCTCCCCGCCGTGGAGAGCGTCGTAAGCCACGACCGGGCGACCTTCGCGCTCGCCGGTGCCGACGATGATCCCTTCCCACACGTCCCGCGCGCCCTCGGTGGCGAAGGCAATGGGGACATGGAATCGCTCGGGATCGCCTACGACATAGTCGACCTCCAGGACCACGCTCCAGATCGAGGGGTCCCCCTCGAGGATTACCCCGACGTCCACCACCCGCAGGCTCATGATCTCCCGGTCGCGGCCGCCGAACCACCGCTGGCGCGGCAGGTACTCGCGCAGCCGAGTCTCAACATCGGCGAGGCCCTGCCGCTCAAGCACCTCGACCGCGGTGCCCATTAGGCGTTCGCCTCGACGGTGAACCAGTAAAAACCGTGCGGGCCCATCGTGAGCAGGTAGGGCAGCTCGCCGATACGGGGAAATTGCACCCTGCCGAGCAGTTCCAGTGGTTGCTGCCCGTTGAAGCGGCGCAGGTCCAACTCGACGGGCTGGGGAAAGCGGCTCAGGTTGTTGACACAGAGGATGATGTCGTTGGCGTTGTAGCGCAGGAACGCAAAGACGGATGGATTGCTGGCCTCGAGCACCTCGAACTCGCCGTCGCCGAAAACAGCATGGCGGTGTCGCACGGACATGAAGCGCCGCAGCCAGTGCAGCATGGAGGAGCCGTTTCGCTGCTCCGCCTCGACATTCAGCGCCTGGTAGCCATACACCGGGTCCATCAGGGGCGGAAGGTACAGCCGCGCGAAGTCGGCACGACTGAACCCGCCATTACGGTCACTGTTCCACTGCATCGGAGTGCGAACGCCATCGCGGTCTCCCAGGTAGATGTTGTCTCCCATGCCGATTTCGTCCCCGTAGTAGAGGATGGGTGTACCGGGCAGCGACAGCAGCAGGCCGTAGAAGAGCTCCATCTGCCGGCGACCGTTATCCAGCAGCGGAGCCAGGCGGCGACGGATACCGAGGTTCAGCTTCATGCGGGGATCGCGGGCATACTCGTTCCACATGTAGTCGCGCTCCTCGTCGGTCACCATCTCGAGCGTGAGTTCGTCGTGGTTGCGCAAAAAGATTCCCCACTGGGCCCCGTTGGGGATCTTTGGGGTACGCTCGAGGATCTCGGTCATCGGGTAGCGCTGTTCGCGGCGAAGCGACATGAACATGCGCGGCATGATCGGGAAGTGGAAGCACATGTGGCACTCAGGCCGCTCCTCGGTGCCGTAGTAGGCCACCACGTCCTCCGGCCACTGGTTGGCCTCGGCCAGCAGAACCTTGTCCCCGCCGTACTCCCGGTCGATCGTGGCGCGCAGTTCGGCCAGGTATTCATGCGTCTCAGGCAGGTTCTCGCAGATCGTGCCTTCCCGTTCGAAGAGGTAGGGGACAGCGTCCAGGCGAAAGCCGTCAAGGCCCAGGTCGAGCCAGAAGCGGATTACGTTGAGCATCGCCTCGCGAACTTCAGGGTTGTCGTAGTTGAGGTCCGGCTGATGACTGAAAAATCGATGCCAGTAGAACTGGCCCGCCTGCTCATCCCAGGACCAGTTGGAAACCTCCGTGTCGGTGAAGATGATGCGCGCGTCGCTGTACAGGGTGGGCGTGTCCGACCACACGTACCAGTCGCGCTTGGCGCTTTCTCGAGACGAGCGTGCCTCCTGGAACCAGCCGTGCTGGTCCGAGGTGTGGTTCATGACCATATCCATGATCACCCGCATTCCCCGGTCATGGGCCTTGTCGATGAGCTCGCGGACGTCGTCCACCGTGCCGTACTCGGGCTGCACCTCGTAGTAGTCCGCGATGTCGTACCCCCCGTCGCGCAGGGGGCTGCGGTTGATGGGCAGTAACCAGATGCAGTCGACCCCCAGCCACTGCAGGTAGTCCAGGCGCCCGATCAGCCCGGGGAGATCCCCCACCCCGTCGTCGTTGCTGTCGGCGAACCCGCGCACGAGAAGCTCGTAGAAGACGCCGTGGCGATACCAGAGACGGTCGCGGGTCGGCTCCGGGGCCGCCTTGTCACCAGCGCGGGGGCCGGGGCGGTTCACGATGGCGGTCACTCGGCCCCGGCCTCCACCGCGAAGGCGTGGCCGACCTGGTGGCGCGGGTCGAGCCGAACGTAGTTCTCCGCACCGTGCCAGGTGAACCAGTCACCGGTAAGCTCGTCGACCACCCTGAAGCTTGCCCCATCCGGCAGGCCCAGCGCCGCCATGTCCAGCCAGGTGGATCCCTCGTGCGCATTGAAGGGGTCGGTGTTGACGAACACCAGGAGGCTTTTTCCGCTGCGCGGGTCGGTACGCGAGAAGCCGAGGATGTCGTCACCGCTGACATGGTGCAGACACAGCGAACGCATCTGGGCCACGGCGCCCGCGTGTCGGCGCCGGACCTCGTTGAGGCGCGTGAGGAACGGCGCCAGGGTTCCATCCACGTTCCATTTCCGCGGCCTCAGCTGGTATTTCTCCGAGTCCATGTACTCCTCGCTGCCCTCGCGGGCGGGGACGTTCTCGAAGAGCTCGTAACCGCTGTAGACACCCCAGTTGGGTGAGGCGAGCGCGGCGACGAGGGCGCGCACATGGAATGCCGGCCGGCCTCCTCGCTGCAGGTAGGCGTGCAGGATGTCCGGCGTGTTGGGCCAGAAGTTAGGGCGGAAATAGTCCACCGCCGGGCCCTGTGCGAGCTCCGCCAGGTACTCGTTCAGCTCGGCTTTGGAATTTCGCCACGTGAAGTAGGTGTAGCTCTGGCTGAAGCCGAGCTTGGCCAGTCTTTCCATCATCCGCGGCCGCGTGAAGGCTTCGGCAAGGAAGATCACGCCGGGGTGCTCAGAGTGGACGGCCTCGATCAGCCACTCCCAGAAGGGCAGCGCCTTGGTATGCGGGTTGTCAACGCGGAAGACCTCCACGCCGCGGGCGACCCAGAAGTCGACGATCTCCTTGAGCGCCTGCCACAGACCCGCGGTGTCCTCGGTCTCAAAGTCGATGGGAAAGATGTCCTGGTATTTCTTGGGAGGGTTCTCGGCGTACTTGATGCTGCCGTCCGGTCGGTGAGTGAACCACTGCGGGTGCTCTGTCACCCAGGGGTGGTCCGGGCTGCACTGGAGGGCATAGTCGAGGGCGACCTCAAGGCCGGCCTGGCGCGCCTCGGAGACGAAGTGGTCAAAATCTTCAAGGGTGCCGAGGTCCGGGTGGACCGAGGTGTGTCCGCCTGCCGAGGAGCCGATCGCCCACGGGCTGCCCGGGTCCCCCGGCGCGGCGGTCAGGGAGTTGTTGGGCCCCTTCCGGAAGCTCTCCCCGATGGGATGGATGGGTGGCAGGTATACGATGTCGAAGCCCATCGCCGCCACGTCGCGGAGT
>JBHEMP010000016.1:0-4417 GCA_046262515.1 Candidatus Dormibacteria bacterium | reverse complement strand
AGTCCGACCTTGGCCGTGAGAACTCGGATTTTGCGTACCGCGGTCTCACTCATGACAGCTGCCAGTTTATCCGGGCCGGTATCACCGGCAATTCCGATCGATTTAGTAGGAATTGGCCGCGGGCCTGGCGGGCGGCGGCAGCATGGTCTTCTCGGGCACGAATTGCCCGGGGTGGCCTGAGGACGGGCTCACCGGCTTAGAGCCGGCCGGCGATCTCGAAGGGGTCGAGCTCCTTCAGCGCTGCCGTGGCCATGAGGTCCGCTATCGGACCGGTCCGCAGCGCGCGCTCGGCTCGCCGCCGGGCGCGCTCGCCGACCAGGTCCAGCACCTCCTCTCGCAGCTGGCGGCGCCGTTTCTGCTCCAGTTGGCCGGTGTTGAGGACGTGGCGCCGGTGGCTGTCGACAGCATCAAGGAGCTCCTCGACCCCGTCACCGCGCACGGCTGTCGTCTTGATGATGGGCGGCAGCCAGTCCCCCTCCTGCATGTCGTCCGGATACGTCTGTTGCAGCTGGCGAACGGCGCTGTCCGAGCCCGCGAGGTCGGCCTTGTTGACCACGAAGATGTCGGCGATCTCCAGGATGCCGGCCTTGATCGCCTGGATGTCGTCCCCCTGGCGCGGGTTGACCACGACCACCGTGGTATCGCAGACGCTGCTGACCTCCAGTTCTGACTGCCCCACGCCCACGGTTTCCAGCAGGATGAAGTCGCGGCCGAAGGCATCGAGGACGCGGGCAGCGTGGCGGCTCGCCCCGGCCAGCCCGCCCAGGTGGCCCCGGGCTCCCATCGAGCGCATGAACACGCCCGGGTCAAGGGAGTGGCGCTGCATTCGGACGCGGTCGCCCAGGACGGCGCCCCCGGTGAAGGGGCTGTTGGGATCGACCGCGAGGACCCCGACGGTCTTCTCGCGGCGGCGCAACTCCTCCACCATGACATCCACCAGGGTGGACTTGCCAGCACCCGGCGGCCCGGTCATGCCCAAGAGGTAGGCGCGGCCGGTATGGGGTTGCACCGCGGCGAGGAGGTCGAGCATCTCCGGGTCGTCCCGCTCCACCAGGCTGATCGCCCGCGCCAGGGCCCGGGTGTCCCCGGAGAGGAGACGATCCGCCAGTTCCATTGGCAACGAGTCTAGAGAAGCGGGGGTGTTCCCCCGGCTTCGTCAGTGCGTGGGTGCGGGCGTGGGCGTGCAGCCAACGGTGCAGGGCAGTCTCTTAGGCACGATCGGCGACGGCGACGGTGCCGGCTGTTGCGCGGAGGGCTGTGGCGAAGGAACCTGCGCTGCCCGCGCGGTGGGCGCGACGTAGGGGCGGTACGTCGGGAGGGGCTGGTAGTAGGTGCCGGACCCGGTCTCAGCGCTCACGGGTGCGGTCGCGTCAAACTCTGTGGCGACATCCCGCCCGAGAGCCACGACGATCGCCGCGGGCCCCGGGGTGGGCGCCGGCGTGGCCTCCGGCGTGGCACCATAGGCGTCCGGGGCCGAGGGCGCCGTCGCGGGGTCCTCGGTGACCACCGACCCCCCGAAGTACGTCGCCATCCACTCCGCGGTCTTCGTCGCCCTGCCACCGGAATAGTCGTGCACCACGGTTGTCGGCGGCGCGAGGCGGGTGGTGGCGGGGCTGCCGGTGTTGAAGTTCAGCATGTGCATCGTCGAGCTGAAGATCCCCGCCAGGTTATCGCCCCTGGAGCTCTCGGCGGGCGAGCTCGAAAACTGCACCCGCGCATCCTCCGCCAGCACCGCGGGGTCGACCATCTCCGCCGCGATGTACTTGTGCAGCGAGGCCATGGTCGCGTCGCGGGCGTAGAGCAGGTAGGCGCCGTCGTAGTAGCCGTAGGTCTCCCACTGCCAGTTGGTGGCGTCGATGGAGACGTGGTGCACACCGGCGCCGTTGATCTTGCCGGCGATCGAGCCGAAGACCTTGAGGTCATTGAGGGACATGTTGGTGTGGACGTTGTCCTTGAGCGCGTCCATGAGGCCGTACAGCCGCGTGATGACCGACGGCTTCTGCACCTTCTCCTTGACCAGCGCGATGACCTGCTGCTGCCGGCGTGACCGCCCGAAGTCGTTGTCGGCGTGGCGCTCGCGCACATAGATAAGGGCTCGCTTGCCATCCATGTGCTGCACCCCGGGATCGAAGTGGATGTGCATGTAACCGCTTTCGTTATCGTCCGGGTACTCCGGGTCGTCCAGGGTCGAGGGCACATTCACGTCCACGCCCCCGACGGCATCCACGACCTTGCGGAACGCCGTGAAGTCGACCCCGACCCAGTAGTCGATGTTCACCCCGAGGTATTCACCGACGACCTTACTGGCCAGCTTGCCGGCGCCCTCGAACGCCGTGTCGTACTCCGCCGCAGGCTTGCCGAGGGCGTTTTTGGAAAGGGGGATGGCATACGCCGCGTTGATCTTGCCCTCATAGGCCGACCGATCCGCGAACGTGGCCTTGATCTTCACGTACGTATCGCGCGGAATTGAGGTCAGTGCCGCGCGGTCCGTGCCCTGGACCGAGATCATCATCATCGAGTCGCTCAGGTAGGCGCCGTCGTGGGTGCCGCCGCCGTACCCCAGCATCAGGATGTTGACGCGTTCGCCGTGGTGGATCTTGTAGGCCAGTGTGCCCGGGGTGTCATCCTGGTTCTGGGCAAGCCCGATCACGTCGCCGAGCCCCGCGTGCCCGTTGACGCTGTTGGCCAGTTCCAGGAGACGGAAGCCCGTGAAGCCGCCGACCGCAAGGACCAGGGCTACGATGAGCAGGATGACCGCCCGCTTGCGCGGCAGCGTCATCGCGCCGATGCTGACGGTGCTCCGCCTCCTCCCAGTTTGAGGAGAGGACATGTTTCGGCCATGCTAGCAGCGCTGCCTAAGGGATGCCTTAGAGCGGTGGGTAGTGCCTCCCTACCTCTGCTGCCGGCGCGGCCGCACCACCACGCCCAGCGACACCAGCAGGCCAACGATGATCAGCACGCCCGCCGCCAGGTGCCGCGGGGGCGGCGCGGTTGAGGTGTTCACCTGCGTCAGCGAAGCCGTCTTCGGCGGTGCTGGTTGGGTTGCGGCGCCGAGGACACAGGACGGCATGACGGCGTCGTACTTCGCATAGAGACTCGGACCGCACGTTTGTCGCGCCACTGCCGGGCCCTGGACCTGCGGGTCGAGCCCGCTCAGGCGGGTGGCGTCCGCCAGGCAGGTACCGTGGTTCGTCGGCGGGCCAAGATCCGGCTGGCAGCCGTCGGTGTATGCCGCCAGCACCCGACCCTCGGCGTCAATGGTGAGGTCGTTGAAGTCGAGCAGGTTGCGCTGGTCGTCGGAGCCGCGGCTCGACGGGCAGAGCGCGGCGTTGAACTCGATACAACCGCGCTCCACGGGGTGGTCAGGGGTGGCATCGGTGGTGGTCCAGTGCTGGCCGTGGTCGTACGTGACGGCGACGTACAGGTGCCAGGTCCCGGTGAAGTTCTGCCATGGATGGACGGCGTTGATCACCTTGCCGCTGGCGTCGGTGACGTCCACGTTGTTCTGCTGGTCGTCACCCGGCATGGTGCTGCCCAGGAAGGCGAACGCGGCGCGGTTGTCGTCGCCGACCACGACGGTCGCCATTTCGGTGTTCTCAATGTGAAAGGCAGTACCAACGTCCACCGACGAGGAGCACGTAGTCCCGTCGTTGGTGCAGACCGCGACTTTCGGATGGCCGTCGCGGTCGCCGTAGGCAAAGTACATGCTCCCGGCCGGACCGATGGCGACCTGCGGATCGCCCGTGTTGTGGTAGCGGAAACGGCCATCAGCGATGGTGTGCACCGTCCAGGTAACGCCGTTGTCCTTCGACACCACGAAACCGGCGTGGCAGTTGGGGCTCGCGGCGTTGGTGATGATCTGGCACTCCGGCGCTCCGCAGGCTTTGTCGGGGACGTAGACCGCGCCGTCCGGACCGACCTTGACGTGCCCGTGAATCCCAAAACACTGCGCCGAGGTGTACATCGGCGTCAGCCCCTGGGTGTAGTTGAGACCGCCGTCCAGGCTCAGCGCGCAGGCGGCGTAGGCGATGTTCTGCGAGCAGTAGTACACCGCGTTGGGATAGACCGTCCCCGTCAGTGGCGGGGCGAACGGCCCGGCGCCGATGGTCTGGTGATCGACGGCCGGAGGCGTCTGGCAGGCCTTTGTCGCGGGCGTCCACGTGGCCCCGTCGTCGTCGGAGTACGCCGAGATGCTGCAGGCCAGGGCGAGCTGGGACACGAAGGTACGCCCGGTGGCCCGGTCCACGTCCAGGATCGCGTCCTCGCTGGCCTGGTTGGTGTACACCGAGCTGACGTCGGTCCAGGTGACCCCGGCCGGGTTCGCCTTGTCGAAGACCGCCTTCATGGTGTAAAGGCCGGCCTGGTACATGACGGCATCGGTTCTGGGGTCGACTCCGATGGAGGGCTCCCCGAAGCT
>JBHEMP010000015.1:0-10735 GCA_046262515.1 Candidatus Dormibacteria bacterium | reverse complement strand
AGCGAGCAGTTCCCACTCGTGGTTACTGAAGATGTAAAACGCCTGGCTGGTGCGGGGAAGCGCGAGGGGCAGGAGCAGGAGCGCCTCGCGGCCGCGAGTCAGCTGTCCACGCGACCGCAACCAGGCGGCCCAGGTCGTCACTACGACCGCCTCGCCCATCACGTACGCCCAGCGCACGTCCCCCGCCAACCACCGAAACGGGGCCAGGAGCAGGAGCGCGGCGGGCGGGTAGGTGAAGATCAGCACCTTGTGTACGCCGGCCTCGACAAACGGGACGCCATGGTAGGGGTCGCGGCCTCCCAGCAACATGTCGGCGCCCCCGTTGAGAAAGGTCCAGACGTCCTGGTGCAGCGGGTGCGGAAAACGCAGCACGTAGTGGGCGTGGGCCATGATCACCAGGCCGGTGGCGAGCGGAAGTCGGTACGGGGCGAGCGGCCGGGAGCCCAGGAAGTAGAAGGCCAGCCCGGCTCCGCAGGTCAGGGCAGCCTCAACCGGGTTGATGCCGGCCGGGTCGTAAGGTGCGAGCGCAGCAACCACGCAAAGCAGGACGAGGAGGATGGGGTAGGCGCGCCCAGGCTCCGAGGGACTGGACGAGGCGGCAAGGAGCAGGAGGACGAGACCGCAAACGAGCAGGATCGCACCGGCGAGGGAGAGAAAAGCCTCCCTGTGGGCCAGGCCGATGCTGCAGATGAACAGGCCCCCGGCCGCGAACAAGTCTCTCGAGCCTCTCATGGGAGGGCAGCTTAGATCAGCCGGGTTTGATCCTGCTCCACATCCCACTCTGCCTCATCGGCAAGCCCAGGAACCTCAGCTGGTTATGGCCGCCTGCGCTGGTGGCCCTCTGGATGGCGGCGTGCGCAGCCGCCGCTCCGCTCGCGGTGATCCAGCGCTAACCTGACTGGACTGTGATATCGCAGGAGCATTCGCGCCCGACGCCGTCCGAGCGCGTTCGACGCGGCCTGGCCATCTCGGAGCGGCGCCTCCTCCTCGGTGCGGGCGACCTCGCCGTGGTCGCGGTTGGATTCGTGGTCGCCTTCAACCTGCGGACGGCATCGGTCCGACACCTCGGCTTCGCGGTGCCCCGTGTAGCCCTCGCGATCACCATGGTGATCTGGCTGATCTCGGCCGAGCTGGTCGATGCATACCGGCTTTCCGGGACGGTGAATCTCAGAGGCACTTTCCGGAGTGTGATTGGCTCGATGGCAATCGCCTTCTTGGGGCTGCTGACGGCCTTCTTCATCGTTCCCTACCGGGTCACTCGACCCACGCTCGTGCTATGGGTGCCAATCGCGACCGCGCTGCTGTTGGCATGGAGGATCGGGTACAGAAGGATTTTTGCGGGCGAGATATTCGCCGGTACCCTCGCGGTGGTGGCCGACCTCGCAAGCTTCCAGAGGGTGTGGCCGGACGCAACAGGAGTCATGCGGGGGCTCTACCGCGTGGTCGAGGTGGTGGACCCGGCGCGGCCGGACTGCGGAGACATACTCACCGATCTGGTCAGCCAGGGACGCGTAAACCAGGTGGTCCTCGGCGTCCGAGATGAAGTCTCACGCGACCTCTTCAAGACTCTGCTCTCCTGCTATGACCTGGGGGTCCCGGTGCGTTCCCTGAGCGACCTGTACGAGGAGCTGACCGGTCGCCTGCTGCTGGACCAGCTCGGCCACAGCTGGCTTCTCGCGCTCCCGATGCGGAGTGAGACGTCAAGGATCTACGCGGCGTTCAAGCGGTCGGTCGACCTGGTCTCTGGCATCGCCGGCCTCCTCGTCCTGGGGTTGATCCTGCCCTTCTTCGCACTCGCCGTGCTCCTCGAAGACCGCGGGAGCATTTTCTACCGACAGGTGCGCGTCGGTCAGTACGGCAAAACGTTCGACATCGTCAAGCTTCGTACCATGCGCGACCAGCCCGCGTACGAGCAGCGGCAGACAGACAGCGCCGACAGCCGCGTTACCGTCGGCGGGCGCCTCGTCCGTCGCTTCCACCTCGATGAGCTACCGCAGGCCTGGAACATCATCCGCGGCGAAATGAGCCTGATCGGCCCCCGACCGGAGCAGCCGGCATACGTGGAGCAACTCCAGGAACAGATCGACTTCTACAACACCCGCCTGTCCGTACGCCCGGGACTGACCGGCTGGGCACAGATCAACTTCGGCTATGGTGCCGGCGTCGAGGGCGCCCGCCAGAAGCTCTCTTACGACCTTTACTACATCAAGCGGCAGTCGCCGTCCCTCGACCTTCTCATCATGTTCCGAACGTCCATCGCAGTGTTTTCGATATCGAGTCGGTGACCGCGACGCGCCCGAAGGACTAGTCCGCCAAGAGCTCCGCTTTGAGCTGCGGGCTCATCCATACGACAAGGCGGCTGGACGGCAACCGGAAGAGATCGAGATCCTGTCGTCGATCGAGGTAGGCGACCACGTCGGGAGCAAATTGCCAATAGTCATCCCATAGGATTGCGGCCCGCGTGGCAACCAGTTCGAAGGCTCGCTCGGTGTCAGAGCGAACATATTCGGCCGAATGTGCGCCATCGATGAAGATGAGCTCGCACTTGCCGGCCAGAAGACCAAGGTCGACGGTAGCGGAGTCGCCGAGGATCTGAACAATACGGGGTTCAACCGCTGTCCCCGCCCAATAGCGTTCGCCTGCCGGCAACGCGACCGCGTGATCGTTTCGGCCGGGAGGATGGACCGTGACGGCGCCCGCCGGGAGGTCCACCGTGTACACCTGGGCATTCGGCATATTGGCCGCGATGGCGTATGTCGAAACTCCGCGGGCCGTGCCGATTTCAAGTGCGCAAGCTCCCGAGACACGGGCGGCGATCGAGGCGAGCCAGTAGAGGCTGGCCTCGTCGAGGCCACCAGGCCGGATTGCGTCAGCGGAAGGTATAACGACATCTCTGTCACGGTGGGCCGGGGCCATTTGTCTCAGGACCGGTATGCGTGAATGCCCATGACCATGCAGACCGACATTCCGGAGCGCCCTGCCACTCCTGTCCACGAGACTCGCGGCAGTGAGAAGGAAAGGCTTCATCGGGCTGAGTGCACAGATCTATGCGGGCGTGGCAGCGGCGGAAAGCACGAGTGCAGAGCTTAATCGGGACCGGCACGTCTGAGGCGGCGCGTTGGGCCGTAGATTGTCTGAAAGTCGCGGTGAGCGACCCTCCCGCAGCGACCAGCGAGGGATACAACAGTAGGCTTCCCTCGTCCATGGGCGGTCCAGCATCCGACAGGGATGCCAGACCAAGGCCCACGCTCAATGCGCTGGGAAGGGCGAGGGCGGCCAGGGTCCTGAGGTACGCCCCGAAGGGAACCCGGAGCAGCACCAGCTCAGACTCGGTGATGTGCCGATCGCGGGACGACGAGTTTCCCTATCACGGCGAGGTCCGAACGGGTGATAGCGCCGAGCGCTACGGCGGCGACCCCGTAGGCCAGGCCGGCAGCAGCGAGCACGACCAGGATCCAGATTCGGCTCAGTTCATTATTTGCCAACCAGATTGCGATGGCCGCCGGAATCAGCGAAGCGACGAGCGGGCGTGAGAGGGCGCGCCAGAAGAGCGTCCAAACGGACATCTCTGCGACCCGCCTGGTGGCAAGAATGACGAACGGAACGGTCTGAACGACACTGTTCAATAGAAGTGTGAGGCCAGCGCCTTCAAGCCCGACCCCGAGCACCAAGACGAAGAACATCGGAACGTGGATGACGAGTCCCGCGACAGCGAAGAGATTGTTCATCCACGGCGAACCCGTCGCCTCGCAAAAGACGGCGGGGACCGCCGCAACCGCCTGCACGGCAAAAGCCAGCATCAACCAACGCGTGGTCGCGCCCACTTCGTGTGCCACAATCTGCCCCTCCCTCCCGCCGATCCACGCTGCCAGGATCGCCTCTGGCGCGATGGCGAAAACGGCGGCGACGGGAAAGGCGATTACGGCGAGCCACCTTGTGGCCTCGACAAACAGGCGGGACACAGCTGAGGTGTCCCGAGTCATGCCGCTAACCCGGGGGAACGCTGGGGAAACGGCGGCGCCAACGAGGGCCAGCAGACGCGCTAGCACGCCGCTCGGCACTGCATACAAACCGGCTGCCCTGACTCCAAGTAGGAATCCGACTGCCAGTTGGTCAAACCTGAATACGGCCGTGGCGCTTGCGGTTCCGGCGAACTTGAAGAAACTGAAACCGATGAGACTTCTCATCGCCTCTTTCGACCAGCCGGGGCGAAGACGGTGGCCAGGCAGGAGTCGCCGGGCGGCGGCGTAAAACGTCACCAGGCCAAACGCCGTGCCGATGACATTGATCACCACCAGACCAACGAGTCCCCCACCGGCGAAGGCGTATCCCAGGGTGGCGAAGGCGGCGAGAACAGAAATCAGCGAGATCCGCCAGGCCACGATGTCGTACCGCTCATAAGCCACGGGGATAGCGTCCAGTACCGAAAGCCAGAGGCTAAGCGCGAGGCCGACGCCTGTCACCCGCAGGGCCACTGTCGCGTCACCAGCAAGTCGTCCCGCCACATGAAGCACACTGGTTACCACCACCGGCGCAACGAGAAAGGTCCCAATGCAGAGAATTACGCCAAGCACACCAAAGATCGAAATCGTGGTCCCGACGAGACCCTGGATGACGACGCCGTCATTATCGTTTCGAGCACGAGCCAACCGGTTAATGAACGCCGCGGTCAGACCCAAATCAAGGATGCCAACCAGGCCCGCGAGCGAGACCGAGATCATATAGACGCCGAAGGCCTCGGGCCCAAGGCGATGCAGGACGACAGGTATTGTGACCAGTCCGACGGCGCCGAGACCGATCCGGGCGCCGATGTTGACGGCTACGTTGAAACCAAGGGACCGTCGCTCGGCCACGACGGTTATGGTTCAGGCGTCCGCGAGATCACTGGGTTCGCAACACTTTCAAGCAGCTCGCAAAATTCCGACGCGGTGCGGTCCCACGACCACGCCGTCGCCCGGCCGCGAATCACTTCCGGTCGCGCAGTCTTCCCGTCCTGAATCGCGATGATCCCTCGGGCAATTGACTCGGCGTCCCGAGCCACCAGCCAGCCCGTGAGGCCGTCCTCAACGGTCTCGACGAACCCGCCCTCCCTGACCGCCACGACCGGAGTTCCCACCGCCATCGATTCCAGGGCCGTGAGCCCAAACGGCTCCAGGTGTGCTGCGCAAATCGTCACGCCGGCCGCGCCATAAAGCTGGGCCAGGCGACGGTCCCTGATCTGCCGATGAAACGACACCTCCACTTGCAGATCGCGAGCCAGGCCTTCGAGATAGATCTGGTAGCCATCAAGGGCGCGCTCGAACACTATGTCAAGCGCCGGACGCCGCGCAATCGGGAGGGCGGCGAGGCCACGAATAGCAAGGTCGTGTCCTTTCGTCGGATCCAGGCCCCCAACGCTGATCGCTTGCGTACCGGGTGGCCCGGACTTCAGGGCAAAGACCTCTGCATCCACCCCCGGAGGGATCACCCTTGCAGCGCGGCCGTAGATAGACGACACAACCTCCGCGGTATACCGCGAGTTGCAGCCCAGTGCTGTGGCGGCCCGCACCGCACGCCGATCCTGCGCCCCGAGTGCCAGATCCCAGAGGCGTCCAGCTGCGCGACGCGCGCGGACCGGCAAGCGTCGCAGGCCCTTGCTGGCACGCTCGCCCCGCCACTGCATCGCCGAGCGGTAACCCGGTTCGATACTCCGGCGCCGGCCTTCATGGATCGCGTACACCGTGGGTGGGACCAGGTTTGCAATCAGAGCAGGTGCCTGTGTCACTTGACAGGGAGCCACCAGGACCGCGTCGTAGCGTCCCATATTGATCAACCTGGTCGCCATCGCTTCCGCAGCGCGGACACGAGTGAGCGCTACGATCGGCCGAAAGGCGCGCGCCGATAACAGAGGCAATGTGCGCTCGGGCCCGGCTGCGAGCAAACTCACCTGACCGACCGCACTCTCGAGGCGTCGGACCAGGCCGTCGTCGGCCGGCGGAAGCTCCGGCCAGGGTTTGACGGGAGCGAAGAGGTCGAATTCGTGACTCCCGGCCGCCCGCGACACCACTTCCACCAGGTGTCGGAAGGCACCCCCAGGCTGGAGGTTGTGATAAATCGCAACTCTCATTTTTTGGCGGACCGCATTGCGTGCCGGTGCGCTTCGAGGTACGCCGCGCCGGACTCGGCGGATGGCTCGAGGTGACACCCCTCGCCCCATTCGTTCCAGGCGTTGATAAACATCAGCTCCGGCGCGGGCGAAAGAACCGCCTCCACCCACTCCCGATAGAGCGCCGGGGTGGAACCCTCGACCACGATGGCTCCCCTCTTGCGCCTCGGGGAATTGTCCCAGCCGGGCATGACGCAGGGAAAGCGCGGGTACCCTACGTTCTGCGATGCCACGGCGCGAGCCGCGACGGCCGCATAGTCGACACGCGTGTATGGCGGGGTAAGGAGGTCGGCCAGCCCCACGCGACGGCCTGTCCACGCCGCGAGCCGCCGCGCCACGCCCCATCCGACCTGCCGCCAGTCGGGCTGAAAGTCGACAGCGGCATCGAAGCCCAAGGGCCGCGGATCGCCCCTCTCGGCACGAAAACTCTCCACCCGAAGGATCATCAACTCGCCAACGCCCGCTGCTCTGGCGGAGTCGCGCCACATCGACAGCGTACGGTTCGGGCCCGGGAGGGACGATGCTCGCCACACCAGGAAGACCGGTCTCCCGTCGAGCCGCAGGTATCTTGAATCGGCAAAAATCGGGAGCAGGCGCTCTATGTGTCGTCGATCGTCGGATGGGCTGTATGTTTGGCGTATCAGGACCTGCCGGTCCCCCCCCTCCCAACGCCTCGTCCATGACTCGTTTGCCCAACAAATGCAAAACGGGAAGTCCGGCTTTCCCGAGCTGAGCACCGCGTCCAGGGGCCGTTCCAACAGTTCTTTGCCTTCGAACCAGTAGTGGTAGTAGCAAAATCCCGATATCGCGTGCTGCCGGGCTAAGTCGGCTTGGGCTTGCCTGACCGCGGGGTCCAGCAGGTCGTAGTAGCCGAGACTTCCGGCACGGTGGGGCTGTTGATGCCCAGGAAACAGCGGCCGCGCCGCTTGCACATTAGTCCAATCCGTAAAACCAGCCCCCCACCATGCGTCGTTCTCAGGGATGGCGTGGAACTGGGGCAGGTAAAAGGCGACAGATCGCGTCATCCAGCAGCTGAGCCTACTGGCCCGCGAATGCCACGCTCATCGCCTACCCTATCCTAACGTCATCGAAGGGACAGACGGCGAGGTGTCACGGGCAGCGAAGGCCGATATATCCGTCATCGTGGTCGTTTTTCGAAACCGGGGGCTGGACCTCGGGTGGCTCCCAGAGGGAGTTCCACTACTGATCGTGCACAACGATGACAGGCTCGACCGCGAGTCGATCCGGCGGACCGGAGTGCTGGATCTGCATCCCGGGCGAAACGTCGGGTTCGGTGCGGGAGTCAACCTCGCGTTGAAGGAGGTGCATACGAGTCGCGTCCTCATCTGCAATCCGGACACGCACTTGCGCCCAGACCACTTTGCGGCCATGTCCACCGGACTCGAGCGCGAGGTTATCGTGGTTCCCATCCGCGACGCTGAAGGCCGGCCAACATCGATTGTGAGTCGTTACCCCACCAGCCTGTCGATGGCGGTGGGCGGACTCAGGCCGGGAAGACTGTTCCCGCGGGGTGGCCTTGCCCGCCGCCTACTCTCGGCGGGTCTGGGCAACTGGGGACGGTCGAATGAGAGGTTGATGCTCGCGGAAAAGGGCGAATGGTCGCTCAGCGCCCATTGGTTCTCGGGCGCCGTGTTCTCCATCGCAACGGACCGAATCAGAGCGGTGAATGGGTTCGACGAGCGCTATTTCCTCTATATGGAAGATGTTGACCTTGCCGAGCGTCTCAACCGGAAGTTCCCAGACATGACCATACGAATGGCCCCGACCCCGCCTGGCGTCCACGACGTGGGGGGCTCAGGCATGGCCGATGCGGAACGCACTGCGCGCACAGCGCGGCTCCTCTCGATGCGCGTCTATAGCGCCCATAAGCGCGGCTTTGACTGGTCGGCGACTACTAACGTGTTGCGTGTTTTGGCATACCTGGACGGCTGGCGTAGTGGCTAGAACAGCGATCGTTACCTACCTGGGCCGCGAGGTCGCCTCGGGTGAGGCACGACGGGTGGCGACGTGGACCGCTCTCCTGGAACTGTGTGAGTACGAAGTAGAGGTGGTGCGACTGATCGAGGGACGGTGGGTGTCTCCCCGCCTGCCGCTGGACATCATCCGCACACTCGCGGGCGAGATCGTTCCAGAAGCCTGGGCTTGGTCAGGGACGGACCTGGGGAGCCCCCGCGCGAAGGCCGATCTCCTCGTGATCATCACTACGAGGGCGTTTCATCCACGTGTCCTGCCGATGGCCGCCAACGTTGTGCTCGATTACGTTGACTGCCTCAGCAATAGCTATGTTGAGCGGGCCGAGCTCACGGGTTCCACAGTTGAGTCTCGCGCGCTCCGCACGTTGGCCTGGGCGCAGCGGCGAACCGAACGGCACCTCCGCGAGCGTATTGGTCTGACAGTGGCGGCCGGACGTGCGGACGCGGAGGCACTAGGTGCCGCTTGGATTCCGAACCTGGTCACGGCCGAGCCCGCGATCGCGCCTGGGGACGCGACCGTCGACCTGGTCTTCTTTGGCAATCTCGGATACGGACCGAATCTTGAAGCGCTGCAGGCGCTGGCTGATTGCTGGCCGGAGCTCGTTAGATCCCGACCCGGCACGACAGCGATGGTCGCCGGGCGACGGCCGGGCGCAAAGGTAAAAGCAATGGCCGCGCGTCTCGGTTGGGACCTGGTTCCAGATTTTCAGGACTTGCGACTGGTGTGCTCAAAGGCGCGATTGGCCGTGTTCCCACTGGCGCACGCCTCTGGAATACAGAATAAAGCGCTGGATGCGGCAGCCCTCGGGCTTGCCCAGGTCTCAGGCAGCGTGGTGTTGGCTGGGCTGGACCCCGAGTTTCCTTTACGCGTCGAAGACACACGGGCCGGGCTCGTGGCTGCGATTCGCGAGCTGCTCGATGACCCGAAAAGAAGGCAGTCACAAGCCGATACGGCAAGAGCACATGTTCTGTCCCATTACACGGCACAGACGTGGGCACCACGCCTGAACACCCTCCTCAGCACCCACCCGTCACCAGCCGAGGGTGACCGTGACTGACAAGTTACCTGTGGCTAGAGTGCCGAGCCGTCCTGACGACCGACTCGACCGCGAGCGGGATTTCCACAATCGGATCTTTGCCGAATCAACGCGCGAATCTGCGCTGAAATTCTACTCGGTTATCGGCCGCAGCGAGCACTGGTACAACCGCCAGATCATCCGGCAACCGCCGCCTGGCCGGGTCCTGGAGGTCGGGTGCGGGCCCCGCGCTCGCGCGGCGGAGCTTGCCAAGCTCGGGTTTGATGTGAGCGCCATCGACATCTCCGACACGGCCATCCAGATGGCCCGTGCAACGGCGTCGGAAAAAGGCATCCTGGGCGTGGACTTCCGAGTGATGAATGCCGAATCACTTGATTACCCCGACGCAGCGTTTGACCTTATCCTCGGCTCCGCCGTCCTTCACCACCTGGACCTCGACAAGGCCGGCCCAGAGCTCGCGAGGGTGATGAAACCCGGTGGCCGCGGAATCTTCATCGAGCCGCTGGGGCACAACCCACTCATCAATTGGTATCGTCGGCGGACTCCTCACCTGCGCTCAGCCGATGAGCACCCCCTCCTGATTCCCGATCTCAAAGGCATACGCAATAACTTTCAGGACGTCGATGTCCGATATTTCGAATTCTCCACTATCGCCGCCGTGGCCGCGCGCAGAACGCGGTTGTTCCGCCCCGCGTTGGCGGTATTAGGGGCGATCGACGCCTTCATCCTGGGGCGATTTTCACCGTTGCGGCGGTGGAGCTGGATATGCGTGATCGCGATTTCGACGCCGCGGTAGGGAGTACCTTCGCGACGCTTCCCCGGCCGGAGCGTTAGCCGACGGACCCTTCCATCTGGAGCTGGATCAGCCGGTTGAGCTCGACGGCGTACTCCATCGGAAGCTCCTTGGTCACCGGCTCGATGAACCCGTTGACGATCATCGCAGCGGCCTCGTCCTCAGTGAACCCGCGCGAGCCCATGTAGAAGAGCTGCTCGTCGGAGATCCGCCCGACCGTGGCCTCGTGGGCGACCGTGACGTTGGGATTCTGGATCTGGATGTCGGGCCAGGTATCCGACCGGGAGATCCCGTCCATCATCAGGCCGTCGCACTGGACGCGGGACTTCGAGCCCTGCGAGTTCTTGCCCATCCGCACGAGGCCCCGGTAGCCCATGATCCCGCCGTCCTTGGTGATCGACTTGGCGAGGATGTTCGACGTCGTGTTCGGCGCCATGTGGACGACCTTGGCGCCGGTGTCCTTGTGGACGCCCTTGCCGGCCACGCCGACGTTCAGGTGGTCGGCCCGCGCGCCCTCGCCGAGCAGGAACGAGCCCGGGTAGAGCATGACGGCCTTGGCCCCCATCGAACCGCCGACCCACTCGACCGTGCCCTCGGCCTGGACGACCGCGCGCTTGGTGTTCAGGTTGTAGACGTCCTTGGACCAGTTCTGGACCGTCGTGTAGCGGACCTTGGCCCCCTCCATGACGAAGATCTCGACCACGGCCGAGTGCATCGAGTTGACGCTGTAGGTCTGGGCCGTGCAGCCCTCGATGTAGTTCACCTC
>JBHEMP010000014.1:0-7198 GCA_046262515.1 Candidatus Dormibacteria bacterium | reverse complement strand
CCTCGTGGTAGGTCTTCTTGGTGTGCTCGTCGGTCCAAGACGCCAGCATGCGAACCTCACGCACCTTGCTGCCCAAAAGTCCGCGGCCCGGTTGCCGGGCGGCCATCTCGCGGCTGAAGCTGGACTGGTCCTTCCAATCCGCCTGCGAGTCCGGCGTCAGCAGGTCCCACGCGGAGTCAAAGCGGCCCGCGCTGATGAGACGGGTGAACGTCTCCTCGCACAGCGTGGGGCTGGTCCCGGCCACCGAGCCGGCCGACACCGTGCTCACGTTGATGACCGCGGATGAGGTGCCGGCCTCGGAGTACGGCGCGTCCCCCGAAGGGAGGGGAACTCGCGTGAACCGCTCGAACTCCATCGTGCTGCGTGTGCTGAAGACGTTGAGAATGAGGGTCCAGGCCCTTGTGAACAGGACCTTGAAGATCGGCGGCAAGATCAGCCTCCTAACCCGGTGAAGTGGTTGAAGTGGTGGGACGGTCGGGTACAAGATCTTGGGTCACCAGCACTTAATACACACAACCAGCGGTAAGTCAAGATTTAATCTCAGTTGCGCCCGGCGCGGTCGATGACCTCTTTGGCGAGGTCACGGTAGGCCTTTGCCCCAGCATGGCTGGGAGCGTACTCCAGTATGGACCTGAAGCCGGCGGCGGCCTCCGGGAAGCGCACCGACGTCCTGATGACCGTTTTGAAGATCGTCCTGCCGAAGAATTCGCGGACGCTCCCTTCGACCTCGGCCGAGTGCAGCGAGCGCGGCCGGATCATGGTCGGCAAGATGCCGATGATGGCGAGGTCCGAATTGGTCGAACCCCTGACTTCGGAGATTGTGTTGAGCAGCAGCTGCATACCCTTCAGGGCCAAAAAGTCGGCCTGGAGCGGGATCAGGACGCTGTCCGCGGCCGTCAGGGCATTGACCGTGAGAAGACCGAGGTTGGGGGGGCAGTCCATGACAACGAAGTCATAGGCCCCGCGGATTGGGTCAAGGCCTTCGCGGAGGCGGTACTCGCGCCGCTGTCGGCGGCCCAGGGCGACCTCGCCGGCGGCGACCTGGATGCTGCCCGGGATCACGTCGAGGTCGGGCTTGACCTCCTGGATGGCATCGGCGGCGAGCGCCCCCGAGATCAACACGTCATATGCCGACATGTCACCGGGGACCAGTTCCACGCCGGCCATCAGGGTCAGGTGGGCCTGGGAATCCAGGTCGACCAGCAGGACCCGCTTCTTGCGCTCATGGAGCGCCACTCCCAGGTTCAGCGCGGTGGTCGATTTCCCGACTCCCCCCTTCTGGTTCGCAACAGCGATTACCTTGCTCATCTACCTCGCCACGGTGAAATTTGATCTTGGCGAATGCGCCCACTACCGATCGGCCGCAGGTTCCATCCCTCGGGCCACGAATCCCGCCGTGGCCCTCTGGCGAGTATAGAGGGATCGCCCTCACCCCCGCCGACTCACCACCAGTCAAGCCTCCAGCGCCAACTTGCCCCCGCCCTCCTTCTGGAATTGCTCCACCAGCCCCCGCGCGATATGCCCGGGCACCTCGTCGTAGCGCGCCAGCGTCATGGTGTAGGAGCCGCGCCCCTGGGTCAGCGAACGCAGCTCCTTGGGGAACTCGTACATCTCCTTCAGCGGGACCTGGGCTCCGACCTGGGCCTTGGACGCCGCCAGCGACGTCACTCCCCCGACCTTGCCGCGCTTGCCGCTGAGCAGTGACATGACATCGCCCATGAAGCGCTCGGGCACCGCGACGCTCACCTCCATGATCGGTTCCAGCAGCACCGGGTGCGCTTCACGGCAGGCCTCCCTCATGGCCATGGAGCCGGCGATCTGGAACGCGATGTCCTTGCCGTCCACGGGGTGGGTGGAGCCGTCTACGAGGCGCACCTGCACATCAACGATGGGGCTGCCCACGAGTACGCCCTCTTCCATGGCTTTGCGCACACCTTTCTCGACCGACGGCCGAAAGTTCTGGGGGATGGACCCACCGAAGATCTTGTCCTCCCAGACCAGGCCGGCGTCGCGGGGCGCAGGCCCCACCTCGATCACGCAATGGCCGTACATTCCCGCTCCGCCTGATTGCTTCTTGTGCTTTTTGTCGACCCGAGCCGTGCCCGTGATCGTTTCCCGGTAGGGCACCCGCGGGAAATGCAGCTCGGCCTCCGCACCGTACTTGCGCTTGAGCTTCTCCAGGGTCACCTGCAGGTGCACATCTCCCATACCGCGGAGGATCTGCTCGTGGGTGGTGTCCTCCCTGGTCAGCTCCAGGGTGGGGTCCTCGTCGAGCAGCTTGTGCAGTCCCGCGAACACCTTCTCCTCGTCGCCTTTGTTCCGCGACGAGATGGCCATGTGGTAGGTCCTGGCCGGTAGCTGCGGCGCGTGGACGTCGACGCTCAGGTCGCGGGCCGCGAGGACGTCGCCGGTGAGTGTCGAAGCAAGCTTGCTGACCGCGCCGATATCGCCGGCGCAGAGCTCGGCGACGGGTTGCAGGGTTTTTCCCAGGGGGACGCTCAACGACGCCAGGCGCTCGGGTTGGTTGCGGCTGACGTTGACCACCGTAAGGTCGGGTCTCAGCGTCCCCGAAATCACCTTGAGGAAGCTGATCCGGCCCACGAAGGGGTCCGCCGTGGTTTTGAAGCACACTGCCGCGGCCGCCCCGTCGGGGTTCGCTGCCAGGCCCCCGTGCTCCTCGGCCTCGGACGCCGGTTGCTCCGCGGCCGAAGGCATCAGTTCGACGAGCGCGTCGAGGATCTGCCGCTCGCCCACCTCGGCCGTCGCGGACGCGCACATCACCGGGACCACGAGCCCGGCCCGGATGCCCTCGTGGGTGGCGCGCACTATTTCCTCGTCGGGGATGTCCCGCCCCTCGAGGTAGTGCTCGAGGAGGGCATCGTCCGCCATGCAGGCCGCCTCCACCAGCTGGGTCCGGTACGTTTCGACGTCAGCCTCCATGTCGCTCGGGATGGGCCCCTCGGCGACCCGCGCGCCGTCATATGTGTAGGCCCGACGGTGGAGCAGGTCGACCACGCCCCGGAATCCACCCTCGCTGCCGATGGGAAGGTGCAACGGCACGGGCTTTGGTTCAAAGCTCTCCTGCAGGTGGCTCAGCACCCCGAGGTAGTCGGCGTTCTCCTTGTCCATCTTGTTCACCACCACCAGGCGCGGCTCTCCCTTCTCCGCGAGCATCTCCCAGGCCGCCTCGGTGCCGACGGCCACGCCGCTGTTGGCCGCCACCACCACCATCGCCGCCTCCACGGCACGGAGGGCGCCGATCGCCTCTCCAACGAAATCGGAGAACCCGGGGCAGTCGACGAGGTTGACCTTGGTGCCCTTCCACTCCAGGTGGGCGATCCCGGCCCCGATGGAGATCTTGTGCCGGTGCTCCTCGGGTTCAAAGTCAAGCGTCGCGCTGCCCGCTTCGGTGGAGCCCATCCGCGGTATGGCCCCCGCCGCGTGCAGCAGGGATTCGGCAAGGCTGGTCTTGCCATCGTGGCTGTGTCCGAGGATGGCGATATTGCGGATGTTCGCCGGCAGGAATGTGGTCATGTTCACCCCCTAGAGCGCGTAATCAGTGCGGGCAGGACCCGTATCGTAGAACGAAACCAGGCCTCCGTATCACCCCGCCGCAGGCGCCACCGGGTGATCGAGGAGCAGCGCGGTGACGGGCTCACCCGCGGCCAGTGTCTCCACCTCTTCGGCGACATCCAGGAGTGCGTTTGCCGACGCCATCGCCCGCAGCTGGTGCGAGCCCTGGCCGCCGAGCGGCGTGGCCTCGAGCCCCTCCGCGGTGCGCTCCACGCGGGCCCGTACAAAAGTCCGCAACCCGGCCGGCGAGTCGACCCTCTCCTTCAGCCGGCAGAGGGCCCGCGGTCGCGCCCAGCCGCCGCGGCCCGACAAGGCGGTGATCGCCGGCAGGACGAAGACCTCGAAGCCGACCAGGGCCGAGACGGGATTACCGGGCAACCCGACGACGAGGCGGCCCCCAACCTCGCCGACGGCCAGCGGTTTGCCCGGCCGCATCGCCACTCGCCAGAAGTCCAGGTGGCCCTCGGCCTCCATGACGCGGCGGACCTGGTCGTACTCGCCCATGCTCACCCCGCCGACGCTGACCACCAGGTCGGCGCCGTCCGCAGACGCCTCGGCGAACGCCCGTCTCACGTCGGCCTCGGTGTCGGCCGCGCGGCGCATGACAAGCGCGGTACCGCCCGCCTCCGTCACGGCCGCCGCGATGGCGGTGCTGACGATGTCGGTGACCTGGCCCGGGCCGGGCTCCACGGCCGGGTCCACGAGCTCGTCGCCGGTGGCCAGGACCGCGACGCGTGGGCGCGGGATGCAGAGGGGCTGGGTTTGTCCCAGGGCTGCCAACAGGGCCAGTTGCGGGGGGCCAAGCAGGGTGCCGGCGCCAAGCGCCAGGTCACCCGGGCGGATGTCGTCGCCGGCGCGGCGGATGCTCCGGCCCGCCTCGACCTCCAGCCGTACCAGCACCTCGGCGCCCTCGAGAGCGGTGCGCTCGACTTCCACGACGGCATCGGCGCCGGCCGGCATCCCGGCGCCGGTCATCACCCGGATGGCGCAGCGTGGGGCGAGACCAGCGGGGGGGACGGCCCCCCCGGCCGCCACCTCACCGCTGAGCTCGAGGCGCACCGGGGCGCCCTCCGATGCTCCGCGCGTGTCGGCGGCACGGACCGCGAAGCCGTCCATCGCCGAGTTGTCAAAGCCCGGAAGGGTTCGGCCGGCGACCACGTCGTTCGAAAGGACGAGCCGGAGGGCATCGTCCAGGGGTACCGGGCGGGGCTCGAGGCGACCGGCGAGGCCGACTATGCGCGTTCGGGCTTCGTCGACGCGGATCAACTCAGCCATGGCCGCGTGCACCGTCTCCACCACGTCCCGGCCACTAGAATCGCGGCGTGCTTGTCGACGACATCATCTCGGCCATCGAAGCCGCGCGTGACAAGGTCATGAGCGATGAGACACGGGCCATGATCAAGCTCGGACTGCCCCGGCGCATGGCCGAGCAGACTGTGGCGGCCAGGTTCCATATCAAGGTCGAGGACGAGGAGGGCAGTGGAACTTCCGAGTTCGACAACGGCCAGTGGCAGGACATCTCCTGAGTCGCTGACGCGGCCGGCGCCGGGTGGGCGAAGATCATCCCCCCGACGGGCTGGCCGATGGTAGCGGCGCAGCGGCGCCGCTGAGGAACGCCTTTACAACGGCGGCAATGGCTTTCTGGTTGGGCACCAGCACCGCGCCATAGAGCGCTGCCTCGCGGGGGCTTGGGTCCCGCACCTGGTTGGGCCCTACCGCGTAGGCCTGGATCCTCGGTTTCCCGCTGCTGATCATGGCGTTGCCGAGACCCAGCATCTCGGGCGGCGAGAGGTTGGTGCGCAGGTTGCCTTTGATGATGTCGAGGAACTGAGTGAACTGGCTGATGCGGCCGGGTTTCAGCGCCTTGGAGCCGAGCGCGGCCAGGAAATGCTGCTGCCGCTGGTTACGGCCGAAGTCCCCGAGTGGATCGTCGTGCCGCGAGCGCACGTATTCCAGTGCCACCTGCCCGTCCAACAGCTGGCGACCGGCGGGCACGTATACGGGCATGAAGTCGTCGTGTTCGCCCGGGTAGTCGTGGTCGGTGATCGGCCGCTCCACGTCGATGGTCACGCCGCCCACGGCCTCCACGCTTTGCCGGAACCCGTCGAAGGTCACGACAGCGTAATAGGGGATCTTGATGTTGGTCAATTGCTCCATAGTCTTCACCGCCAGCGCCGGCCCCCCGCCCTGGAGGTGCTGGGTTTCGCCAAGCGTGTACGCCTCGTTGATGCGGTGCCCGGGCCCGTAGCCCGGGATCGTCACCAGCAGGTCGCGGGGGACGCTCATGACGCGAATGGACTTGTGGTCGGTGTCGATCGCGGCCAGGATCATGGTGTCGGAGTGCGGCACCTCGCCGGTGAGGATCTTCCCATTGGAATCGTGCCGTTCGTCGGAACCCATCAGGAGCATGGTCAGCGTCCCCCGGGGTGCGGCGCCGAGGTTCTGCGGGGCATTGAAGCCCGCATTGGGGTCTGACCCTGACTGGCTGATGGTCCCGACCGTGCTGGCGATCTTGTACCCGTAGTAGCCGGCGGGCACCAGCGCCACCAGGAGCAGGGCCAGGACAACCCACGGCCATCGGCGCCGGTGTCGCGGGGGCGCCGGGTCCCCGGGGGCCGGGGCGGGGGGCAAGGCGGGGGCATAGGAGGCGGGCAGGGGACCCCACTGGGTCCGGCCTCGCCGGCCGCCGTCGCGTAACCCCGCGCGACGTCGTCGCTGAGCCATCGGGGGCAAGTATGCCAGCCGGGGTGGGCGCCCCCGGCAATACAATCGTGCAGCGGACGGTCGGCTAGCTCAGTTGGTTAGAGCGCTCGGTTCACATCCGAGAGGTCAGGGGTTCGAGTCCCTTGCCGACCACCAACATTCCTGAGCAGAGGTGAAGCTTGCCTGACGCGATCGTCCTCTACGGCGACACGATGCGCCACCCCAACGTGGCCTGGCGCACAGGGTTCAGTGCCCCCGACCCGGTGCTGTATATCGAGGCGGGCGACCGCCAGGTCCTGCTGGTGGGCGGCATGGAACTGAACCGCGCCCGCAACGAATCGAGGGTCAAGGATGTCCGCCGCTTCGATACACCGCAGTGGCGAGAGCGGATGCGCGCCGGGGATGAATTCGAGGCCCACGCCGCCGTCATAGCCTCGGTGCTGGAGGAACTCGGCGCCGACCAGGCCCGCGTCGAGGCCGACTTCCCGGTGGCCCTGGCGATGGCCCTTGACGAGGCCGATATCTCGGTCAAGGTGGATACCCAGCTGTTCCGCCAGGCTCGGCGGCAAAAATCGGCGGATGAGCAGGAGAAGGTCGCTGCCACGCAGACCGCGGCGGTGGCCGCCGTGCGGGCTGCCCGGGCGATGCTGGCGGAGGCCGAGGTGCGCGACGGCAAGCTCTGGCACGGTGGCGAGCCGCTGACCAGCGCCCGCGTGCGCGCCGCGATCGAGACCGAGTTGCTCAAGCACAACTGCCACACCGAGGACACCATCGTCACCGCCGGGCCGGGCGCGGCGGACCCCCACTGCCGTGACACCGGCCACCTTGACGCCAACACCGGGGTGGTGATCGACATATATCCGACCAACAAGTCGACGCGGTACTGGGGTGACATCACGCGCACATACGTGGTGGGAGAGCC
>JBHEMP010000013.1:0-4781 GCA_046262515.1 Candidatus Dormibacteria bacterium | reverse complement strand
CCAGCTGCTCCACCCGACGCGCCTGGTAACCGCGCATACCCGGGAGCGGGAACCCACCGGTCTCGTCCAGCGGCTGCTCAAAGAGGATCCGAACCTGCTCCAGGAACTCCTGTTCCGTGCCGCTGATCCACCCGGTATCGGTGACCTCGACGGTGTGGCCGTCCTTGTTCAGCGTCCAGACTTTCACAACGAACTTCCCTTCGGGATCACTGGTTCCTCCTGGTACCTCGGTAGTGAGTGGTGGTCGGCGAGACAGGATTTGAACCTGCGACCCCCAGTCCCCCAGACTGGTGCGCTACCGAGCTGCGCCACTCGCCGCCCGGCACAGATTCTAGTCGAGGCGATCGCTCAGCCCAGGTCCAGGTCCAGGCCCTCGATCTCGCTGCGGCCGGAGCGCTCCATCAACTGGGCGCTGACCTGGATGACGTCCTCGCCGTCGAAGATGACCCGGCTGATGGCGCGGGCGATGGGCAGGTCCACCCCGAGCCGCTCCCCGAGCCGTACCGCCTCCCGGGTCGTGTTCACCCCCTCGGCGATCATCGTCATCTCGGCCTCCACCTCGGCCAGGCTGCGGCCTTTGCCGATCTCCATACCCAGCTGGCGGTTGCGACTGTGCGGCGACGCGCAGGTCACGACCAGGTCGCCCAGGCCGGTGAGGCCAGAAAAGGTGGACGCCCGGGCGCCGAGAGCTCGCCCCAGCCGGGTCATCTCGGCGAGGCCCCGCGTCATGATCGCGGCCTTGGCGTTATCCCCCGCCCCGAGGCCATCGGCAACCCCCGCGGCCAGGGCGATCACGTTCTTCATCGCGCCACCCACCTCGACACCCACGAGGTCGTCGTTGGTGTAGGCGCGCAGGCGGTCGCTGCTGATGCGCTGCTGAGCCTGGACCAGGCGTTCAGGATCGCGCGACGCAATTACTGTCCCGGCCGGGAGCCCAGCGGCAATCTCGCGGGCGATGTTGGGCCCGCTGAGAGCGCCGATGACGGCGCGGTCGCCCAGGGTCTCGGCCAGTACCTGGGACATCAGCGCCCCAGTCTCCGGATCCAGGCCCTTGGCGGCGCTCAGGACCAGGGGCACGTCATGCCCGCGGCGAGCCTGGGTGCGCATGATCCCCGAGATGCCACGGGTGGTGATCCGCATTGCCTTGGCGGGCACGGCCAGGACCAGGATCGGAACACGGTAGACGGCGTCGGCGAGGTCCGCCGTGACGTGGACCGAATCGGGTATGGCCAAATCTTGGAGGTAACGAGGATTGTGGCGGGTGGCCTGAATCTGCTTCGCCTGCTCGCGGTCGCGGGCCCACAGGTAGGTCTCCCCGCCGGCGGAGATCGCGCAAGCCAGGGCTGTCCCCCAACTGCCGGCGCCGATAACCGCGACGCGGTCGCCCCGGCTCATCGCTCGGCGGTGCGCTTCCGGAAGATGGTCCGCAGGGGCACGCCCTCGAAGCCGTAGGCCTCGCGGATGCGATTTTCCAGGTAGCGCTTGTAGGAGAAGTGCAGCAGCTCCGGGTCGTTGACAAAGAACACGAACGTCGGGGTGCGCTCCTTCCCCTGGGCCGCGTACATCACCTTGGCCTGCTTGCCCTTGTGCACCGGCGGCGGGTGGCTCGCCAGGGCGTCGCGGAGGAGTCGGTTCATCTCCCCCGTCGGGACGCGTTTCTTGCGGGCGTCGGCAACCGCCATCGCCGCCGGCAGGATGTCCTCCACACGGCGCCCGCTCTTTGCCGAGGCATAGACCACCGGCGCGCCGGGCAGGAACTGGAAGGAGCGGTCAATGCGCCTTCGCCACTCCTTGTCGTCGCGCTCCTCCGCCGGCAGCAGGTCCCACTTGTTGACCACTATGACCACACCCTTGCCGGCGTCGACCGCGTACCCGGCGATGTGCTGGTCCTGGGCGAGGATGCCCTCCGGGGCCTCAACCACCAGCATCACGACGTCCGACCGGTCGAGCGCCCGCAGGCCGCGCAGGACGCTGTAGTGCTCAATTCCCCCCTTGGTCACGCCCTTACGACGGATGCCGGCGGTATCAACAAGCCGGATCCGCCGGCCCATCAGTTCCAGTTCGGTGTCCACCGGGTCGCGGGTCGTGCCGGGAATGTTGGTGACCAGGCTGCGCTCGCCGCCGAGCATGGCGTTGAGCAGGGAGGACTTGCCGACGTTGGGCCGCCCCAGGATCGTGACCGCCGTCGGTGGGTTCTCCTCCTCCTCCTCATCTTGCGCGGCCAAAGGGAGGTGCTTGATGACATCGTCGAGGACGTCACCCACGCTGGTTCCCTGCTGCGCTGAGATCGGCCAGGGTTCCCCGAAACCAAGGCTATAAAGCTCGTGGAGGAAACCGGGATCGCGCGGACTCTCGGCTTTGTTGGCGGCGAGCACGACCGGGCGCTTTCCACGACGAAGCAGTTCCGCCACCTCGTGGTCTACGGGGGTCAGGCCGGTGCGGACGTCGACCAGGAAGATAACCACGTCCGCTTCTTCGATGGCGGTCAGGGTGCCGCGAGCGGTGTTCTCCTCAATCTCACCCCTGGCCTGGCTGTCAAGGCCGGCCGTGTCCACCACCACAAAATCGCGCCCCCCCCAATCGGCGCGACCATACAGCCGGTCGCGCGTCAGCCCCGCCTGGGCGTCAACGATCGCCAGCCGGCCGCCGACCAGCCGGTTATAGAGGGTTGACTTGCCAACATTGGGCCGGCCGACGATGGCGACTACCGGGAGGCTCTGGGAGTTGGACCTCACGTCTGGAAGGCTACCCGGTGCCCGCCGCTGGCCTCCGGCCCGGGAATGGTGTACCGTGCGCCCGTGGAGAATGCCGGGAACAGCTTCGGTCTGCCCTTCCGGAGCCCGGGTTGGTTCGGCACGCTGGCCGTTATGGGGCTGGTCGGTCTGATACCGATCGTGGGCCAGCTGGCCGTGACCGGCTGGATGCTGACACTTCTCGACAACTATCGCGCGGGCCGCACAGACCTGCCCCCTGCGGGGTTCCAGCACATCGGTCGGGGCGTGAACCTGTTCGTGGTTCAGCTGGCCTATGGACTACTGCTGGTTGCGGTGTTGCTCGGGCCGGTGGTCTTCTTCCTCGCCAGCGCGGCGGCCGGCGGCGCCGCATCGTCCGCCTCCGGCTCGCCCTATTCTGCCGTCGGCGCCAACCCCGTGTTCGCGGTTCTCTCCCCATTGTTGTTCGCCGGGGTGTCCATATTCAGCCTGGTGATCTACCTCTTCATGGCACCCATCGTCGTGAACACGGAGCGAGGGGGGATCCGGGCCGGGCTCAATCCCGTACTGCTCCTTCGCACGGCCGGCGGCAATTGGGGCCACACGGCGCTGGCCGCGGTCCTGACCTTCGCCGCCTACTTCATCGGCGGACTCGGAATCTACGCGTGTTGCATCGGATACATCGTGACGATGCCCTATTCGTATGCCGTCGTGGCGGGTGTCGTTCGCTTTTACGAGGCCACTTTCGAAACACCCCAGGAGGGTCCCCCGACCGCGTCCGCGGCTTACTGAGGGAGCAGCGCCGCGCGGATGCGCGTCAGAAGGGGCTGGTGTACAGCCCGCTGGAGAGGTAGCGATCTCCCCCGTCTGGGAAGATCATCACGACCACGCCGCGATCAAGGCCCCGCGCCACCTGGGAAGCGCCCCAGAGGGCGGCGCCGCAGCTGTGGCCGACCATGAGTCCCTCGCCGCGCGCCAGTTGGCGCGCCAGGTCATACGCGTCCTCGGTCTCCACGTCGAGGAGGATGTCGTGCGCTTCGGGGTCATAGATCCCGGGCCGGATGGCGGTGGGGATGTGCTTCAACCCCTCCAGTCCGTGCCACCCGCTGGAGGGCTGCATCGCCACCACCTTGATCTCGGGGTTGAACTCATGCAGACGCCGTCCATTGCCCACGATCGTCCCGCTGGTCCCGAGTCCGGCAATGAAGTGCGTCACCCGTCCCTCGGTCTGCTCGATGATCTCGGGCGCCGTGGTGTGGTAGTGGGCGAGCCAGTTGTTGGGATTGTTGTACTGGTCCGGCATGTAGTAGGCGTCGGGGTCATCGGAGAGAATCTCCCGCGCCTTGAGGATGGCGCCATCGGAGCCCTCCGCGGGCTCCGAGAAGACGATCTCCGCACCATAGGCCCGCACCGTCTCGATGCGCTCCCGGCTGACGTTCCCCGGCATCACAAGCTTGAGCTTGTAACCGCGGGCGGAGGCAACCAGCGCGTAGCCGATCCCGGTGTTGCCCGAGGTCGAGTCGAGGATCACCTTTTCCGGGGTGAGCTCCCCGCTCCGCTCGGCCTCGCTGATCATCCTCAGCGCGGCGCGGTCTTTGACTGAGCCACCAGGGTTGAACCACTCGGCCTTGGCGTAGAACTCGACGCCGGGGTAGACAGCGTCGAAGAGGTGGATCCTGATCAGCGGCGTATTGCCGATCATCTCAAGGACCGACTGGGTCACCGGCGCGCCCCGACGCGACATATCGGCGGCGGGGCTCATGACGCCGGCAAGTTTAACCGGGATCCCGGTTCAGACAACGACGCGGATCAGCAGGACACAGGCCGCGGCGATACCCAGGCCGATTCCATATCCGACGAGACTGCGAAAGGTCACAGTCCGAGTCCGCGGAAGGATGTTCATCACCGCCTTGCCCACGAGGAGCCCAATGCCCACGAACCCGACCGAGGGATGGTGGGCGATGGCCCCATAGAACGCCAGGGCCGCGAAGCATGCCGTCTCGAAGAGCTGCAGGGCCGTGTAGGGCCCCATCACGCCAGGGCCTGGCGGAGGTCCTCGAGGATGTCATC
>JBHEMP010000012.1:0-22098 GCA_046262515.1 Candidatus Dormibacteria bacterium | reverse complement strand
GGTGTACGTGGAGCAGCTTCTGCCCAACGCCGTCGCCGGCGGAGGGCCGGTGCTGCCCCTGTTCATTGTCGGCCTGGTGGTGCTGTTCAATGGCGCGGACCTGCAGGCGCTGTTCGTGCTGGCGCCGCAGATGCGGCCCTCGCTGGGCTACGACCTCGCCTTCCTCTTCCTCTTCAGCCAGGTCATAAACTTCGTGTCCCTGGTCATGGCGCCCCTGGTAGGCCAGCTGGCCGACCGGACCAGGCGGGTTTACCTGCTGCGCGCAGGGGCCCTGGCGACCCACCTGGGCTCGATCGCCCTCGGCTTCGCGGTCACCCCGGCTGCCCTGCTTGGGGCGCGCGCGGTTACCGCGCTGGGGCGCTCCGTCCAGGACCCGCCGCTGTTCCCCCTCCTCTCGGACTACTATCCTCCCCAACGGCGGGGCAGGGTCTTCTCCTTCGTGCTTCAGTACGGCACCCTGGGGCAGATCCTGTCGCCACTTCTGATCGGGTTCATCGCCGCTGCCTTTGGCTGGCGGGCGGCCTTCATGGTCTTCGGCGGAGTGGCCGCGGTGCTGTCGCTGGGGTATTTCCTGCTCAAGGAGCCGGTGCGCGGTCGCCAGGACCGCCTCGCCGCGGGCGCGAGCGAGGCCGAGGCGGCGCTGCCCGAACCTTCGGTGCCGCTGGGCGAGGCGTGGAGAGCTTCCCGGAGCATCGTCACTCTGCGGCGCATCTGGTACGCCCAGCCCTTCCTGCAGGCCGCGCAGTTCACGGGCCTGATCATCCCCATTTACCTCGCCATCGAGTACCACCTCAGCCCGGTGACCATCGGCCTGGTGTACTCCGGCGGTGCCATCATCAGCGGGATCCTGTACCTCGCCGTGGGGCCGCTCATCGATCGTTTCCTCGTCACCCGACCCGCGCGGCTGATGTACATCGTGGTCTTCTTCGTCCTGGCCCTGGGCGGGCTCACCATGGTCATCGCCTTCTCACCGTGGGCGGCGCTCTCGGCCTTCGCCAGCGCGGCCGCGTTTGGCTGCGCCGCCATGGTCACCTTCGAGTTCAGCCCACCGCTGCTCGCCCTGTCGTCCCTCGTCGTGCCGGCCCGGACCCGCGCCTTCTCCATGTCGGCGGCCCAGCCATGGAGACTCCTGGCCACGCCCATCGTGCTGCTGGTGGGGAGCCTGTCGGCGTCCGGCGTCGATCCTCGGGCCCAGTTCCTGCCGTTCCTGCCCGTATACGTGCTGGCCGCCGTCATCCTGGGCTCCGCGGCGCTTGGAGTCGACCGCGATATCAAGGCCGCGCTGGCCGTAAGCAGGGCCGACGAGGAGTCACGCCGGGTGAGGGAACTTGGCCGCGCCAAGCTCCTGGTCTGCCGCGGGGTGGAGGTGGTGTATGACGGGGCGAAGGTCCTCAACGGCGTGGACTTCGACGTCGAAGAGGGTGAGATCGTGGCCCTGCTGGGAACCAACGGTGCCGGCAAATCCACGCTACTGCGTGCCATCTGTGGCCTGCAGGAATCCTCCAGTGGCGCGATCTTCTACGACGGCCGCGATATCACCCATACCCCACCCCATCTCAACGCGGCCAGTGGCGTGGTGATGGTCCCCGGCGGGCGCGCCATCTTCCCCACCCTGACCGTCGAGGAGAACCTGCGTACCGCCGCCGGCCTGGGCGGCGAGGGCGCCGAGGCGCGACGGGATACGGTGTTCGAGCTCTTCCCGGTTCTCCGGGAGAAACTGGGGCATCAGGCGGGAAACCTGTCCGGGGGGGAACAGCAGATGGTGTCCCTGGCCCAGGCTTTCCTGATGCGGCCCCGCCTCCTGATGATCGACGAGCTGAGCCTGGGACTGGCGCCGCAGGTCGTGGACCAACTGCTCGAGGCCCTGCGCAGGATCCACGCCGGCGGCGCCACCCTGGTGCTGGTGGAGCAGTCCATCAACGTTGCGGCCACCATCGCCAGGCGGGCCGTCTTCATGGAGCGCGGGGCGGTGTCATTCGAGGGTCTCACCGAGGACCTGCTCTCCCGCGGTGACATCGCGCACAGCACTTTCCTGGGTGCCTCGCGGGCGGCGGCGACGCTGGGCGGAGGCCGCACCCAGGGCGCCGCGCAGGAAAGCGTCGATGTCCTTACCGTCGAGGACCTGGCCGTCAGTTTTGGCGGCGTCGCCGCCCTCGGCGGGGTCTCCTTCACCGTTGCGCCGGGCGAGATCCTGGGCATCATCGGTCCCAACGGCGCGGGCAAGACCACGCTGTTTGACGTCATCTCGGGGTTCGTGCGCCCCGACGCGGGCAGCGTGCACCTGCTGGCCCGGGACGTCAGCGACATGGGGCCGGATGCGCGCGCGCGCCAGGGCCTGATCCGCTCCTTCCAGAACGTGCGCCTCTTCTCGGCCCTTACGGTGCGTGAGAACATCGCCACCGCGTTCGAGCGTCACCTTGAGAGCCGCAGCGTGGTGGCCAGCGCGGTGTACTTCCCGGTGCGCAAACAGGAGAAACGCCTGGAGCGACGGATCGACAACCTCGTCGACAGCCTGGGACTCGGGCCCTACGCCGACAAATTCGTCAACGAGCTCTCAACGGGCTCCCGGCGAATCGTCGACCTGGCCTGCCTGCTGGCGGCGGAACCCGTGATGCTCCTGCTGGACGAGCCCTCCTCGGGGCTGGCCCAGGCGGAGGCAGAGGAGCTCGGTCCGTTGGTGTCGAGGATCACCAAGGAGGTCGGCTGCTCTGTGGCCATAATCGAGCACGACCTGCCGCTGGTGTCATCCGTCTCCACCCGCCTGATGGCGATGGAGCGTGGCCGGGTGATCGCCTCCGGCCGCCCCGCCGAGGTGCTCGCCGACCCGGAGGTCGTGCGCGCCTACCTTGGCGCATCAGATAGCGTCACCGCCCGTTCCGGCGCCGCCGCGCCATCAACCCGAACCGCAACACCGATTGGAGGAGCACATGGCTGAGAAGAGGTCCGCCGCGGCCGGCAAGATGACCCCGGAAATTTTCAAGCGCGAGTTCGAAGGCATCGTCGCCAACATGGAAAAGGTCATCAAGGGCAAGAACGAGACCCTGAGGCTGGTCCTGGCGGCGATCATCGCGGAGGGGCACGTCCTGCTGGAGGACCTCCCCGGAACGGGCAAGACGATGCTGGCAAGAACCCTGGCCACGACCATTGACGCCGACTCAAACCGCATCCAGTGCACCCCTGACCTGCTTCCCTCCGACGTCACCGGGTCCCCCATCCTGGACCAGAAGACCCACGATTTCGTATTCCGCCCGGGGCCTGTGTTCACCTCGGTGCTGTTGGTGGACGAGGTCAACCGCGCCACCCCCAAGACGCAGTCGGCGCTGCTGGAGGCGATGCAGGAGCGCGCCGTCACCGTCGACGGTGTCACCCACCCCCTCCCCCACCCCTTCATCATGATCGCCACCCAGAACCCCATCGAGCTCGCGGGCACCTTCCCACTCCCGGAAGCCCAGCTGGACCGCTTCCTGTTCAAGCTCTCGCTGGGCTACCTGGACCGGCTGTCGGAGCGCGAGATGATGCTGGCCAACCAGAACCACGAGGCCATCGAGGACCTCACCCCGGCTACGGATAAAGCCCGGCTTGACGCGCTCGTCGAGTGGGCCAAGGGCGTGACCGTCTCCGAGGAGGTGATGATGTACATGATCGACCTCTGCCAGGCGACTCGTACCGACCCATCACTACTTCTCGGCGCCAGTGCCCGTGCCTCGCTGGCACTGCTGCGCGCCTCCCGGGTGCTGGCCGCCTCGCGGGGGCGTGAAGACGTCTACCCGGATGACGTGGTCGAGGTGCTGAAGCCGGTCTGGGCCCATCGCCTGGCGCTGACCGCCGATGCGCAGCTGCGCGACGAGACGGTGGACAAGGTCATCGAACGCGTGCTGGCCCGGGTCAAGGCCCCGAGCGGCGTGGGCCGCTCCGCGAGCCGCGAGCTGGCCGGCGTGGGCGCCTGAGCAGCACCAACATGGCCGTCGCCCAGCTGTCCGCCGCCGTAAGCAGTCCCCCCGTCGGGGGGCCGGTGGCGCGCGTGCAGCGAAGGCTTGGGCTGACCGCCGGGGGGCTCGGGTTGTGCGCGGTGGTGATTGCCGGCTGGGGCCTCGCACGACTCACGGGGGGGAGGACCCTGTACCTCCTTGTCTACGCCCTCGCCGGGGCCGTGGCCGTGGCCATCGTCGTGGCCCGCCAGCGCCGCCCGCTGGAGGCCGATCGCTCGGAGCTCCCGCTGCGGGCGCGTGAGGGCCAGCGACTACAGCTCTCCTTAAACCTCCGCGCCCGGCGCCGCCTCTCTGGGTTCGTGGTCGAGGAAAAACTCCACCCGCACCTGGGCCCGGCGATGCGGCTTCCCGTCGGGTCTATTTCACCGGGCCATCCAGTTGACCACACGTACACCGTCAGTCCCAGGGTGCGCGGGGTGTACGCCATCGGCCCCCTGGTGGCCGAGTGGAGCGACCCCTTCGGGCTGGCGCAGGGTGAGCAGCTCCTGGCGCCGCCCACGCAGCTGATCGTGCACCCCTCGACCGAACAGGTCTTTGACCGGCCTCTGTCTCGCAAATGGGAGGACCCGCCGATTCGCCCACCCCAGACCAAGCCGTGGCCGTCCGGGTTCGAGTTCTACGGCATGCGGGACTACGTCCCCGGGGACGATCTTCGCCGTGTCGTCTGGCGTGCGGTGGCGCGGACCGGGCGGATGCTGGTGCGCGAGTACGAGCAGGGAATCACCGACCAGGTCACCGTGATCCTCGACACGGATCGTGCCTGGCACAGCGAGGGTGAGCCTTCGCAGACCTTCGAATCCGCCGTCCATGCCGCCGCCTCGTTTGGCGCGCGCCACATCAAGGACGGCTTCTCGGTCAGCCTCGAGAGCAACGGCCGTCAGCTGGCCGCCTCGCTGCGCGGGCCGCGGGCGCGCATCGCGTACCTCGACGAGCTGGCCGCGGTGCGGCGCGAGAAGACGCCCCTGGTCGACGCCATCCGCCGAGTCTCCCAGTTTCGCCGCAGCAGCGGTCACTTCGTGGTCATCACCCCCCACCTGGACGAGGGGTCCGCGGGGGCCCTGGGTGTGATGATCGCCGCCGGCGCGTCGGTCCTCGTGGCGGCGATGATCTGGGACGAATCGGACCCGCTGACCGTTCACCGAGCCACCGAGGTCGGCGCGCAGGTCGTCGAACTTCGCCAGGGCGCGGCGCTGGGCACGGTGACAGCGCACTCGCTGGGCGCCGGGGTTCGGGCGTGAACGTCGCCGCCCTGGCCCAGGAACCAATCGCGGCCCCGGACGAGCCGACCACCTCGCTCTCGGTCGTACGTGCCGGCCTGGCCGGTGCGCTGGCCTGCGCGGCCGCCGCGTGGATGACGGGCGGCGCCTTCCGAGACCCGACCGCGAGGGCCGTGGCCGTCGGCGCCGTGGTCCTCGGCGCGGGCCTGGTGATCGCCGGATATCGCCTCGGCCAGGCCTCGCTGCTGCAGTTCCTCGTCCTGCCCGCGGCGGTGGTCGTCGGGGCGGCGCTGGTGCTGCCGGACGCCCATGGCGGATCAGCCACCATCCCCGCGCTGGTGACCGAGGCGGTCGGCGCGGGCGGCCTGCTGCAGGCCCCGGTGTCCTTCGACCCGGGCTGGCGCTTCGTGCTGGTGGCCGTGTTCACGCCGCTCGCGGCGACCGCGGCCTCGCTATCGATCAGCCTGGCCCGGCCGCGGCTGGGGGTGGCCATCGGTGTGCTGGTGACGGTGATCGGGGCCTTGGTCCAGCCCGACAGCGCAGAGTTGGTCTCGGCGCTGGGCAGCGTGGCGCTCATCTTCGCGGCCCTCGGGCTGGCCTTCAGTTCGGAGGTTTCGGCCACTGGGAAGATGACGGCCGAGTTCGAAATCAACCGCGTCCTGCGCGGTGGTGGCCTGGTGGCGGGCCTCGCGGTTGCGCTGATCCTGCTGAGCCGGACGGGCATCCTCTTCCCCCAGCCCGACCGCAGCCGCGTGGTGCCGGCCCAAAAGCCCCAGGCGCAGACCGCGGCCGTGGTGGACCACGTGCTCTTCGACTACCGGGGACCCGCCAAGACGCCGATCCGGGTCGGGGACATCGACGGTTATGACTCTCGGCAGCAGGCCTGGCTGCTCCCGCCCTACGACTCCAGGCAGGTACGCAGCCTGACGCCACCGGCGACCTTCCCGGGGGCTCCCAGAGGCGGCGGAACGATCAGCGCCACCTTCCGGATGGAGAACATCGGCGGTCACCAGTTGCCCATGCTGGCCAACGCTCGTGGCATCGCCGGGTTGCGCCAGGAGATCGCGTTCGACCCTCGCTCGGAGACGATCCGGCTGTCGTCGCAAAGGGTGAGCCAGGGGCTGACCTATACCGTCGAGGCGCCCGTCGCCCCCACCGGCGACGAGATGGCGGCTTCGGCCGGCCCGCCACCCTCCCTGAAGCTATTCCTTGACGCTCCACCCCCACCCGCCGAGGTCGTCACCCTGCTGGCCCAGGCTCCCACCAACCGCTACGACCGCGTCCAGTTCATGCGCAAGGCGCTCTACGACAAAGTGGTGGCGGCGGGCGAGGGCAAGCCGGTCGACCTACCCGCCTCCAGGGTGGCGGCAATGCTGGCCGGCGGCCACGCCACGCCCTACGAAATCACCGCCGCCGAAGCCCTGCTGGCACGCTGGGCCGGAGTGCCCTCGCGCATCGGCTACGGGTATTACCCGACCACACTGGGAGCAGACGGCAGCTTTCCCATCCACCCCCGTGATGGCGCCACCTGGGTGGAAACCTACTTCGAGGGCCACGGCTGGGTACCCGTGGTCGGCGTACCCCCCCACGCCAAGCCGAGCCTCAACCAGGACCAGAACAAGCCCAACCCCAACATCCAGCCCTCCGACGAACTGGGCCTGGTCGTCTACGTCCCCCAGCGCGTGCACAGCTACCTGCTGTTCTACGAAATCGCTCGCTACTACCTCGCGCTGGCCGCGCCGGTCCTGCTGGTTCTGCTGGTCCTCGTCGGGGGTTACCCCTGGCTACTCAAGCGCCTGCGCTCGCGTCGCCGCCGGCGCTGGGCCGAGGCCCACGGTCCCCAGGCGCGGGTGGCGGTCGCTTACGCCGAGTTCCGCGACCTTGCCAAGGACCTTGCCATCGGCCGTCCCACGGCCTCCCCGCTGGCCTTTTTGAACCACGTCGATGCCGACGCCGAGCACACCGAGCTGGCCTGGCTGGTCACGCGCGCGCTCTGGGGAGACCTCAGGCGCGGGCTCGAGGAAGAGGACGTGGATGCCGCCGAGCGGATGGCGCGGTCCGTGCGGAAGCGGGTCTTTGGCGCCCAGGGCACCGGGGCACGGGCGCTCGCGGTCTTCTCCCGCGCCAGCCTCCGCGAGCCATACGACGCGGATGTGCCCAACTTTTATCGCCCGCTGCCGGGACTGCCCCGGCCGCGCCTGCCACGGCGAGGGCGTGGCGGACGCCGGCGGGCGCTGGCCACGGCCGCGTTCTTCGCCGCCGCCGGCGTCCTGGCATCCGGGCTGCCGCCCCGGGGGGCGGCGGCGAAGTCCGGCGACCCGACCCTCGAGCGCCTGGTGCCGGCGATGGTGAGCACCCTTGAGATGCGGCGCGAGCCTCTCGCCGAAGTGCCCTTCCGCAAGCCCGGGCCGGATGCCCTGGTAAGCACGGGGCTGGTGTGGAGCATTCGGCACGACGGGGTGATCGAGGGTTCGGTGCAGGTCTCCCGCCTCAAGCCGGACGTGGACATCCATGACCCTGACCTGGTGCACGGCCTGGAGCAGGGCATCGGCGGCGGTAACTTCAACTACATGCAGGTGCCGGCGCCGCTCTGGGATGGCCACTGTCGCTGCCGCGGTCAGTACCACCTGGTGCGGGTCGAGGACGAGGCCGCCTATTACCACCAGCGCGCATACACCCTGGACTTGCCGGAGCAGCGTCTGTACCTCTGGCTAAAGGACGACGCACGCGCCATCACCCTGGTCTCCCTGCGTCGCGCCTTCACCGAGACGGCGTCGATCGCGCTGGTGCTGGACCTGATCGACCACCAGCATGGCCGCGAGATGGGCCCGGTACCCGTACCGCCGGTTCCCCGCGTCCTGTTGCCAGCGCCCGAGGCGAGCCCGGCGGGGGCCCCGGGGTGAGCCGTCGCCTCCGCCCGCTCGGCCGCGTCCGCAAAGCGACCGGCCTCCTGGCTCTTTCGGTGATCCTGGGCGGCTGTGGGCCGCACGTCCCGCTGGAGGTGTCGGTCAGGCAGGTCCCGGTCGACATCATCCTCGGCCTGCAGAAGGTGCAGCGCGCGATCACCCACGCGCTGCCGTCGTTCCCCCCCGGCGTCAACTTCGGCGGTCCCTTCGGCAGCAACGGTGGTGGCGCCCAACCGGCCGCCCCGGCGGTGACCGCCGGCGCACGTCCGGGCATCACCCCCAGCAGCAGCCCACTGCCGTGCCCGGTGGCCAACCTGCTGACGACCTTCCCTGACCAGGCCGCCAGCTCGGAGCTGATGGGGACCCCGCAGCCGGGCGTCTACCCCTTCCGCAACGGGGGTTCGTACCAACCCGACACCAGCACCACCGCCGGGGTGGTGAAGTTCCCTGCCGACGCCACGTGGACGGTGAGCAAGGCGCGGCCCCTGGCCCAGGATATCTTCGACTTCGACGTGGTCAACAGCGCGGCGGGTAAAGCCGGAACAACCACCACGACGACAACGTTCCGCGTCGTCCCTCACAACGTCACTGAGGGCACCTTCGGCGGGGTCACGGCAACCCAGGCCGCGGGCGTCTATATCACCGCCATTACCAGCAAGCCAAACGACGGTCCGTTCTTCACCTTCAACCCCCAACCGATGATCACCTACCTCAATCTCCCGGTAACCTTCGGCATCTCCTGGGACACCAGCGGTTCGGACCCCGCCAGCGGCCTGACCCTGAAGCTGCACGGGGCGATCGACGACTCCCTCCCCGGGACCAACAAGGGCCGACGGGTGGTCGATGCCTGCGGCACTCTCATCGACACCTGGGAGGTCGTCGCAACGGGGAGCCTGGTGGGGAGAACGGAGAAGCTGGACATCGCCACGGCCTATGACGTCGCCACCCAGTACGGTGGGATGACCTTCTCGCAGCTGTTCGATTACGGCGGCCCGGACACCACCCCGGTGTCGCCGATTACGGCGCACTCGCGCAACCTGGCCGTCAGCAGCGCCCTGACGCCAAAGCCAAAATGAGCGCTCAGCCGACCCGGCAGACCCGGCCGGGTGCCCCCACCATCCTCAACGGGCTGGTCTCGATCTCCACTCTCCTGATCGTGGCCATCCTCGCGGTGCATGTGAGCTCCGCCCCGCCCCCCACGATCGCCGAGCTGCAGCCGCAGGTGAAGCAGCAGATCCTGGAGGCCCCCGACGCCCAGGCCGCCCGCAACGGCCCCGGCCAGCGCGGCAATAGCGGCCTCGGCCCGGAATCGAGCCCGAGTCCCAGCGGCGACGCTGCCGCCGCGGGCGCGTCCGGGGCCACCACGTTGCCTTCGCCGTCACCCTCGATCCAGGTGCCAAGGCTTCTGCGCTGCACCGGCAACCCCGCGATCCAGACCCCGGATCCCCAGTCGCCCCCGTGCTCCAACTACTTCGACCCCAAGCTGGATAACGGCGGCGCCACGTACCCCGGGGTCACCAGGGACTTCATTTACGTCGCCTGGCCCAACCTGGGCGGGTTCGTGGAGCACGAGAACGACCCCAACGGCGCTGACGTGGCCCTGCTCGCCCAGTACTTCAACAACCATTTCCAGTTCTACAACCGGAAGATCAAAATCCTGTCGTACGACCCCTCGGCCGGCGCGTTCGGCCAGCCGACGGTGGCCCAGATGCAGCAGGACGCCGCCAAGGTCGCCAAGCAGCTCAATCCGGGTCCCGGCGTCTTCGCATCGCTTTCATATCCCAACGCCAACGGGTCGGAGCACTACTACTACGACGCCCTCGGCAAGCAGAATTACCACATCCTCAGCGTCAACTCGGTGGAGACGGCCTCCACCGAGGCGTTCCTCGCCTCGCAGGCCCCCTACGAGTGGAGTACCGTTCCCGGCCTCGACTTCGCCGAGCAGAACGTGGCCTCCATGATCTGCAATACCCTCAAGGGCAAGACGCCCGCGTACGTCGGTTCCCCGGCGCCCGGCAGCACCTGGTCGGCCACCCGGCGGTTCGGCCTGACCTACTCGAGGGAGTCCGACGGGACCTATCCTGACCGCGGTCCGCTGATCAACGGCATGAACGCCTGCCGGGCGCCGATCGTCTACAACCAGGAGGTCAACGGGAATTCCTCGCAGGTTGCCGTGGACCTCAAGAACGCAGGCGTGACCTCGGTCCTCTGCACGTGTGCCGGTGTGGTTCTGTCAAGCATCATGCAAGCCGCCGCGCAGCAGCAGTACTTCCCTGAGTGGATCGTCCAGTCGTACGGCTTCCAGGAGAAGGACTCGACGGCGTATAACGGCGCCGGGAATCAGAGTTCGTATCCCGCCTCCCAGGAGAACCGGCAGATCATCGGCATGACCTACGAGAACCGCTTCACCGCTCCCGAGCAGCAATTCTGGTACCAGGCGCTTCGCGAGGTCGACCCGAGTTACTCGTACGGGGACAACGTGGCCGATATCTACGACTACTACCGCTACGAGGAGCTGATGGTCATCGCCGCAGGCATCCAGCTGGCCGGCCCCAACCTGACGCCCCAGAGCTTCTCCGACGGACTGACCAGGGCCCAGTTCCCCGATCCTGGCCACGGCCAGGCGCCGTACTACCAGGCGCTGGTCGGATTTGGGGCCGGAAAGCACTCCTTTTTCGCCGACGCCGCGCCCGTCTGGTACGGGACGCAGGACCAGAACTACACCAGTGCCGAGCCCCGGACCGGCAGCTTCTGCTACGTCGACCGCGGGCTCAGGTTCGCCGCCGGTCAGTGGCCCGCCGCGCTCGACTTCTTCCAGGAACCCTGCCGCTGAGGGCCCTCCGGTAAATAACGTTTACAAAGACCGCGGCAGGCGCCTGTCTAAGGCGCCGGTCGGAGCGTCGAGACGAAGGAGAGGGTGGCATGATTAGGAGCGCACCAGGGGTGCGTGACGACGGCGTGCCGGGCCCCTCGACGCCCGTATCGGCGTTCCGAGCCGATGAGATATGTGTAGGTTATTTACCGGAGGGCCCTAGCCGTGATCCCCACCTGCGATGACCTGCGCTCCGACGCGCTCCGCCACGGGTTCGGCGACGTCTTCAACCCGCCGGGGCTGACCAACCACCTGGGCTGCGTCCAGGCCGCGGCGGACCTGAGCGGCTTCAATAGCCTGAACTTCCCGCCTTTCTCCTTCGCGCTCGGCACCACCGCCACGCTCTTCGTCGACGGCGTGTACTTCCCGGCCACGGGCGCGAAGGTCGACTACACCTGGCAGCCGGACCATGTCGAGCGGCGCGCCGAATGGAACGGCCTTCGCCTGCGCACCATCCTGGCACTTCCGTACGGGCGGCGAGCAGCCATCGAGCGGCTTGAGGTGACCAACCTGGGCGGCGAGACCCGCAGCGTGGAGCTGCGCTTCGTGGTCTCGGCCGGGGTCTCCAGCAACACCGAAGGGTGGGAGTTCACCCCCATCACGGAGAGCGACAACGAGGTCCGCGTCGACCAGTCCGCGGGAACTGTCACGCTGTCCGCGCGCCACTCCGCGGCCCACATCGTGCAGGGGTGCCGTCCGCTGCCGAGATCCGTGCTGCCGGGGTTCATCACCATCGACCTGGAGGTGCCACCGGGGGAAACCCGCGCCGCAGACTTCATCGCCGCCATCGCTGCGACCATCGGCGAAGCCGCCAGCGACTACCAGGCGCTGGCGGCCGACGTGGGAGGTGAGCTCGAACGCGTCCGGGCAGGCTGGGATGACGAGATCGCACAGGCCTTCACCCCCGGCAACTCCCTCTATTCCGGTCACCTACCGGTGCTCGAGACATCCGACACGGATATCGCGAAGCTGTACTACATGGGCGCCCTGGGGGTCATCTACCACCGCCGCGACAACCCCGCCTCCGTTCACGGTCGCAGCTATGACACCCTGATGCCCCGCTACTGGCAGACCGTCACCTTCCTCTGGGATTACCACCTCAGCTCTTTCGTGCACTCCCTGCTCGACCCAGGAGTGATGCGGCCGAGCATCGAGCGGTGGATGGAGATGGACGTGCACCAGCACTTCGGAACGGAGTACCTCGGTGGGCGGCCGGTGGGGCCCTGGTACGCGGTCAACGACTATGCGATGTGCGTGCTGGCGCGCGACTACCTGCGCTGGAGCGGGGACCACGGATGGCTCGACGCGGTCGTGGGCACGGGGGGCATGGTGCGCGACCGGCTGGTGGACTACGCGACCACGTGGAAGCGGTTCCAGATGCCCTCCGGACTGGCCGATTACGGCGGTATCGGCAACCTCCTGGAGTGCGTCTCGACCTACATCCACGCCGTCGCCAGCCTCAACGCCGCCAACGTCTTCACGATGCGCTTCGCCGCCGATATAACCATCAACCGCGAGGCCGCCGCCGCGCTGGTCGACGGCGCGGCGGAACTGCTGGAAAAGGTGCACAGCCTCTACGTGAAAGGGGCCGGGTACTGGAACGCGCGCCGACCGGATGAGGCCATGGTCGAGGTGCGCCACTGCTATGACCTGCTGACGGTTCTCAACTGCATCCCCGCGGACCTGGGCGCGGGTCAAAAGGACGAGATGACGCAGTTCTTCGTCCGCGAGCTGCAGACGCCAACATGGATGCGGGCCCTTTCCGCCGCCGATGCCGACGCCCCCTTCAACGTTCGCCCCGACCACCAGTGGACGGGTGCATACCCGGCCTGGCCGCCGATGACGGCCATGGGTCTCTACCGAATCGGGCGCGCCGACGTGGCCTTTCCCTGGCTGAAGGGGGTCGCCCGTTCAGCCAACCAGGGTCCCTTCGGCCAGGCCCACTTCGCCGACGACGTCCTTGCCCCCGACAGCGGGGGCGCTCGGAAGTCGCCCGGCGAGCACCCCTACATCTGCGATTGGGCGTGCTCCTCGAGCGGGGCCTACAGCAGCGTGGTGGTCGAGGGCATATTCGGGGTGGACGCCTCGATCCGGGACGGCATCACCGCGAAGCCCCAATTCGACGACTTCGACCCGGGCGCACGCCTGGTCGGGGTGCCCTACCAGGGTCAGCTTTATGACGTCGACCGAGGAGGCCTGCGCCGGGCGTAATCAGTCGGGCGGGGGAACCGCCTCCCGGAAACGGCGCTCGAAACGGTAGCCGAACCCCGGTACGGAGACGATGTGCTGCGGTTGCTTGACGTCGGCCTCGATCTTCTTGCGCAGCCTGCCGACGTGGGTGTCGACGGTGCGGGTCTCGACCTCACCCACGTACCGCCACACGTCCTGCAACAGGCGCTCACGACTGACCACCTGGCCCGCGTGCGTCGCGAAGTACTCGAGCAGACGGTATTCGAGCGGGCTGAGGTTCAGGGGTTCACCCTCCAGGGTGACGCGGTGCTCGTCGGCATCGATGATGAGGTCGCCGAAGTGCAGGTCGTCCTTCATCGCCAGCCCCACGGCGTGCTGTCGCGAGATGTCTGCGCGCCGCAGCTGGGTGGCCATGCGGGCTTCCAGTTCGCGCAGCTTGAAGGGTTTGATGAGGTAGTCATCCGCGCCGCGGTCCAGCGCCACCACCAGGTCCGCGGTGTCACCGCGCGCGCTGACGATGATGATCGGGGTCATCGTGTCAAAGCCCCGGACGGTGCGACAAACCTCGAACCCGGAGAGGCCCGGGAGCATGAGGTCCAGCAGCATCAGCGACGGCCGCTCTTTGCGAAAGACATCGACGGCCTCCTGGCCGTTGGCCACCAGCACCGGACGGTAACCCAACTGCTGGCAGAAGGTCTCCAGGACGGACCCGATGTCCGGGTCGTCGTCGACTATCAGGATGACCGGCTTCTCCGCGGTATCGCGGTCCCCGGGCAGGGCGGCGGAATCGACGTTCACAGGCCGCAGTGTAACAGTGCGTGGACAAGTTTGGTTCAGCTGGCCCCCAAATGGCGCCGGTCCTGTCACACCGCCGCCTGCTCTACCCGGAAGCAACGATCCGTCCCCAGAACTCGGCTCGTCCGTACGTGGCCGCATCAGCAAGCCGCACCCTAGACTTCCCGCTCATGGCCCAGCGCTTCGTGATCATCGGTAACGGCATCGCCGGGACCACCGCCGCCGAGACCCTGCGGACGGAGGCGCCGGAGGCGGACGTGACGCTTGTGGGCCTCGAACCCTATCCGCTCTATAACCGGGTTTCGCTGCCGCGCTACCTCAAGGGCGGCATCCCCCGTGACCGTGTCATCCTCCGCACCGTAGAGGAGCACGCGGAGAAGGGCATCAAGCTGCACCTGGAGCGCTACGCCACCGCGCTCGACACCGCTGGCAGGTCCGTGCACTTCGACGACGGCAGCGACCTTCCCTATGACGCCCTCCTGATCTGCAGCGGCGGACGGCCCGCGGCGTACCCTGCCCCCGGCGCCGAGGACGTTCGCGACATGACCTATGGCTTCCAGACCCTGGACGACACCGAGACCCTGATCCAGAAGTCGAACGACTCCCGGGCGGCGGTCGTGGTCGGCGGCAGCTTCATTGCCTATGAGCTCGCCGAGGGGTTCCGTCACCGCAACCTGGAGACCACGTGGATCCAGCGCGGACCGTACTTCCTGCGCCGGGTCCTGGACGAAGAGGGCGGCCAGCTGGTCGATTTCCTAGCCCGGGAAGCGGGCGTGGAGACGGTCTACAACGAGGAGATCAGCCGCGTCGGAAAGGTTGACGGACGGATGAAGGTCACCACCAGCACGGGCCGCGAGGTCAACTGCGACATGCTTGGCTACGGGCTCGGACTGGTCATGTACCACGAGTGGTTCGACGGCACGGGGATTGCTTTCGACCGGGGCGTCGTGGTCGACGAATACCTCGAGAGCAGCGTCAAGGGGGTCTTCGCGGCCGGTGACATCGCGCGCTTCAAGGACCTCATGCTGGACGGCCAACTGAACCAGATGGGCACCTGGGACAATGCCGAGGAACACGGGAAGACCGCGGCCTGGAACATGCTGGGACGGCGCGTGCAGTACCGCGAGGTTCCCACCTACACGACGTCGATGTTCAAGTCCAACCTTGCTGTAATGGGCATCACGCCGGAGAACGTCTCAGACCTCGAGGCGGTTCGCCGGCTCGACATGTCGGCGCGGATGTACCGAGCCCTCTTCTTCTACCGCGGGCGTATCGCGGGCGCCGTGCTGATCGGCACCCCCAAGGGACGCAAGAAGCTGATCGAGATGATGGTGCAGGGCGTCGAGGTGCCCGCCGACAAGCGCGAAGCTCTCCTCGACCCCGCCAACCTCCTGTAGCCGACCCGCGACACCACCCGGGGCGGCGCCGCTGAACCCCGGGGAGACGTGCCCCCGGGCCGTCAGGATCCGTCCAGGAGGTCCCGCTCGGCAAGGCGAATAAGGGCCACGTCCTCGATCGGGGGGTGGTTCAAGCCGGCTCTCGTCTCAAGGAGATAGCGCGCGAAGGGCGATTCAGCTCCAAAACCACCCGCGCCCGCCAGGCGGACCGCCTCCTCGGCGGCGGCGGCGGCGGCCGTAACGGCGGTGGACTTGGCCAGGCCGAAGTCCGGTAGGAGCGCCTCGCGCGGGGAGCCAGCGCCGTCCACCCACTCCTGGCAGGTGGCCAGGAGGTTTCGCCGGGCCACCTCCAGGCCGGCCCGGGAGCGGCCCAGGCGCAGCCGCACGGACTCGCGGTCTGACACGCGCCCGGCAGCGGTGACTCGCTCGCGGGTGAAGTCAACCGCCGCGTCGTGGGCAGCGAACCCAATACCCAGGTAGGTCGAGGCGATGGCGACCTGGAACCACACCGTTCCCTCACATCCCCGCTCGCCCTCGCGGTACAGCCATGTCGCCGGGGTCTCGCTGAACTCGACATCGTCGTTGGCCGCGGCTGCCAGCGCCGCGGGACGCCAGGCATCCTTTATGGAGACCCCCGGCGAGGGCATCCGGACCAGGAAACGCGCGCTGTGAGGCTCCTGTCCCACGGGGTCGACGCGCGCGCTGACGCGGATGAAGCCAAGGTAGGGCGCGCCCGTGGTGTATGCCTTGCGGCCGGATATGCGCCATCCGCCCGCGCTTACGGGGGCCTCGTCGGGGCGGGCACGGGTGGCCGGCAAACCGCCGGCGGAGGGGGTGCCCGCGCCCGGCTCGGTGGCCGCGGAGTTCACCAACGCGCCGTCCCGAACCGCGCCGTCGCAGAGCTCTCGCCAGGGCTCCGCGGGCCAGCCCGACCCCTCAGCCTCGCCGCCCAGGAGCATGTGGTGCATCGCCAGGACCAGCGCCGTCGCACCGTCCGAAGCCCCGAGGAGTAGCTGGTAAGCGGCGAAATCGAGGAGGTTGGCGCCCATCCCGCCGTGCTCAGCGGGGACGGTGAGCCCTGGCAGGCCCAGGCGCCGGGCTTCCAAGAGATTCGCCTGGATGGTCTCGCCGCCGGTGTCGCTGGGCCGGAAGACCGCCGCGGCCTCCCGGGCGAGATGATCGAAGCGAGGTCGCACCTTATGAAGATACGGACCCAGGTGGCCGCGCTGGCTGGCCTGGTGAACCACTGATCCCCGGCGGAACTAAACTCGACCCGCGGCGCGTTCTTACGGAACAGCCACACGAAAAGGGAGATTCGAGTTGGAAGAAGCGGTCATCCTCAGCGCGGTGCGTACTGCCGTCGGCACATTCAACGGCGCCTTTACCGACGTCCCGGCGGTCGAGCTTGGCCGGCAGGCGGTCGCCGAGGCCCTGGTTCGCGCCGGGGTCGCGCCCGACAAGCTTGACGAGGTTATTCTCGGCAACGTTCTCAGCGCCGGGCTGGGGCAGAACCCGGCCCGCCAGGCATCCATATTCGCCGGGATCCCCGATTCCGTCCCGGCAACCACGATCAACAAGGTCTGCGGCTCCGGGCTGAAGACCGTCGCGCTCGCCGCGCAGGCGATCCGCGCCGGGGATGCCCAGGTCCTGGTCGCCGGCGGCATGGAGAACATGAGCCGGGCACCGTACCTCCTCCAGAAGGCGCGCACCGGGTACCGCATGGGTAATGCCGAACTGGTGGACGAGATGATCCTGGACGGCCTCTGGGACGCCTTCGACAAGTGCCACATGGGTATCACCGCGGAGAACGTCGCGACCGAGTTCGAGGTCTCCCGGCAGGACCAGGACGAGTTCGCGGCGCGGTCACAGCGCCTGGCGGGCGCGGCCATCGCGGCGGGCGCGTTCCGGCGCGAGATCACTCCGATCACCGTCCACGGACGCAAGGGCGACACGGTGGTGGACACCGACGAACACCCGCGTCCCGGCACCGACTTCGAGAAGCTCGCTTCCCTCAAGCCCGCCTTTGACAAGGCGGGCGGCGTCACGGCGGGCAATGCCTCCGGGATCAATGACGGCGCCGCCGCCGTCGTCGTGGCCAGCGCCGCACGGGCGGCTGCCGAGGGCTGGAAGCCTGTCGCCAGGATCCGTGCCTATGCCTCGGTGGGTGTGGCGCCACGGATCATGGGGATTGGACCCGCCCCGGCGACCCGGGCTGCCCTGAAGAAGGCGGGGATGTCGATATCCGACGTCGACCTCTTCGAGCTCAACGAGGCCTTCGCGGCCCAGTCGGTCGCCGTGGCCCGCGATCTCGCGGTGCCCGAGGACAAGATCAACGTGCGCGGCGGGGCGATCGCGCTGGGGCACCCCATCGGCGCCAGCGGCGCGCGCATCCTGACCACCCTGGTCCACGCCCTCGAGGACCTCGACAAGCAGGTGGGCGTGGCCGCGCTGTGTATCGGTGGCGGTCAGGGTATCGCCATGGTCGTGGAGCGTCTCAACTGACCGCGTTCCCCCCTGGGTGAGCCCGCGAGGCGGTCGCTGGGCGGGTCGATACAATCTTGGCGGTCGCCGCCGGGTTCAGGAGGTTCGAGTTTGCGCAGGGTTCTGATGCTGGGAGCGCTGGCTCTCTTCGTAGCTGGTTGTTCCACAGAGTCCGCACTCCCGGTGACCGATATCCGCCCCTTCAAGGCGGACCCCACGGTCAGCCTGGCCCAGGGCACGATAACCGGCCACGATGTGCCCATCAAGATCAGCGCCAGCAACTTCAAACCCGTCGATGCGGCCAGTGCCGAGAACAAGCACGTGTACGGCGAGGGTCACTTCCACCTCTTCCTCGACGTGCCCCCAACCGCCCCCGGGGAAGTGGTGCCCAGGACCGCCGGTATCTTCCACACAACAAAGACGAACTTCGTGCTCCCGGACGTGGCCGACGGCAAGCACCACCTCTACGTGGTCCTGGGATTCAGCGACCACACCCCGTACCAGGCCTTCATCGACCAGGGCGGTAAGTTCCACGGAGCCATAGCCGAGCTGGACTTCGCGGTCGGCGCGGACCAGACCGCGGCCACCCAGGAGGCCCCTGACGCGACCGCCAGCGCCGCACCCGCTCCTACCGCCTCGGCGGCCAGGTCGGGCGGCGGCGGTACCAAGGTCGACGTCATCGGGGACGCATCGGCAGGTGGGGCCTACAAGCCGCAGCCGGTGACGGTGAAGGTGGGCGACACTGTGACCTGGAACTGGGTCGACGACAGCGCGTCGCACACGGTAACGTCGGACGACGGCAAGTTTGACTCAGGACTCCTCCAGAAAGGAGGGACCTTCTCCCAGAAATTCACCACGGCCGGCACCGTGAAGTACCACTGTGCGGTCCACCCGCAGATGGTCGGCACGGTGGTGGTGCAGTGATGCGGAGCCCAATGGGCCTCATTTCCCTGGTCATGGTGGGCGCCCTGCTCGTGGTCCTGGGGGTCGCCTTCCAGCTCGGCATGTTCTTCCCCACGCATGACACCCTCTCCCCATACGCCTTAGTGGCCTTCGTCCTGGCGGGCGCCTCCATGGTGGGCGCCTCCTTTGCGAGGCCGCGGGCGGACTGAGCACAGAGATCTCCTGCTGCGGGCGTCGCGGCAGCGAGTCGTCCGGGCCGGGCAGACGCCCCTTCGGGTTTGCCGGCACGCAGCCCCGGTACCCGCCCGACCGCGTGGCGAACATCCGTCACACGCGGCTGGAGCTGCGCGTGGACCCTCACGCGGGAACGCTCGCAGGGACCGCCACGCACAGCCTTACCCCGATCGCACGGCCGCTGCGGCGGCTCCCACTGAACCTGGTCGAGTTGACCGTCGACCGGGTGACTCTCAACGGCAAGGCGCTCGAGTTCGACCACCGTGAGGGGGTGCTGGAGGTCAAGTTCAAAACGCCGGTACCGGTGGGTCGCGAGGTAGAGGTCAGCATCCAGTACCACGGCTCTCCCCGGACCGGGCTCAACTTCACCGCGCCCGACCCCGCGTACCCGGACCGGCCGGTGCAGGCATGGTCCCAGGGCCAGGATGAATATGCCCGCTACTGGTTCCCCAACCACGATTTCCCCAACCAGAAGCAGACCACCGAGGTGATCGTGGAGGCCCCCGCGGAGTTCGAAACCATCAGCAACGGGACCCTGCTGGGGGTCATCGAGACGGGCGGCTGGAAGCGCTGGCACTGGTCCCAGGAGGTACCCCACGTCAGCTACCTGGTCAGCCTGGTGGTGGGGAAGTTCGACCGCTGGGGCGAGGAGGCGGACGGTGTGCCCCTGGACTACTACGTTCCGCCCGGCAGGATGGCGGATGGGCACCGCGCCTTCGACGAGACCCCCGCGATGATGCGGGTCCTAGGTGAACTGGCGGGGACTCCCTACCCGTATACGAAGTACGCCTCGGTGGTGGTGCAGGACTTCACCTGGGGCGGCATGGAGAACACCTCTGCCACCACCTTCATCGACGACCTGCTCCCCGACGAGCGAGCCGCGCCGGACCAGGACAGCGGCGGGCTGGTTTCGCACGAGCTCGCGCACCAGTGGTTCGGCGACCTGCTCACCTGCCGGGAGTGGGCCCACGGTTGGCTCAACGAGGGCTTCGCGACGTACGCCTGGCCCTACTACGCGGAACGGGCCTACGGCATGGACGAGGCTCAACGGCTCCACCTCCAGCACGCCGACAGCTACTTCGCGGAGGACCGCACCTATCGGCGCCCCATCGTCAACCGCACCTACACCGAGGCGACCGAGCTCTTTGACACCCACCTCTACGAGAAGGGTTCATGGGTGCTGTGGATGCTGCGTCACCTGCTTGGCGACGACACCTTCGCGGCCGGGGTCCATGAATACGTCCGGCGCAATCGTCAGGGGTTGGTCGTGACGGAGGACCTGGTCCGGGCCATGGAGGACACCAGCGGTCGGGCGCTGGGCTGGTTTTTTGACCAATGGGTATATGGCGGGGGTCACCCTGAGATCGAGGTCCGCTACTCCTGGAACGAGGACGACCGTGTCGCGTCCATGCGAGTGCGACAGACACAGAAGCTGGACGACATAACCCATGTCTTCCGCGCCCCTGTCCGCCTCGCCTTCGGCCTGGGCAAGGGGGAGGTCGCCGTGCACGAGGTCGAGGTCGGCCGGCGCGGGGCCCACGATTCGTTCACCTTCAAACTGCCTCGCCGCCCGCGGTGGGTGAGGTTTGACCAGGGCAACCACCTGCTCAAGACGCTTGACTTCCCGCGTGACGATGACCTGCTCATCGCCCAGCTGGCCGAGGACGAGGTGACCGGACGGGTCGAGGCCGCAAAGCAGCTGGGACGCCGGGGCAGCCCGGCGGCGGTCAAAGCCCTCACCGAAGCGCTTCAGAAAGATGAGTTCTGGTTTGTCCGGGCGTCTGCGGCGACGGCCCTTGGCGTGGCCCAGGGAGCCGACGCGCGCGACGCGCTACTGGCGGGCCTGGAGCAGCCGCAAGGTCGCGTCAGGGCGGCAGCCGCCGCCGGGCTCGGTGCTTTTGTCGGCGACGAGGCCGCGACGGCGGGGCTGCTCAGGACGCTGCGAAAAGATCGCTCGTACTCCGCCGCCGCCGCTGCCGCAGCAGCCCTGGGACACGCGCGCGCCGCGACGGCCCTGCCCGACCTGCTCAAGGCGGCGGACCGCCCATCGCATCGGGAGAGCGTGGCCGCCGGCGCCCTCCGCGGACTTGCAGAGCTTCGTGACCCGGCGCAGCTGGGTGCCATCCTGGAGCGCGCGCGTCCCGGTCGCGACCAGAGGCTTCGCGCGGCCGCGCTGGTGTCGGCCGCTTCCCTCGCGGTGCCGAGCGGGCGGGAGGCGCGGGAGGTGGTCCGAGACGCCGCCGAGCAGGCCCTGCGCGACCCGCTGTACTTCGTGCGTCGGGGCGCGACGCGCGCGCTGGCGGACCTTGGTGACCCCGCGGCCATACCGGCGCTCCAAGCCACCATCGACCGCGAGGTCGAAGGGGCGGTTCGGTACGCGTGCCGTGTCGCCATCGACAGCATCCAGCGCTCCGCGGACACGGATGCGTCGACCGGGACGCTGCGTGATGACGTCGAAGAGCTCCGGCGCGCCAACCGTGAACTGCGTGAGCGGGTTGACCGCCTCGACGCGCCCCGGCGCAAGGGCAAGAAGTGACCGGCGAGGAACGGTTCCTGGCCGCCTGTCGCAGTGAGCCCGTCGATCGCACCCCGGTCTGGTTCATGCGCCAGGCGGGTCGCTGCCTACAGGAGTACCGAGATCTCCGGGAGTCGTACGACATCCTCACCATCACCCGCACGCCGGAGCTCTGCGCCCGGGTTACACGGATGCCGGTGGACACCTTTGGCGTGGACGCGGCGGTCCTCTACGCCGACATCATGCTGCCCCTGGAGGGGATGGGTGTCCACTTCTCCATTGACCCCGGAGTCGGCCCCATCATCCACAACCCGGTCCGGACCGCCGCGGACGTGGCCGCGCTGCGGATCATCGATGCCGAGGAGGCCACCCCACACCTTTTCGAGACGATCCGCATGCTGGCCCGCGACCTGTCAGGAAAGACGGCGCTGATCGGCTTTGCCGGCGCGCCCTTCACCGTCGCCTCGTACATGATCGAGGGTCGCCCGACGAAGGAGTTCGGCCGCTGCAAAGGCCTGATGTACGGGGACCCGACGAGCTGGCACCGGCTCATGGAAACCCTCACCGAGGTGACTATTCGCTACCTGCGGGCCCAGGTC
>JBHEMP010000011.1:0-28706 GCA_046262515.1 Candidatus Dormibacteria bacterium | reverse complement strand
AGGTCGTTAGCACTAAGGCGTGTCGAGTGCTAATATGATCCCTGCAAGACCGGGAGGGATGGACCCTCCAACCTCTTCCTTTCGGGACAGGTACACATATCAGGAGGATTCAGCATGCCCAAGCAGCTGCTATACGCAACTGACGCACGGGCGGCTCTTAAGAGGGGCGTCGACAAGGTGGCGGACTCGGTCCGCATTACCATCGGCCCCAAGGGTCGCAACGTGGTCCTGGACAAGAAGTTCGGTAGTCCCACGATCACCAATGACGGCGTGACCATCGCCAAGGAGATCGAGCTCGAGGATCCCTTCGAGAACATGGGGGCCCAGCTGGTCAAGGAAGTCGCTTCCAAGACCAACGACATCGCTGGTGACGGCACCACGACCGCCACGGTCCTGGCCGCTGCCATCATCAACGAGGGTCTCAAGAACGTCGCCGCCGGCGCCAACCCGATGCTCCTCAAGCAGGGCATCGAGAAGGCCGTCGAGGCCGTCGTCGAGGAGATCAAGTCCCAGTCGACCACGATCTCGTCCCGCGACAAGATCGCCCAGGTCGCCAGCATCTCCGCCGCCGATGCCAGCATCGGTGAGGTCGTCGCCGACGCCATGGAGAAGGTTGGCAAGGACGGAGTCATCACGGTCGAGGAGTCGAAGGGCCTCGAGACCGAGCTGGAGCTCGTCGAGGGCATGCAGTTCGACAAGGGCTACATCAGCCCCTACATGGTGACCAACCCGCAGCGGATGGAGGCCGTCCTCGAGGACCCCTACATCCTCATCTGCGACAAGAAGATCAGCTCGATCCAGGACCTGCTCCCGGTACTCGAGAAGGTCGTGCAGAGTGGCAAGACCCTGCTGATCATCGCCGAGGACGTCGAGGGCGAGGCCCAGGCGACTTTGATCGTGAACAAGCTGCGTGGCACCTTCACCGCCGTTGCCGTCAAGGCCCCGGGCTTCGGTGATCGCCGCAAGGCGATGCTCCAGGACATCGCCATCCTCACTGGCGGCCAGGTCATCAGCGAGGAGATCGGGCTCAAGCTCGAGACCACCCAGCTGACCAGCCTTGGTCGTGCCCGTCGCGTCACCGTGACCAAGGACGACACCACCGTCGTCGAGGGTGCCGGCGGCAAGGACGACATCAACGGCCGGATCTCGCAGATCAAGGCCGAGATCGACAAGTCGACCTCCGACTGGGACAAGGAGAAGCTCCAGGAGCGCCTGGCCAAGCTCTCCGGCGGCGTTGCCGTCATCAAGGTCGGAGCTGCCACCGAGACCGAGCTCAAGGAGCGCAAGCACCGCATGGAGGATGCAGTCTCCGCGACCCGCGCGGCCGTGGAAGAGGGCATCGTCCCTGGTGGAGGCGTGACCCTGGTCCGGGCCATCAAGGCGCTGGACGGGCTCAAGCTCGAGGGTGATGTCGCCACCGGCGCCAACATCCTGCGTCGCGCCCTGGAGGAGCCCATCCGCCAGATCGCGCAGAACGCCGGTGTCGAGGGCTCCGTGGTTGTGGAGAGGGTCAAGAACCTCAAGGGCAACGACGGTTTCAACGCCGCCACCGGTGAGTACGTCGACATGATCAAGGCGGGGATCGTCGATCCCACCAAGGTCACCCGCTCGGCGCTGCAGAACGCGGCCTCAATCGCCGCCATGCTGCTGACCACCGAGAGCTTGGTCACCGACATCCCCGAGAAGAAGGCGGCCCCCGCGCCGCCGATGCCGGAGTACTAAGCCTCAGCCTCAGAAGACACAGGGACCTTCAAGGGCCGTCCGGGGAAACCCGGGCGGCCCTTTTATTGTCCGGGGATCGCGCTAACCAGCCGGCCCGACACGCCGTACACCGGCCACCCCACCGACCTCGCCACCGCCTGAGCCATGTCAAAGTACGCGTTTCGTGGCGCCCCGCCCCCGTCGGGGTGGACGGAAAGCGCTGCCTCGGCAGTCAGCGAAAGCACCGGCAGCGCGCGGACGACTCGCTCGATGTAGGCCGACCGGACCCTGCCGATTAAATCTCCCCGTGTCAGGGTCAACGCCTTCAACTCAGCTATCGCGGGGACCGTCGTGGCGACGCGCTGCGCCAGCGCGGGGGTGAAACCCCGCCAACCCGCCATCAACAGCAGGGAGCTGTCGAGAAGCAGCGTCCCCTGCATCTCGCTGGCCCATGTCCTCGAGCCCAGCGCCGCAGGTGGCTCGCCACGCGAAGCGGCCAGGTCGCCGAAGAAATTCGAGTCTGGCTGACGTGCGCGCCGGACCTGCCGCGTGAAATCAATCCAGCGCACGGGGCTGAACCCGGCCGTACTGAGCCTGGCCACGGGCTTCCGATGCCGCTCGATGATGACCTCCTGGCCACCGTCGCCGACCCTCCTCAGGAGCTCGCTGAACTCCCTGACTGCGGCGGTCGCCGAAACGCGATAAGCCCCCAACCTCCCCCTCCGTTGGCCTCCCGTCCCGCGCGGCGCATCAATTGCCGGGCAGCGGAAACATCGCAACCATCTCCCTGTGGAAATATACACAAAATGTGTAGTTTTGCGCAAGCAATAACGCCGGCCGTGCAGGGACCACTTCGAGCCGGGGCGCGGACGGCCGACGCCGTGCGTGGGCCCTTCGGGCGGCCCGAGGGTCAGGCGACTTGGCGCGCGTGCCTCAGCTGGTCTGGACGATCAGGAGGCTGCACGGGGAGCTGTGCGAAATGTGGTTGGGAACGCTCCCTAGCAGCCGGCGGTAACCCTGCATGCCACGGTTGCCTACAACGATCAAGTCGGCTCCGACCTCATTCGCCACCTGGAGGATGGCCTCGCCCGGCTCGCCCGAGCGGGCGTGGGTCTGGACCTTGAGGCTGGCGGGGAGGTCCGCACGGGCCGCGCCCAGGATCCGCTCCAGTGCCTCCTCGCGGTCCATCTCCCAGGCGCGGTCGTTCACCGCCACCGGGACGGGAAGGCTCGCCTCGACCAGTGCCGCGGACGCTACGCGAATGGCACTGACGATGTGCAGTTCGGCCCCGGTTAGGTCGCACAGCTCGGCTGCCTGGCTGACCGCCCGGGCAGCCGAAGGAGACCCGTCAGTGCCTACCACGATCTTGCGATACATCCTCACCTCCTGCTCGGCGCCGCGAGTCGGCGCTTGCGGGGTAACCGTAGGGCGCTCACGCGGTTGCTTCCACGTATTTCTGCGCGCAGCGCACGCGGCCTCGAGGTCGTAAACTGGCGCCGAGCGAGAACCTACAGGAGGGACCGATGAGGACGCGTGTCGTACTGGCCGTCATGGCCCTAGCATCCGTGGCCGGCTGCGGCGGTAACGCCGCGAGGCCCGCCAACAACCACAGCCAGAGTGGCGCGTCAACAGTCGGCTCATCTCCCAGCCCATCTTCGGCACCGCGTGGTACCACCTCCAGTGTCAACAAGTCGTACTGGCACTCCGGGTTCAAGGTGACCGTGAGCGACGCGACAGTGGTTCATCCACCCAAGCCCAGCCCGGGGTACAGCATCGCCAAGAGCACGCTGCTCCTGAACGCGACGTTTGAGAACCTGGGGCCGGATAACGCGGCTCCGTACAACATGGATCTGGTCCTTCAGTCCGGCACCAACAGCTACCTGGACCACGACAGCCAGGATGAGAAGCTGCCAGAGGTCCCGGGGCTGCAGCGAACCAACGGGGTCATCGCTTTCTTCATCGACGACAAGTTCAGCCTCTCGTCGGCGGTGCTGCTGGTGGGCAACGCTCGCAACAACCAGGCGCAGCTGCCGCTGGGGAAGACCGGCAAGACAATCACGCTGGAACCCCAAAAGGTGGCCATCAGCGGCACCATCAACGCGGGCGCTTTCAGCGCGGCGGTTTCCGGTGGCACGCTGGCGTACGACGATCCGAAGCGCCACCAGGAGGAAAAGGCAGGGGACGCCGCCCTCACGGTGAACTTCGCGGTGACCGGTACCAGCGACCGTTACGCCGCCCTGAGCACTGAAAACCTGGTCCTGAAGCTCCCCGACGGGACCGCCGTGGCGGCGACCCGGAACAGCACCTACGCGGTACCGGGCAAAGGCCTGACCACGCCGGATGAAACCGCGGAGTGGACGTTCAAGGCCACCGACGGTGCCTACGACATGATCATCAAGGGCAAGTACGGGGCAAACGACGCCGACCAGCAGGCCGACCTGCCCTTCAACATCACGGTGGGCCTTTCGGCCACCGCCCCCGGGTCACCCCCCGTTGGTGGAGCCTACCCGTCGCCGGCGGACAGCGAGACCCCCCAGCCGAGCCCCTCAGGACACTGATCGGGCCGCTAGTTGATCACCAGCGAGATATCGTCTGCGTAGCCGTCGTTGTAGTTCCCGTCGGTTCGGTTCATGGAGATCTTCAGCAGAACCTTGCGGGTTCCCCGTGGGACCGCCCCCCTGGCCTCGGTGAATTTGAGAGCCGATTTCCCCGCCCGGGTCAGGTCGGTCACCGGGCCGATCCGGGCCACGGCCAGACTCTGTCCCGCGGCGTCCTCGAAGGTGGCTTCGACGGTTGCGGTGTCGTTCTCGCCGCCGAACCCGCCCAGGTAACCGGACAGGTCGTACTGCTTGCTCCCTGAGTCGATGCCGCCGCTTCCGCTGGCCAGGTCGACGACCTGGCTTGCGCTGGACGAGGCATTCTGTGGTCCGCCCGCGAAGAAGTAATCGCCACGGTCGGCGGGTCCCGGGTCGGCGGCGGTAAGCAGAGGGCTGGTCCCGTACTTCACCACCGTGAAGTTCCCGGTCGTCGTCCAACCGCGGGGACGCACGATGTCCTGTGCAGTGGTTGACGTGGCCCCGGAACCCTGCTCGGCGTTGCCATTGACCACCAGGTTGTGGCCGAAGATGGCGTTGGAGACGACCACGTAGGCAACCGCGGCTGCCCCCGCGAGGGCCGCCACGCCGGCTCCGGCAGCAACGGTGGTGCCGGATATGCCGCCTCCCGCCGCCGCGGTTCCGCCCACGGTGGTCGCCCCGACCGTGGCGGTCCCGGAGGCCGCGCCCGAGGCAGCCCCGGCGGCCATGGCGCCAGCAGCCCCCGCGGCAACCGCGGTCCCGGCGGCGGCCGCCGCCACCAGGCCCTTGATGGCCGCCGACTGCTCCCAGTTCTTGCCGTACCCGTCACGCGCGGTGTCCTCGAGCGCGGCGAGCATCTCGGCGGCAGACGTGAAGCGCGCCGCGGGGTCTTTGGCCAGCGCCCGCGCCATCATCGGGGTCGCCTTTTTCGGAAGCTTCTTGTTCAGCTTGCGCGGGTCGGGCGGGGCGTCATTGATATGCGCCCGCATGATCGCCATCGGGTTGTCGGCAACGAACGGCGGCCGCCCGGTGAGAAACTCGAAGAGGATCGCCCCCGCCGAGTACAGGTCGCTGCGCGCGTCGCAGGGGTTCCCCTGCGCCTGCTCCGGGCTCATGTAGGGAGGGGAACCCGTGAGCCCGCCTGCGGCGCCGGGCCCCACGCCGAAGTAGGACTGCCCGAAATCGGCCAGCTTTGACGTGCCCTCGCGGTCCGCGAGGATGTTCTCCGGCTTGATGTCGCGGTGGACCAGGCCGAGGCTGTGGGCGTGGCCCAGGCCCCTCAGCGAGCCTTTTAGGACGCCCAGCGACTGCTGGGGTGTGAGCTGCCCGGAACCCTCCACCACGGCCCGCAGCGACGCGCCGTCGATGAACTCCGATACCAGGAACGCACGCCCGCCAAGCTCGACGAAATCGAAGATCTTGACGCAGTTGGGATGGTCCAGCAGCGCCATGATCCGCGCCTCCTCCCGAAAGGCCGCGAGGAACGCCGGGTCGCCGGCCATCTGCGGCCCAAGTTCCTTGACGGCGACGGGTCGCTGCAGGTCCTCCTGCCATCCCAGGTAAACGATTCCGTAGGCGCCGCTGCCCAGCGTCGCGCGAAGCTCGTACTTGCCAACCGTCCCGGCCATACGGGCCGGAATGATAAGCCCTGGGCGGTCAGCCGGGGGCGGGCTGCAGCTCGCTGATGGCCGCCTGGAAGACCGGCAGCGAGCGCTCGACCATGTCGTCCGTTGCCGTCAGCGAGATCCGGAAGTACCCGGGCAGGTCGCAGGCGCGGCCGGGGAGCACCAGGACCCCGTCGCGCGCGAGTCGAGCCACGAACCCCTGCTCATCTCCACCCGGGACTTTGGGCAGGACGTAGAAGGTGGAATCCGGGACGGTGAGCTCGTAGCCCATCTCCTCCAGCGCCGAGCACATCCAGTCGCGACGGCGCGCCAGGGCCGCCAGGTCCACCGACATCTGCTCGATCTCCGGCAGGGCGTAGACCATGACGGCGTCGGGTGTGGCATTGCTGCTGCCAAGCGCCGTCGCGAACAGGGGGATGCGCAACGCTTCCCGGTCGGGCAGGCCGGGCGGGAGGGCGATGTAGCCAAGGCGCTGCCCGGGTGCCAGCGCCTGCTTGCTGTAGGTGTGCACCAGCAGTGAGTGCGCGTAGTGCGACGCCGGGCTGTGCATGGTCGCTCCAGGGAAGAGAATCCGGCTGTAGGCCTCATCGGAGATGACATAGATGGGGCGGGGGCGACCGGCGTTGCGCCGCTCCAGCATCTCGCCCAGCGCAGCCAGGGTTTCGGGCGGGTAGATCTTGCCCGTGGGGTTGTGCGGGGTGTTGATCAGCAGCGCCGCGGTGCGGTCGGTGATGGCCGCCTCGATCGCCGCAATGTCGAGGTCCCAGGCCGGGGGGCTGACGTGCACCTTGACCGGCTCAGCGCCGATGCTCAGGATCATGGCCTCGTAAAAGAACCACGGCGGACTGATGTAGATGACTTCGTCGCCCGGGTCCACCACGAGGTCCAGGCAGGCGGCCAGCCCGCCATGCGCGCCGCGGCAGAGGAAGATGTCGGCGGGGTCGAAGTCCAGGCCCAGTTCCCGGCTGAGACCCGCGGCCGCGGCCTCCTGGGCCGGGCGGGTGTTGGTCCCGTACGCGAACCAGCGCTTGCTCTTCGGCTCCAGCCACTTCTGAAGCGTTTCGACGTACGGCCGGCCCGCGATCTCCTGGGGGTTGCCCGCCATGAAGTCACAGGCGTCGGGGCGGCTGGTATCGGCCGCCATCATGCCCTCCATGAAGGGGCGAAGGGTCGCCATGATCCTCTCCGTCCGGCGGCTTACGGGCACGAGACGGATTCTATGGTCAGCAGGGCGCCCGATGATTCGTCAGCGGCAGCGGAATCACCGGGCTGAACCTCCATCGACAGGGACCGCATCGGCTGTCAAAACGGGGCTGGCCCCGAGGCCGTAGAGCCGCCATTTGCCGGGCAGCCCCTTGAGGTTGTGGGCCCCTCGATCCGTGAACCGCAGGCCCGAGCCCGCGGCCAGTTCGACCATCGTCCGCGAGACCAGGACTTCGCCGGCAGCAGCTCGAGAGCACACCCGTGACGCGGCGTGCACGGTGGCCCCGGTCAGCTCGTCGTCGACGCTCTCATATTCGCCGTAGTGCAACCCCGAGTGAACCTGCAGCCCGAGCTCGCGTACACGGTCACGAAGCTCGGCCGCGCAGCGCAGCCCATCCTCAGGGGAGGTAAAGGTCGCCAGGATCCCATCGCCGGACCGCCCGCACTCACGGCCGCGGTGCCGCGTTATGCAACGCCGCGCAACGGTACAGAAGTCCGCCAGCAGCAGTTGCCAGGCTGGGCCCCCCAAGCGCACCGCCTCCTCCGTCGAGCCGGCGAGGTCCGCGAACATGATGGTCCCCAGCGCGCGTTGCGCCGGCACCGGTGCGGTCACGATCGAGCCGGTCAGCGTGCGAGCGTCCCACTCCGCCACCAGTCCCGCCCGCCACGGTGCCACCATGGTGAATTGCGCTGAGGTTTCCCCAAAAGCCAGGGTATCCCCCTCTTTCAGGTGGGTGTGGCGAAACGCCTCAAGACGATGACTGTTGAGGCGTGTCCCGTTGGTTGACCCGAGGTCACGCAAATGCATGATCCCATCGCGTGACGTGATCTCGGCATGCTGCCTCGACACCCGCCGACCGCTGTCGTGTGCGGTCAGGTCGACCTCGGGCCCCGCTCCCTTCAGCGGGTCGAACCGCCCAATCAGCGTTGTCATCCGCCATAGCGGATGGACCTCACCATGGATCAGCAGTGCGGGTCCCTCCATAAGCCATATACAAGCTGACCGAGGGCGGTGCTGTCCATGCATTTCTGCACCCTCTGTGCCGCATGCCGCGCGAACGCATATCCTGAGCGGGGCATGGAACGAAACGCGAACGTCCGGATCAGGCCGGCCGAGGAAGCCGACGTGGGAGCGCTGGCCGATATCTACCAGGCCAGCGCGGACCACCACGTTCGCCTTGACCCGAGCCTCTACTCCACCCCCGACTACCAGGCGCTACGAAACCGCTATGCCCGCCGCATACCCCTGCCGGACGATGAGGCGATCCTCGTCGCAGAGGTGGAAGGGGAGGTTGTTGGCCTGATCGAGATGCTGCTCCGGCCGGCCAGCGGTCAACCGCGGATGATCCGCGACGCGGTCTCGGTGGCGCTGGACGTCTCCGTGCTGCCCCAGCACCGAGGTCACGGTGTCGGGAGCAAGCTCGTTGCGGCGGCGGAAGAATGGGCGGCGGCGCACGGCGCGGAGATCGTGACCCTGTCCACGCACGTGGCCAACGTGGATGCCATTCGCTTCTACCAGGAGCGGCACGGCTTCCGCACCACGGGGATCCTGATGATGAAGCGCACCCCCAGCGACCTCTAGACCGTGGGCGCGCAGAAATACGAGATCCTGGGGACCCTGGGGAGCGGGGCCACGGGGACGGTTTACCTGGCCAATGAGCCGGCCCTGGATCGCCGTGTCGCGTACAAGGAGCTCGCGCCGTCACTGGCCGCGGATCCCATCTTCCTGGAGCGCTTCCGCGGTGAGGCGCGGGTCATGGCGAGCCTGGACCACCCCAACTGCGTCCGGGTCTTTGATTTCTTCGAGGAGGAGGGGCGCGCCGTCCTGGTCAGTGAATATGTCCCGGGCGCCTCCCTGCGCCAGGTCGCCGAGTTCGCGGGCCACCTGACGCCGGAGCAGGCCCTCGGGGTTGTCAAGGGCGCCCTGAAGGGGCTGGCCTACGCCCACGGCATCGGCCTGGTGCACCGCGATATCAAGCCCGAGAACCTGCTGGCGGATGAGGAGGGCACCAGCAAACTAGCCGACTTCGGCCAGGCTTTGGTGGCCAGCGGCCCTGGCGCCGCCGGGGGGATGCCCGCGGGCAGCCCCGCCTACATGAGCCCCGAGATGGCCGCGGGTGGGCGCGTCGACCTGCGCACGGACATCTACTCCTGCGGCGCCATGCTCTTCGAGTTCCTCACCGGCCGCCCGGCCTTCACCGGCGACAACCCCCTGGCGGTGATGCGCAAGCACATCAACGACCCCGTGCCGGACCCGCGGTCGCTCAACAGCGACCTACCCGAAGATGTTGGTGTCCTGGTGAAGCGCGCGATGGCCAAAGACCCGGAGGACCGCCAGCGCACCGCGGAACAGTTCCTCGACGAACTCGAGGCGGCTGCCGTCGCGGGCTACGGTGCCGACTGGGAGAAGCGCTCGTCGATCAAGAAGCTGGTCGCGGCGGCGGCCGCGGCGCTGGGACTGCTGCTGGTCGGGGGCGGAGCGGCCATGGCCTCCACCGCGGCCGCCGGCGAGGCCGTCCTGGGCGCGGGGATCAGCCGCTGGGCCATCGCCGGCGGGGTCGCCGCGGCCCTGGTCGTGCTGCTCGGCGTGATCGGTCTGGCCAGTGGCCTCTTTGGCAAGAGCCACAGCACCGGCGGTGGCATCGCACTCACCTCCCCGACGCCCTCGGCGAGCGCGAGCCCAAGTCCGACTGACTCGCCCAGCCCGTCACCCAGTCCCTCGGACTCGCCCAGCCCGAGCCCGAGCCCCAGTCCCAGTCTCAGTCCCAGCCCGACCCCCACGGTGGCCGTCAAAACGACCGCAACCGCCCAGGCCACGACGCCATCGACGCCGCCACCTCCACCGCCAGCCTCGCCGACCTATCTCAGCCTTACCCGGTTGACCATGTACTACGAAACCTGCAACGGCCCGGGGGGACCGGGGCTCAGCCCGACCTGTTCAGCGCCGATGAACGCCACCACGAGCTGTCCCGCCCCATCAATCTGTTCCGTGCCCCAGAGCCCCGGGGGTGGGAAGTGGATCCGGGTCCTCGACGAGTTCTACATGACTTTCTCAGGGGGAGGCAGCCGCGCGATCCCTGTGACCGTCACCTGGAACACGTCGGCCCAGGAGGGGGGACCCGGCACTTATGGGTACACGGTCGCTCCGCCAAGTGCTCTCCACTCTTACAACCAGAGCACCGGCGTATACCTGAACATCCCCGCGGGCATCCAGACCCAGGTCAGCTTCACGGTCACCTACACCGACGACCAGGGAAACAAGTCGGCCACCAGCGCGACCAGCATTTTTGGCTGACGCGCCCGATAACCGCATACTTCTGACCCGTGAGTAACAACCTCTCGGGGTACGAGTTCATCCAGGCGGTCGGCAAGGGGGCCATGGGGTCGGTCTACCTGGCCCGGCAGACCGCGCTGAACCGGTTCGTGGCCATCAAGCAGGTGCTCGGGGCCTGGAACGGGGACCCACAGGCGCTGGAGCGGTTCCGCCGGGAGGCGCGGGCGCTGGCCAAGATGAACCACCCCAACATCGTCGGGATCTACAACCTTGAGGCTGTCGGCAGCGACCTCTACATGATCCAGGAGTACGTCCACGGTCCGACCCTGAAAGCCATCCAGTCCAACAGCCGGCTGGGTACCGGTCAGGCACTCCGCGTGATCAGTGAAACCGCCGCGGCGCTGGAGTATGCCTCCCGGCAGGGGATTCTCCACCGCGACCTCAAACCCGGGAACCTCTTCATCACCACCACCGGGGTCTGCAAGCTGGGTGACTTCGGCCTGGTCAAGATGACGGGCGGTTCCGGGAACTTCGTGACCCAGGTCGGCACCATCCTGGGGACTCCGTCCTACATGTCGCCGGAGCAGGCGGCGGGCAAGCCGGACATCGACCAGCGCACCGACGTCTACTCCCTCGCGGTGATGGCGTACGAACTGCTCGTGGGGCGGCTGCCCTTTCCACCCGTCCCGGGCAACGTGATGGCCACCGTCGAGGCCCACATCTCGCAGCCACCGCCGCGTCCGTCGGAGGTCTCGCCGGGGTTCCCGGGCCGCGTCGAGGCCGTCCTCCTCGAGGGCCTGGCCAAGGAACCGAAGAAACGCTACAAGAGCGCGAGCGAGTTCTGGGTCAAGCTGGCGGACGCGTCGCAGAAGTCGTGGCCGAAGTGGTCCGAGGACTCCGACCTGGCGGCCGCGGCGATGGCGATGGCCCCGGCGGCGCCCTCGGTCGTGGCAGGCACGGGCGCCCTGGCCGCAGGTGGCGGCGCCGCCGCAGGTGCCGGGGCCGCAGCAGGCGCGGTGGCTGCCACCATGCCCCAGCCGGCCGCCGACCCGATGACGATCTCCCCCCTCGACACCACCGCCCTGATGGCGGGCAGCGAGGAGACGCTGGTCCGGCCGCCCGCGGTCACGAGCGCGGATGAGACGGTGGTGCGGCCCGGTCCCGAGGAGACAATGGTCCAGGGCGTTGGGCGCGATGAGACACTCGTTGTGCCCGCATCCGAGTCCGTGTACCCCGGCCAGCCGGGGGGCGCGCCGCCATTCATCCCCCCGCCCGGCCTTCCCCCGCCGCCGGCACCTGCCGCCTTCGCGGTCCCGCAGATCAGCGCGCCGGTCTATCAACCGCCGAAGGCGAAGAAGCGGCGGCGTCCTTCACGACTCCTGCCCCTGCTGCTCATCCTGCTGCTGGCCGGCGCCGCCTACTACCTGTTCAGTCGCATGCGGGGCGGGCCACCGGTCGCGGTGACCGCGGTGTCCGCCGCGCCGACGCATGGCGGGAGTGGTACTGTCGGCCACTGCCCGAGGGCGGACTATGACTTCACCGGCACGATCCAGACGAACGGCAACGCCGGCGACATCACGTACCAGTGGGTGCAGCCCGACGGCACCCTTGCGGACGCCACAACGCAGAGCGTGGCGAAAAACCAGACGTCCGTCACGGTCACCCTGCATTTCACCTACAAGGGCCGGGGCGAAGCCAACGGGGACAAGACTCAGCTCAAGATCCTGAAACCCGCCACGCTTGACTCCAACGTCGTCGCGGTCCAATATCGCTGCCCTTAGCAATAGGAGAATCCATGCCAGAAAAGGTCGTCGCCTACTCCCCCAACCGCGGCAGGCTCACGCGCCTGGTCAGCGAACACGCCGCGTCAGGCAACCAGGTCATGGCGGCGTTCCTGAACCTCGATCATGCCCAGGCCTACGCCGCTCGCAGGCCCCACACACTGGTGGGTGAGGCACCGGGAGCGGCGGTCGCTGTTGTCGCCGATGCGGCCCCGGGCGTCCTGGGGGCTGCCGAGAGCCCGGCCGCTCCGCCGGCCGACGCGTTCCTCCCCGGAGAAACCACGCCCGCTCCCGGACCAGCGGCGGAACCCGTGGCCACTGAGGCCTCCGCACCCCCTCCGCCCCCTCCCGCGCCGGTTGCGGTGAACGCACCCGGACAGCTGGACGCGGTGCAGCCGCGGGCTCACGGCGGCAAAGGCCAGGTCTTCGCTGTCTACAGCCCGCGCGGGGGCGCGGGGACCAGCCTGCTGGCCGCGGCGCTGGCGTCGAGGATCGCCCAGGATTCGCAGCTCCGCGTTCTCCTCGTCGACCTCGACCTGCAGAACGGCAGCCAGTCCTACTTCTTCGACGTCACGGAGATGAAGCGATCCAGCGTCCTTGGCCTGAAGCCGCTGGTGGACGAGATCCTGGTTCGGGCTGAAGGCAAGATGGACCGCGTTCCCTCCGAGGCCGCAGCCGTGATCTCGGAGGAGATCCTCCTCAACAAGTGCTTCCGGCGCGACAACCTTTACGTCCTCTGCGCCCTCGACGACCCCGCGGCGGTTGATGACTACCAGGACCCCTCCAGCCACATGGAGGCGCTGGTCGAGATCCTCTCCAGCAATTTCGACATCGTCATCCTCGACCTCCCCAACACCGTCGACATGTTCACCGCGCCGGCGCTCTTCCGCTCAGACCGCATCCTGGTCGTCACCCCTGAGGACATACCCAGCCAGATCAAGGTGGCCCGGATGCTCAACCTGGTGCTATCCCCGATGATCGAGGCACGGGATATGCGCGTCCAGGAGCGCTGCTTCACCGTCGTCAGCCGCAGCGGCAAGAAGAAGCTCGAGGTTCCCATGCCCGTGGCCATCGCGGCGGCGCTGCCCGACGACAAGAAGTTCTTCGAGGCCTTCATAGAGAAGCACCAGCCGTACGCAAAGGTCGCGGGCACGGGGTACGCCAAAGCCGTTTCGGGACTGGCCACGTTCCTGGGCGCGGGGAACGCACCGGCTAAACGCTGACCGGCACTACCTCGAGGGCGTGGTGTGGAACGCCGCATTCCGCGCGGCGGCGGCCGGAATGGGTAATTCTGCGCACTCGCGACGGTGCCGGCATGTCATAGTGCGGCTTCATGCCTGCTCTTCCCGCCAAGTACACCGTCGAGCGCGTCCTCGGCAGTGGCGCCACCGGCACAGTGCTGCTGGCGCTCGATCATCAACTGGACCGCCCCGTCGCCATCAAGCAGCTGGCGCCGTCTCTCGCCACAGACCCTGCCTTCCTGGAGCGGTTCCGCGAGGAAGCGCGGACGATGGCTCGGCTCGACAACGACCACTGCGTCCGGGTCTTTGATTTCATCGAGGAGCCCGGTGAGGCAGCCCTCGTCACGGAGTACATCGATGGGGCGTCGCTGCGGTCCATCATCGACCACGCGGGCCCGCTGACACCGGAACAGTCCCTGGGGATCCTCAAGGGTGCGTTGAAGGGTCTCGGCGCGGCCCACGAGCTGGGCATCGTCCACCGTGATGTCAAGCCGGAGAACATGCTGTCCGACCGAGAGGGCGTCAGCAAACTGGCGGACTTCGGCCAGGCCGTACCGCGTTCAGCCGGGCCGGGCGCCGCGGGTGGAATAGGCGGCGGCACCGCGGCATATATGAGCCCGGAGCAGGCCGCGGGTGGAGATGTGGACCCCCGCAGCGATCTCTACTCGGCCGGGGTCGTTCTCTTCGAACTGCTTACCGGCAAGGTCCCCTTCAGGGGCGACAACGCGCTCGCGGTTATGCGCAGGCATATCAATGAGCACGTGCCCGACGGTCGCACGGTCAAAGATGATCTACCCGAGCCGGTCGCGCTGATGCTGCTTCACGCAACCGCCCATGACGTGGATGCCCGTCCCCAGAGCGCCGACGAGTTGCTGGCGGAGCTTGAAACAGCGGCCGTGGCGGCGTACGGCGAGGACTGGGAGAAGCGCTCGAGCCACAAGAAACTCGTTCTCGCGGCGCTGGCCGCCCTCGGCCTCCTGGGCGCCGGCGCGGTGGGCGCGGCGGCCGCCGGTGCCACCGGTGAGGCGGTGGTGGGTGCGACGCCGTGGGGCCTTATCGCCGCGGGAGTGCTCGGCGCCGCGGTCATCCTCGGCGGAGGTTTCTTCGTGGTCAGGGGCAACCTGCTCGGCCAACACTCGGGCACCAGCGTCGTGACCAGCCGCCCCAGCGCCACCGCCGGGTCCACCCCCAGCGCCAACCCCGGGCCGAGCGCCACGCCAACCGCGGATGCCGGTCCGAGTCCGTCGGCAACTGCCTCTGCGCCAGTAGCGCCGCCGCCAGGATCGGTGCCGGCAACATCCAGCGCACCCGTGGCGAGCCAGCCTCCCCCGGCCACCGTCCCCTCGCCCACCCACACCTTCGTGGTCACCCAGGTCCCGGGCGCGCCGGCTTCGCTCTCGATCAGCGGCCCGCGTATCTATTTCCAGCAGTGCACCGTGCCGTACGCCTCGCCGGGCCCGGGAACTCCCAACTGCAACTTCTATTCGGATGGCACCCCCTATTACAGCCAGGCCACGGCCTATCCCTCCGCCGCGGGCATGTACTGCGGCAGCAACAGCATCTTCAACATCGCGGAGCAGTTCGACTTCGCCAATGGGACCGCAAATGACATCCCGGTGACCGTCGCCTGGAGCATCAACTGGGCGGATGGCTCGACCAGCGCGGCCACCAGCACCGACGTCGTCAAGGCCAACAGCAGCGGGACCCATGCCGCCACCAATTCGCAGCCGCAAACCCAGCCAACGCTTTCATCAAACCCGCCCAGCCCTGTATACGGAAACGGTGCGTACACGCTCACCTGGACCGACCCTGCGGGCACCCACAAGACATCATCTGAACAGTCGATGTGGTGGGCCTGTGGCACCCCTCCCCAGAGGCTGTTTTGAACGGCACCGCGAAGAGATCCCGGATGTTGGCGGGCGGGGTCCTGGGCGTCCTCTCGGTACTCGGAGCGTACCTCGGCGTTGTGACCAGCCTCGCGGCCACCCCTGTGGAGACGATCGTCCAGGTGGACACCACGCAGGACCTGGCGGCGCCCAGCGCGGGCGCACCGTGCACCTCGCCCTGCAGCCTGCGGCACGCGGTCCAGTTCGCCAATGCAGCGGCTCCCGACCAGGCCACTGTGATCAACGTGCCCGCGGGCGATTACGTTCTGACCATCCCTCCCGTCGCCGGCACAGACACGGACGCGGCCGGTGACCTCGAGCTGCGGCAGCGCACCAGGCTGGTAGGCGCGGGGGCCGGCAAGACCATCATCGAACAGGACGCGGGGGTCACCGACCGCGTCATGACGATTTCACGCCAGGCGATCGTCAGCGGCGTCACCATCCGCAACGGCAGGGCGCTGCCCAACGAGCTGGGCGGCGGCATCCTCGTCCATTATTTCGGTCAGCTGGAGCTGATCGACAGTGTCGTCAGCCATAACTCAGCCCTGGGGCAGGGTTCGGCCAGCGGCGGGCGCGGCGGTGGGATCGCCGTCCAGCTCTTCAGTTCGCAGCCGACGGTGCTGCGCAATGTGACCGTGACCGACAACCAGGCGGATGCCATGGGTGCTGGGGTCTGGACGGACACGATCGTGACGATCCTTGGCTCCACGATCAACGCCAACACCTGCCAGAGGGGCTGCGTGGGGGGAGGTGTGTATTCGTCGGCCTACCTGACGATGACCAATGACACCATAGACGGCAACCTCGCGGACCAGGGTGGCGGCGTCTACAGCGACGCGGCCCACGCCCTCCTCAGGAACGTGACTCTTTCAAGCAACGCGGTGCGGGGCCCGGCCGCCCGGGGCGTTCTCAATGGCGCGGCCGTGTACGCCACCTCGTCCGATCCTGCGACGTATGGCCTGACCCTCGCCAACAGCATCATCAGCGGCAACCCGCTGGACGAATGCGGACCCGTGGTCGACCCGGCGGCGAGCCCGGGCCGAGCGGTCCTCAGCGGAGGCTCCAACATCGAGGACGGCGCCACCTGTCTTTTCACGGGCCCCGGTGACAAGCCTCTGACGGACGCCAAGCTCGGCGCCCTGACCGATAACGGGGGCGGGACCCGGACCCGCGCGATCGGCCCGGGCAGCCCGGCCATAGACGCTGGACTGGCGGCCTGTCCGCCCCCCGCGCGCGACCAGCGTGGTGTGATTCGCGCCAACGCGGGGAGCGGGACCGGCAGCGCCTGCGACATCGGCGCATACGAATACCAGGTCGCCGCAGCGGCCGCCACACCAGCCCCCGCTGCGACCTCGGTCGTCCGGGACGTGGTCGTCTATGTGCCCTATACGCCCAGGCTGCCGGCCGCCGGCGCGCCATTGCGCCGGGGCGCAACGTGGCGATCTGCCGCCGGCCCGGTCGCGGCACTGGTCCTCGGAACTCTCATCCTCCTCGCGCCAGTGGCGTACCATATGGCCCGTCGCTGATTCCGAGGGGAGACACTTTTGGGCGTAAATAGATACCTGCGCAAGGAAAGCCCTACCGGCGCGCCCGCCGCTCCGGTTGTTGCGCCACTTCGCGCCGCCCCCCGGGACCTGACGCCCATCAAGGCCGAGCTCCGCCGCCGGGTCCTCGATGAACAACTGGGCGACCCGGCCTTCGCCGAGTTGGTGAAAACCAAGCCGGAGCGCGCCAAGAAAGAGCTGGCGGTGGTGGTCGAGCGGCTGATGAACGACTACGCGCTGGGTGTCGAGGACCGCGCCACGGTGCTGCAGTACATCACCGACAACATCTTCGGGTTCGGCCCCCTGGACGATCTCCTGCGCGATGAGGCGGTCACGGAAATCATCGTCAGTGGTCCCAAGCGGGTATTCATCGAGAAGCGCGGCAAGCTGGAGCGCACCGACGTGGTCTTCGAGGACAACATTCACCTCGACCAGATCGTGCAGGTGATCCTGCGTCCTCTGAACCGGCCCGCCAACGAGTCCAACCCGCTGGTCAACGGCCGCCTTCCCGACGGTAGCCGCGTCAACGTGGTGATGCCACCGCTGGCCATCGACGGGATCTCCATCAACATCCGCAAATTCTCCCAGGACAAGCTCGGGGTCGAGCAGCTGGTGAACATGGGCGCGATGACCCAGGACATGGCCGACTGGCTGGCGCGCGCGGTCAAGGCAAGGATGAACATCCTGGTCTCCGGCGGCACCGGGTCCGGCAAGACCACCCTTCTCAACATCCTCTCCAGCTTCATCCCCGACCACCAGCACGTGATCACCATCGAGGATGCCGCCGAGCTCCAGCTGCGACACCCCTTCATCAAGCGCCTTGAGGCTCGCCCCGCCAACCTCAGCGGCCAGGGCGAGGTTTCCATCCGGGACCTGGTCAAGAACGCGCTGCGAATGCGCCCTGACCGCATCGTCGTTGGTGAGTGCCGCGGCGAAGAGGCCTTCGACATGCTCACGGCCATGAATACCGGTCATGACGGGTCGCTGTCCACCGTCCACGCCAACAACCCGGAGGACACGATCAGCCGCCTCGAGACCATGATCCTGATGGCGAAGGAACTGCCGGTTTCGGCAATCCGCAAGCAGATCTCGTCAGCGGTCAACCTGATCGTGCAGACTATGCGCCTGTCGGACGGCTCACGCCGCGTCATCGAGGTGGCGGAGCTGTGCGGCATAGACGAGAAGGGGGAGGTCCGAGTGGAGACCATCTTCGAGTTCAAGCGCACCGGCCAGGACGAAAACGGCCGGTTCACCGGTGAGTACGTCCGGGTGAAGGACCCTGCCGACTGCGAAGAGAAAATCCGGCTGGAGATCGGCAGCTGATGTACGTCGCAGGCCTGGTACTGGCGGCAGTGGGGTTCGTCTACCTGGTGGTGACCGCGATCCTGCCGATCATGCAGTCGGCGAAGACGGACCCCTACGCAGCCCACACGGGCGGGGGCGAGAGCGCCGCTCAGGTCGAGGCCGCACGCTACGTCAGCCCCACCGAGAGGGTGCTCTCACCGCTGGCCGACACCGGGGTGGTGAAGCGCTACCGCCGGGCCGTCGACGTCGGGGCCAGCTTCCGTTGGGGATCTTTCCTGGATCGCCAGGTGTCGCTCTTCCTGGTCGCGCTGGGACTTGCCTTCGTGGTCTTCAAGACCCCAATCCTGGCCATCCTCGTAGGCCTTGCGGTGCCTGTGGTCGACTACGCCATCGCCATCCGCCGCGCCCGCGCCTACGGCGCGCAGTTCCTGCTCCAGCTGCCCAACGCCCTGCTCCTGGTCAGCAGCGGGATGGCAGCGGGGCGCAACTTCGTAAACGCCCTTGAGGCCACCACGCCGAACCTCGCCGACCCCATCAAGTCCGAACTCATCTCACTTGCCAACCGCATCTCGGCGCTGCGCGTGACCGAGGCCGAGGCCTTTGAGATCTGGGCCGACAAGCTCCCCTACCCGGAGCTGCATACGATCGCCAGCGCGCTGGCCATCGGGAACCAGGTCGGTCTTGAAACGCACGCGCTGCTGCGCAGCCTGTCGTCATCCATCCAGGACGAGGTGCGCGGCCGCAGCGAACTCGAGGCCGTGACCTCCCAGGTGCGGTCCACCGCGACGGTTGTCTCCTACCTGCCGGTCTTCTTCGTGCTCTTCATTTACCTGATCACACCCAAGTTCATCACCCCGCTCTTCACCACGGTCGTCGGAATTGTGGTGGTGATCATCGCGATCGGCATGAACTACATCAGCCGCAGGGTGACCAAACGCATCCTCAAGCAGATCGAGGCCTGACGTGGATTCAACTCTTTTGATCCTCGGCGGCCTGGGGGTCTTCCTGGTGGTGGCGGTGGTCGGGATTGTCATCGTGGGCCGGCGCCGCGCGCGCTCAGCCTATGTTGCCCAGCCCGCGCTTTTGGACGGCGACAAGGCCCCCGTGCTGAAAATGCAGCGGCAGAGCAGGAGGCTGCCCGCGCTGGGGTTGATCGTGGAGCTGGTCAAGCGCAGCGACATTCCCCGCCAGTTGGAGCAGGCCGACGTTTCGCGCCAGGTCGCCATCGAGGACGTGGCGCGCATGAAGCTGATGCTGGTGCTGGTCTTCGGGGGCCTGGGGCTGGTGATGGGGATCCTGCTCCGGAACCCCATCATGGCGGTGCTGTTCGCGCTCGGCGGATCTGCCCTGGGCTTCGCCTCACCCGACAGCGCCATCAAGACCGCCGCCACGCTGCGCCAGAACAAGATCAGCCGCGCCCTGCCGCTGGCCCTCGAGGTGATCGGCCTCGCGGTGGAACGCACGTCGATCGACGCGGGGATCACCTACTACTGCAAGTACTTCAAGGAGGAGGTCCTGGCCCAGGAGCTGGGCTACGTCGTGGAGCGCACCACCCAGCTCAAGGAACGTCTCAACGTGGCCATGGAGGAGCTGCTCCGCAAAAACCGCAATGACGATCTCTCTTTCCTTGTCGCCGCGGTCGGCCAGGCCACCCAACTGGGCGGCCGCGACCTCAAGGACATGCTCCTGGGGCAGTCGACGGAGCTGCGCATCAAGCGCGAGCAGGTGGTCAAGGCACGCTCACTGCGCGCGCCGGTGATGATGACGTTCCCGACGATGCTCAACATCCTCGCGCTGCTGATCATCCTGGGCTCGCTGGCGTTCCTGCAGATCGGCAACAAAGGCTGATGCGGCGGGCGAGGACGCGGCCAGCCCAGCGCGGCCAGGCCATGCTGGAGTACGCGCTCATTTCCGCAACCGTTGTCATGAGCTTTGCCCTCGCGTCCCAGGTGGGCGTAACCAAGTCCGTGGCGGACCGCCTCAGTAGCAACGTCGACACCTGGAACATCCGACTCCCCGAGACCATCAGCCCATCGGCGATCCACGAGAGCGCTCAGAAGTTCAACGACCAGATCAAAATCCGGTGAACAACCGCCGGGGCCAGTCCATGGTCGAGTTCGCCCTGATCCTGCCCATCATCCTCGCCATCATCCTCATCAGCATCGGCGTGGCCCTGTCCTGGTCGGTTCGCATCCAGGAGCACAAGCTGGCGTACGACATCGCGCGGCACGTGGCCAAGCAGGTGCCCCAGACCGCCGATGGCAAGAATGACTTCGCCCACGACCTGATCCATGGCTGCTACCCGGACCAGTCCGAGCCCAACATGACCATCCGCAACGGTGCCGACGCCCAGGCGGTTATCGATTACCACTACGGCAAGTACCACGACATGGGCCTGGCCCAGACGATGGCGACGGAACCGAAGCTGGAGAAGATCACCGCCGGGCCCGACCTCCCCAAGGGAACACCATCGGGCTCCAATGCTGATTCCCCCTACAGCGGCGGTGGCTACTACTGCAGCATGTCGGTGACCGTGACCATCACCTACCGGCTCCAGGTCCCCGGTTGGGAGATCCTCACCGGCCTGTACGGCAACCAACTCGGCGACATCCACGAAACCGCGGTCGCCGCGCGGCTGCAGAGCCAGTACGAGTGAGCCTTCGAGCGCAGCGCGGCAACGTCACGCTGATCACGGCGTTCACCGCAATGCTGATGGTCCTGGTGGTGGTACTGGCCGCAGGGTTGAGCAACTCCGCGGGCGATGCCACGCGGATGCAGGCAGCCAGCGACCAGGCCGCCCTGACCGCGGCCGAGACCTATATCTCGGTGGTCAACGACACCGTTGCCTTCGACCTCATCGACTGGGGCCTGGGCTTTCTCTCGCGCATGGCGGAGGTGGTGCAGAGCATCGGCGAAGCGATCGCCGCGGTGCCCTTCCTGGAGTGGTTGGGAGCCGCGATTGTCGCGGTCGGCGAGTTTGTCCAGACCGCCGCGGACTCTGCCAAAGATGTATTTGACGGCATCAAGGACACCTTAAACGACATCCTCGACCAAGCCAAGGAAATCTTAGCCGTGATCAACGCCACCGTGGCCGCGGCCAACAACGGTTACCTCGGCTTCATCCTGCCCAGCGGGATCCTCAACCAGGCATCCAATGCCCGGTACACGGTCAAGGACATCAACGACTTCGTGGACCACGCCCGACAACCAATGAAGGATGCCGGGCTCTTCAACGCCATGAAGGCCACGGCGATGCACGCCATCTGGGGCACCGGCGCAGCCACGACCAAGCTGGCGGACTGCAAGAAGTCGGATGGGAAGCCCTGTGGCGCCCCCGCCTGCGGCAGTGTGCCGGGCACGAGCCAAACGTGTGGGAAGCCGGAGGAAAAACGCAGCTCGGACCACGACACCTTCAACCTCTGGCCCGACACCGATGGTTGCGTCGACCCGCCCGCGTGGACTGACGTGAACGCACCAAAGCCCAAGGTCCCTGCGGGCGCGTGGCACCGACCCTGCGACGAGAGGGAATGGCTACGGAGCCAGCTTCGCACTTCCCTCCTGGACACCGAGCGCGGCCTCATCGATGTCCGCATTCGGATCAACTTCAATGTCCCCGACAACAAGGCCTACGACAGCAAGAAGCCCACCCTTTTCGACGATGGAGGGGATGCCAACGCCCAGAAGACGGCGTGGGATTCCCTGGTCGCCGCGGAGCAGGCCCTGGACGCCGAGGCCAAGGGCAGTGGCAACGACCCCGATAAAGACGTGAATGCCGCCGTCAGCCAGTTGACCGACTACTACGAGCGCGCGCCACCCACCTTCCCGGGCCTGCCGACCTTCAAGACTCCTTTTGGCTCCTATGGGCCGCGGGTCTTCTGCCGTGCCCCGCTGGCGGACCCGCATCCGGGCTTCACCTGCGCAGGCACGATCTACGACAGCGGGGCAGACCTCTGCAAGCGTCCTGACAAGCCCGCGACACCACCGAACTTCACCGACATGGAGTTGTTCCCCTGCTGGAATTTCTGGGGCTTCGACCCCAACAACGACAAGAAGGACCAGATGCAGAAGCGGCGCGACGCCGGTCCCCTACCCGACAGCTACCCCGTGGACTATCGGAAGACGCAGAGCTACGCGGCTGACGTCAGCGGGTCAAAGACCCTCGGAGACTGGAAGGCCTACAAGTTCGAGCCGCACTCGACAGGCAACATCGCGGATAACCAGGACGACGTCAACGAGTCATTCATCATGATCAACCAGGTCAACCCCACGGACGAGGAGCGCCTGCTCCGCCAGGTGGCGGGAGGACCGGCGCCCAAACAGCACTGGACCATCACCGGCAGCAAGGCCATCATCCACCGCGCCGACAGCGCCAAGGACGCGGTCCACGCCTCAAGCCTCTGTAATAACTTCAAGGACCACAGCACGGATAAGCTGCTGGGCTTCATCCCCAAGACTCCCTACGGCTGGTGCCGGGTCCTCCTCGGCGCTTTTGACGTATTCAAGGACATCTACGACGCCATCCATAACTTTTTCTTCGACAAGCTGATCCAGCCGATGCGGGACTTCAGCATCGATCTCCCGATAGTTGGCAACATCTGCCCGTTCTGCTGGCTGGCGGACATCCTTGAAGGACTGGTGAACTACGTCCTCGGCCCGGCACCGCCGGACACCCGCACCTACCACATCGCGCTGGTAACGGTTGGATGCGTCCCTGCCGTTCAGCAGGTCGCGGACGTGGCCAACAATTTCGACCTCGAGAAGGTCATCAAGCTGGTCATCAACAAGGACAGCTCACTCAGCGATCCCAACAATGACACCTGCAGCGGTGCGCCCAGCAGCAGCAGGCACCTGCCCGGCGCGCAGCCTCCGGGGGGCGCCCTGGCGCTCGCCGCGCATGGCTGAGCCTGTGCGACGCCGCCGCCCCTCGCACCAGCGCGGGCAGTCACTGGTCGAATTCGCCCTCTCTATGCCCCTCCTGGTGATCATCATGCTCGGGGCGTGGAGTGTGGGCCACGCGGCCTACGACGCCGAGGTGGTCCACGAAGCCACCGTCGAGGCGGGGAAGGTTGCGGCCATTGACCGCCTCAACCAGGCCGGGGACGACTCCTACGCGCTGTCTGACCCCGAGTTGCTCGCGTGGATCAACGCCGCCGCGCACGCCGCTGATCCGTCGATCAAGGCGGGGGCCATCGTCTGTGATGGGGCGGGCCACAACCCCGCCTGGGATTACGACGGCGGTGAGTTTCCCAAGGGGATGGGCCCCGCCGAGCACAAGGGCCCGGTCGGTCTCCTGCAGGATGTCGCCACCGGGAGCATCGCGGGGCTGAGCCTGAAGGACATCAACCCCAGCCTCGGGACGATGCGAGTGCGCTACAACCACGACGTAGGCCTGTCCACGGGAGGGACCCTCCCCATCAACTACCGCTTCTACTTCACCCGCTACGCCTATACATGGTTCCCGTTCTCGGCCGGCGGCTCGCTGACCCACGCATCGTGCTGAAGCCGCGCGCGCAGGTATCCTCGCCGCATTCCTAAGAAGCACAATCCCCCTCGAGGTCGGCGACCGCGCGGAAGCCAGCGCGCGGGGATGGCCGTTGCCGTGGCCGCGGTCATCCTCGGCGGCGTGGCCCTCTACCTCTTCAACAATTCCAGCGTCCAGCAGGTCGATCCCAGCAACACGCCGGCGCTGGAACGGGCGCTGACGGTGGTCCCCGCGCAGGACCAGCCCGGCCACGATTTACCGCAGGTACCGCGTCCCGCGGGAACCGTACGCACCTACTTTCTGGCCAACGCCGCCGTGAGCACGGCGGTCTACACTCGGCGGGGAAGCGTTGGCGACGTCCGCCCCGGCATAGAGGCAGGCCTGGGGAAGGCTGGTTGGGGAGCGGTGGGCGCGGCAACCCCGGCTCCGGCTTCCGGCAGCCAGCGAACCTGGCAGCAGGTGTACTCGGACGGTGTGCGGGTACTGCAGGTGCAGGTCTTCACCCACACCGACACCGTCGCCACCATCTACGTCCTGCAGACCAGCAAGGCCGGCCAGTGAGGACACCCCTGCTGGCCGCGGCCGCGGCCGTGGTGCTCCTCGCCGCCTGCGGCGAAGAACCGGCCGCCGTGCCCACGCCGGCGCCATCTGCGACCGCCGAGGCAGCGGGCCCGCTTCTCCCCGCGCCCGGCGCGCCCGGGGTGCCAGCCGACACTGGACCGGCCGGGCAGGCGCTGGCGGCTGCCGCCCGCAAAACTTCGGAGAGCGGTTCCTTCCGGGTTAAATTGAGCGCTGGATTTGCGGGGACCCAGGCCGGGCCACGCGGCGCCATGGAGGGGGCCGGGGAGGCCGAGTCTCATACTCGCTTTCACCTCGCCCTGGCCTTCACGTCGGGCACCCAACAGTTCTCTACGGAATCCGTCTCGTACGACGGCGTGAATTACGGCAGGAGCAACACCCAGCCCTGGCACGTGGTCTCAGGCGCGGGCGGCTCGAGTGACCCCCGCAGCTACCTTGGCTACCTCTCCGGCGCGACGGGGGTCCGTGACACCGGTCCAGGGCTGCAGGGTGGCCTTCCCGCCGAGCGATACGAGGCCACCGTGGCCATCAAGCGCAAGCCTGCGGCGGTGCCCTCGGCCGGCTCAACGGCGCAGATGGTGGCCTGGGTGGATGCCGCCGGTGGCCGGTTGGTAGCCGAAGACATCATCACCGCGCCCGGAACGCCGCGCGAGACCCGACTCAGCATCACGTTTACCGACTTCGGCGAGGCCATCAAGGTGGTGCCGCCGCTCCAGACGCCGTAAGATGCGCCCTGAGCCGTTTTAGGAGGACCTAGCCATCGCCACCGGACCAAGCCTGCTACTGGGAGACGCTGTCCTCCCGCTGAACAAGATCACCTGCTCGGTCGGTCGAAAGGACCGCATCACCAACTTCACTCCTGATGTCGACCTCGGACCTCTGGACGGCGAGCGCAGTGTATCGCGACGTCACGCGGAGATCGCATACGCGAGCGGCGCCACGATCCTCCGGGACATCGGTTCGACCAACGGGACGTCGGTCAATGGGGAGAGACTCGCCCACCAGGTCGATCGTTACCTGAAGGATGGGGACGAGGTGACCTTTGGCGCCGTGGCGACGGTTTTCCGGGCCGCGGCTGAATGGCCCGAAGGGGTGGAGGCCGAGTGGCCCCCGGAGGCGCCGGAGGCGTCACCCGAAGAGACCATGGTCGCGGGTCCCGCCGGCTCGGACGAGACCATGATGGCGCCCCCCGGCGACGCCGGCGAGACCGCGGTGTTCGCGCCGCCGGGCGCGGCGGACATTTCCGACCTGCCGCCACCCCTCCCCGCGGCCGCCGAGGCGGTGCCGCCGCCACCGGAACCCGTCGAGGCCTATGTTGCCTGCACCAACCACCCGCACATGACGGCCGTCGGCCTCTGCCCCGGTTGCCTCGAGCCCTTCTGCGTGGAGTGCGTGCCGGAGGGCGAGGACGGGCTGATGGTGTGCAACAGGTGTGCGGGGATCCGCTACCGACTGGCGGCGGTGACCACCTAGGTCAGGCCGGGGAGGGCGGCTTCGCCGGTTTCTGTGCGTGCGCCGGGGATCCCGGCGAACCGGTAGGGCACGACTTCGCGGCCCGGTTGGATCGGGTAGCAGAGGCCGCTGCCACCGGACTCCAGCGCCACCATCACGGCGTCGGCGATGCGCTCAGCGTTGAGCAGGGGAAAGCCCATCTGGCGCAGGGCGTCGCCCCCGCTGTTATCCAGCAGCGGCGTGTCGGTGAACCCGGGGCAGATGGCATTGAGCCGGATCCCCCGCTGTTCCAGCACCGGCCCCAGGGAGCGCACTAGCCCCACCACCGCGTGCTTGGTAGCGGCGTACACCGGGTCCAGTGGAACGCCGACGAGCCCCGCCAGCGAAGCCGTGGCCACGATCCAGCCGCCTCCCCGCCGCTCCATGACCGGGACCAGTTCGCGAATGCCGTAGAAGACCTGGTCGACGTTCACGCGCATGATGCGCCGGTACTGCTCGTCCGTGACGCGGTCCACGGCCGCCTCACCGGTGGTCACCCCGGCGTTTAGGAAGCCGATGTCGATGCCGCCCATCTTCGCCACCGCCTGCTCCGCGATATGCGGCCACGCGGAACCGTCGCCGACGTCGGCCTCGATGTAGGCGACGTCCTCGGCCGGTGGCCTGAGGTCGACAACCAGGACCTGGGCACCCCCGTCCAGGAAGCGTTTCACCGTCGCCAGCCCAATTCCTGATGACCCGCCCGTCACCAGCGCCGCCCTACCTTCCAGCATCCCCATCGGGGCCAAGGTTAGCCGCCTATCGGAAGACGGAGCGGCCGGGATAGACCGCCCGTGGTCCAAGTTCGGCTTCGATGACCAGGAGGCGGTTGTACTTGGCGACGCGCTCCGAGCGGGAGGGGGCGCCGGTCTTGATCTGGCCCGCGTTGGTGGCCACCGCGAGGTCCGCGATGGTGGTGTCCTCGGTCTCTCCGGAGCGGTGCGACATGATGGCGGCGTAGTTCGCCTCACGGGCCATGCTCATCGCCTCCAAGGTCTCCGTGAGCGACCCCACCTGGTTGACCTTGACCAGGATCGCGTTGGCCACGCCGCGCTCGATGCCGGCCCGCAGCCGCGCCGGGCTGGTGACGAAGAGGTCGTCACCGACGAGCTGGACGCGGTCGCCGAGCCGTTCGGTCAGGAGCTTCCAGCCGTCCCAGTCGTCCTCGGCCAGGCCATCCTCGATCGAGAGCACGGGATAGGCGGCGGCCCACTCCTCCCAGAGATCCACGATCTCCTCACTGCTGAGGCTGCGGCCCTCGCCCCGGAGTTCGTAGCGGCCGTCACGGTAGAGCTCGCTGGTGGCCGGGTCAAGCGCGATGGCGACGTCCCGGCCGGGCTCGTAACCGGCAGCCTGGATGCCCTCGATGAGCAGGTCCATCGCCTCGCGGTTGGACTTCAAGTCAGGGGCGAATCCGCCCTCATCCCCCTGCCCGGTGCTGAGTCCGCGCTTCTTTATGGCGGCCTTCAGCGCGTGGAAGACCTCGGCTCCCGCACGCAGCGCCTCTTCGAACGTCGGCAGGCCGACCGGGACAACCATGAACTCCTGGAAGTCGACGGCCGTGTCGGCGTGTGCCCCACCGTTGATGATGTTCATCATCGGTACCGGCAGCGTCACCGCGTCCTCGCCGCCGAGAGATGCGTAAAGGGGCTGCCCCGATGCCGCCGCGGCAGCCCGCGCTGCCGCCAGTGAGACCCCGAGGATGGCGTTGGCACCGAGGCGCCCTTTGTTGGCGGTCCCGTCGAGCTCGATCAGGAGGTGGTCAAGGCCGGCCTGGTCCGCGCTGTCAAACCCCGACAGCTTGGTCGCGATCTCCTCGTTGACGTTGGCGACCGCCCCGCGCACACCCTTGCCGCCGTACCTCCGGGGATCGCCGTCACGCAGCTCGACCGCCTCGTGGGTGCCGGTGGACGCCCCCGAGGGGACCTTGGCGGTGCCGGCAGCGCCGCCCTCGAGGCGGACCTCAACCTCAACGGTTGGGTTGCCGCGCGAATCGAGGACCTCGCGGGCGCGGATGGTCCGGATGTTGGTGGACAAGGCGGTCAGCATCTTAGTGGACTGCAGCAGCCAAATGCAGGGCATCCGGGTGGCGGTTCGCTCCGCCGGTTCTCGACCCCCGCGCTAGATTGAGGTACGTGGGCGTGGCGAGGTCATGGCGGCTCGGGGTGACACCGGACGAGATGCGCGAGATCGATCGCATCGCGGAGGCCGACTTCGCCATCCAGCCGCTGCAGCTCATGGAAGTGGCGGGGCTCCAGGTGGCGCGCGCCGCCGCCCGGCTCTGCGACGGCGTGGCGGGGAAGACGATGTGCATCCTCGCCGGCAAGGGCAACAACGGTGCCGACGGACTGGTCGCGGCCCGGCGCCTCGCGGGCTGGGGGGCGAGGGTGGAAGTGCTCACCTCCTACCCCCTGGACGAGGCGTCCGGGATGTCCGCGGGGCATCTGCGGACCCTGCGCAAGTCGTCCGTGGTGCTCCGCCCCTGGGCCGGGGTCCTGCCGGCAGCCGACCTTTACGTGGACGCCCTTCTCGGGTTCGGTAGCCGCGGCGCCCCTCGAGGGTCCGTGGAACAGATGATCGGCGCGCTGCCCCCCGGCGAAGTGCTGGCCGTGGACGTGCCGTCCGGGCTGGACGCGGGGACCGGCGATATACCCGGCGCCTGCGTTCGGGCGGAGCAGACGGTCACCCTGGCGCTGACCAAGGTCGGCCTCCTCGCGCCCGCGGCGGCCAGCCATGTCGGCCTCCTGTTGCTTGCGGACATTGGCGTTCCCCGGGAACTTATCGCGGGCCTGGGGATCGACACCGCGGGGCTCTTCGAGACGTCTGACCTTGAGGTTCTCGTGGCGGCTTGAGTTCAGCGTGAAGTTGCGCACCGGTGGTCCCGGGTCTACACTGGCCTCAATCTTCTTCTCTACGTCTTTGTAATGAATGAAATAAGCCTTGTGCTGAATTTACCCAGCACCCAGCCGGACTTTGACAGCCTGTTCCTGGGCTCCTTCAACCAGGTGCTCAGTTACCTCG
>JBHEMP010000010.1:0-6286 GCA_046262515.1 Candidatus Dormibacteria bacterium | reverse complement strand
GTGGATCGCGGCGACGGTGTTCTCGGTGGTCTGTTCTGCCGATACTCGCTGGATCGCCGTAACGATGATCTCTCGAGCCTTTGCCTCGGCGGTCTGCCGCGCGTAAAGGTCTGCCTCGCGGATCCGAGACGAGACCTCCTGGTTGAGCTCCCGCTCGACCGAGGCCAGGAGCTGTTCACGCGCACGTTCGGGTGTCAGCCCGGACAGTCGCTGCAGTTCACCCTGGAGAGCGAGTCCACGTGAGTCCAGCGCGGCCTGCTGGGCCACCTGCGATTCCTCGGTCTTCTTGAGCTCGGCCTGGCGACGGTCCAACTCGTCCAATCGGCGCAGGATCTCGTCATCCCGCTGCTGGGCTCGCCGTTCCATCTCAAGCAACTCTGTTTGTCTCTGCCTGGCCTCCTTTTCGGCAGTTGTCCTGATGTCGTGGGCTTCCTCTTTCGCCGCTAGAACGAGCTCCTTTGCCGAAGTCTCGGCATCGGAGAGCGCGCGCCTGGCCGATACCTGCTGCGTCTGCAGCCTGGCCTGGCCCCTGGTCCGGGCGAAAAAAGTGGCGCCGAGAGCGCCCGCCACAACACCTGCTACAAGTCCAACCAGGACTGGTAGTTCCATGTTGTGTCACCTCATTTTCAGTTGTGAAGGTGCCTTAGTTTTTCAGTCCCCGGCGCGCTCAAAGTGGGCGCCAGGGTGGACTAAGTCAAGGACTCGATTCTAGTCCCGAAGCTGTCTTATTGAAGCGGCTCAGCCCGCTCGCACGCCTCGAAGGCGGCGCGGGAAACGCCGCCCGAGAAGCCGCGGCGTGCCAGGGCAGCGAGGACTTTCTGGCGTCGTCGTTCCGGGGTGACCCCGGCGTGCCGCCGGTTCAACCTCGATGCCAGCTCCCGCGCAGACGCGAATTCAGTCTCCGGGTCCACCATGACCATCGCCTCGAAGACGGTTTCGCCGTCCAGGCCTTTGTGGGCCAGTTCTCGGCTGATCACGGCTCGCCCCCTGCCTTGCTGAACCCGGCGCTCGACGACGGACCGGGCGTAGGCGCCATCATTGACGTAACCGAGCGCGAGTGCCCGCGCGCAGGCGCCTTCCGCCGCCTCCGCGGAGTAACCCGCACGGATGAGCTTGGCGTAGAGACGGGCCCGGGTCTGAGAGGCCGCGTTGAGAACGCGGACCGCCTTTTCAAAGGCGGCATCCAAGTCCCCAGGGTCGGACGGCGGCAGCCGCGGTGGCATGGTTACTTCCGGGAGGGCGGCAGGCGACGTGGCCTGCCGCCCCTCCCGTACTGACCTCAGGCGGTCGTCGGCGCCGCGGTGACTTTCTCGGCCGCTCCGCCATCGACCGCGGCAGACGTGCCAACGTCAACCGTTGGCTTGCCGGCTTCGGAGGCGGCAGCCGCCGCGGCAGCCTCGGCGACGGACCGCGCCGACGGGTTGGTCAGTCGCGTCCGCAGCTCCGCCACGATCTGGTCTGTCACCTCAGAGTGGGCCTTGAGGAAGTCGCGAACGTTGTCACGGCCCTGGCCGAGGCGATCGTCGCCGTAGGAGAACCAGGAGCCCTGCTTGTCGATTATGTTGGCTTCGATGCCTGCGTCGATCACGCTCCCCATATAGGAGATACCCTCGTTGTAGAGGATGTCGAACTCCGCCGACCGGAAGGGGGGCGCTACCTTGTTCTTCACCACCTTGACCTTCACTCGCGACCCGACGACGTCGAGGCCACTCTTGATGGTGTCGATCTTCCTCACGTCCAGGCGTACCGAGGCGTAGAACTTCAGCGCCCGGCCCCCGGTGGTGACCTCGGGGCTACCGAACATGACACCAATCTTCTCCCGCAACTGGTTGATGAAGACGACCGAGGTGTGCGACTTGGATATCGCGCCCGTCAGTTTGCGCAGCGCCTGGCTCATCAGCCTGGCCTGCAGCCCGACGTGGCTATCGCCCATCTCGCCCTCGATCTCCGCCTTGGGGACCAGGGCGGCAACCGAGTCAACAACGACGACGTCCACCGCCTGGCTTCGCACCAGCACGTCCACGATCTCCAGGGCCTGCTCCCCCGTGTCCGGCTGAGAAACGAGGAGATCATCGGTGTTGACCCCGATGCGCGCCGCGTAGAGCGGGTCAAGCGCGTGCTCGGCGTCGATGAAGGCCGCCACGCCCCCCAGCTTCTGGGCCTCCGCGATGACGTGGAGCGCCAGCGTCGTCTTGCCGCTGGATTCGGGGCCGTAGATCTCGATGATGCGACCCCGCGGCACGCCTCCGATGCCCAGCGCCAGGTCCAGGGTCACAGCCCCGGTGGGGACAACCTCGATGTTGTGGTGCGCGGGCGCATCGCCCAGGCGCATAATCGCGCCCTTCCCGTAGCTCTTTTCGATCGCCGCCAGGGCGGTGTCGAGAGTCTGGTCCCTGGTCGGCTCGCTCTGCTTGCTCATTAGGTGCTCCCCTTCGTACTTGGACGTGTGCCCGAACGTTTGTTCGATATTAGCACAGCCCCCTCTTCGTGGCTACTATACACTGTTTCGTGGTGTTGCTAGGACAATATTTCTGCAGCGAGGGCAAGCGCGGCTTCCACGCTGGCGACGCGGTTGGACGCCCTCCCGCCGATCCAATTGAATTGCCGTACCTCCAGCCTTTCACCGATGGCGCAACCGATGAAGGTCAGCCCGGCGGGTTTGCTGCCTTCGGAGCCCGGGCCGGCAACACCTGTGACGCTGATCCCGACGTCCGCCCCGAAGCTGTTGCGGACGCCGACGGCCATCTCTTCTGCGACCTCCCGGCTGACTGCTCCATGTGTCTCGAGGGTTTCACTTCGGACCCCGAGCTGGCCCATTTTGGCATCGTTGGCGTAGGTGACCACGCCGCCGAGGAAATACTCCGATGAGCCCGGCAGGTCAGTCAGGGCCGCACATATCAGCCCGCCCGTGCACGACTCGGCGGCACAGATGGTCAGCGCCCGCTCCTTGAGGATGGCCTGCAGCGGTGCCAGCACCGGGCTGAGCGAACTTCCCTCCAGCATCTACTTGGGCCGCACTATCGATACAGGAGGCGGCGATACCGCCATAGGTAATCAAGTCCAGAGAAGACGGTGAAGAGGACGGCGATGGCGACGACTACGCCGGCCAGGCTGCCCAGCCGCGGATACGGGCGCTGCAACATCAGCAACCCGACCGCCAGCATCTGGCTGATTGTCTTTGTCTTGCCGAAGGGCGTGGCGGCGATGATCAGCCCCTGCGCCGCGCCGATGGTGCGCAGGCCGGTGATGAGCAGCTCTCGACCGACGATCACGACCACCACCCAGGCCGGCAGGAGGCTGTCCTGGACGAGCGCCGCGAGGACGGCCAGGATCAGGAGCTTGTCCGCCAGGGGATCCAGGAACTTGCCGACGGTGGTCACCTGGGCCTGGCGGCGCGCGATCCGGCCGTCCAGCGTGTCGGATATCGAGGCCGCCACGAAGAGCGCGAACGCGACCAGCTGGTGGCGCGCGAAGCGCCCATCGAAGCTGAAGAGGATGGCCGGGATCAGCAGGAGCCTGAGGATGGTAAGCGCGTTGGGCAGGTTGACGTTCGGGTTATGGGTCGCGCCGGCCTCGGCTGCCGGTCGGCCTGGGACGGCCTTACTCACGGAGGCCAGCGTAGCCGTTTCGGTGGGCAGCGCGACGGTGGTTTCCTCGGCCGCGCCGCCGCCCTGCATCAGCGGTAGTTGGTGAACTGCAGCGGAACCTCCAGCTCGGCCTCGCGGAGCAGCTTGATCGCGGCCTGCAGGTCGTCCCTGGACTTGCCGGTGACACGCACCTTGTCGCCCTCGATACGTGACTGCAGCTTGGGAAGGCCGGCTTTGATCCGCTTTACAACGTCCCTGGCGAGGTCATCCGAAAGGCCCGCCCGAAGTTTGACCTTCTGGCGGACGCGGCCCCTGGCGGCAGGCTCCGCTTTCTGCGGGTCCAGAACCTTGAGATCGATCGACCGCTTGACCAGCTTGCTCTTGAGAATGTCCAGCATCGCATCAAGCTTGTAGTCCGAGTCGGCCTCGAGTTCGATCTCCTTCTCCTTCTCCTTGAGTTCCATGGACGAGTCGGTGCCCTTGAAGTCGTAACGGTTGCCGATCTCTCGCTGGGCCTGGTCGACGGCGTTCACCATCTCCTGAGCCTCGTACTCGCTGACCACGTCAAAACTCGCGTCTGCCATCAGGTGTCCCTCGTATACGTCTTGTTGCCGGCGCCACCGGCCACCGGGGGCATCGGGTTCTCGGGCCGGCCGTTCACCGCGACAAATGTGTGCGATGCCTTGCCACTGACGATTTTCACCGACTGGCTGCCGTTGAAGGTGAGGCTGGTCCCTGCCGGGAACGTTTTCCCTGTCTGTGGCTCCGTCTTGCCATCCACGTCGACCTGCAGCCAGGTGTCCGCGTCGAGCCGGACAACGACGGCCACACCGGCAGGCACGGCACTGGGACTCGGCGACAGGGTGGGGGTGGGGAAAGCCGTCGGGCTGGGCAGCTCGCTGAGCCTGAGTCCGGGCGACGGCAGCGTATCGGCCGCGCGTGAGGCGTGGTATTTGTCAAACTGGGTTTTCAGGTAGAAGCCGAATATCCCAATCAGGATCAACAAGGCAGCGCCCACGATCATCCCGGGCGTGACCGTGACATCGCGGCGGCGAGCCTGCACAGCGGGGCGCGTCGAGACGATCTCCCTCGCGGTGCCGGCGTTGTACTCCTCCACCAGCGGCTCGGGATCGAGCTCCAGGTACCGCGCGTATGAACGCAGGAAGCCCCTGGCGTGGGTGCTCGACGGCAGCACGTCGAACCTCTCCTCCTCCAGCGCCTGGAGGAACTCCGCGCGGATCTTGGTTGCCCATTCGATCTCGCGGAGACTGAGCTGCCTGCCCTCTCGGGCCTGCTTGAGTTTGCTTCCTAGCATCCCTTTTCCGTGGGCAAAGCCCGGACGAATGAGGGAGGGCCGCCCACTCGATTCTAGTCCGGCGTGGTCGCCGCCCGGGGGGCTGTCAGTAGGGTGGTTCGGTCTCCTCGGTCTCTTCCAGGGGGCCCTCGCCGCCGGTGTTCAGCTTGTGGAACAGCTCATCGAGGTCCGTCAGGGACATCAGTACCTCGCGGGACTTGCTCCCCTCGTATGGGCCGACGACGCCATACTCCGCCAGCTGGTCGATCACGCGGGCGGCGCGTGTATAGCCGATGGACAGCTTGCGCTGGAGCAGGCTGGTGGCGGCCCGACCCTCCGAGGCAACGATCCGTGCCGCGCGCTCGAACATGGGGTCGCGCTTGCTGCCCTCCTTCGCCCAGCTGACGGTACTGACCAGGTTGAAGATCTCCTCCTGGTACGCTGGCGCGCCCTGCGCCTTCCAGTGCTCCACCACGGCCTCGAGCTCCTGGTCGGAGACCATCACCCCCTGGATCCGGGTGGGCTTCCCCGCCTCGACCGGCAGGTACAGCATGTCGCCGCGACCAAGGAGCTTCTCAGCCCCCATCTCGTCGAGGACCACGCGGGAATCGATGCCTGAGCTGACGGCGAAGGCGATCCGGCTCGGAATATTGGCCTTGATCAGCCCGGTGATGATGTCGGCCGAGGGCCGTTGGGTGGCGACGACGAGGTGGATCCCCACCGCCCGGGCCAGTTGCGCGATGCGGCAGATCAGCTCTTCCACCTCGTTCCCCGAGACCATCATCAGGTCCGCCAGCTCGTCGATGATGACGACGATGTAGGGCACCGGTTCAAGCCCGACCTCCGGCGCCTTGGCGTTGAAGCCCGCGATGTTGCGGACGGCGTGCGATGCAAAGAGCTTGTAGCGGTTCTCCATCTCCGTCACCGCCCAGCGCAGCGCGGCCACCGCGTGGTCCGACTCCGTGACCACTGGGACCAGGAGGTGCGGCAGGTCGCGGTACATGGACATCTCGACCCGCTTGGGGTCGATCAGGACGAGGCGCAGTTGATCTGGCGTGTGCTTGAGCAGGAAGCCCGCCAGCAGCGCGTTTACGCACACCGACTTGCCGCTGCCGGTGGCGCCCGCGATCAGCAGGTGGGGCATCCGGGTCAGGTCGCCCGCGATTGCCTGCCCGCTGACGTCGGTGCCGATCGGGAGAGGAAGCAGCTGGCTGCCCTGCTGGAAGGCGGGGCTCTGGATGATCTCGCGCAGGGTGACCAACATGCTGGACTTGTTCGGCACCTCGAGGCCGACAGCGGACTTCCCGGGGATCGGTGCCTGGATCCGGATGGGCGCAGCGAGGGCCAGCGCGAGGTCGTTCTGGAGAGCGGTTATCTTCCTGACCGGCACGCCCTTGGCGGGTTC
>JBHEMP010000009.1:0-10415 GCA_046262515.1 Candidatus Dormibacteria bacterium | reverse complement strand
GCGAAGAAGAGGAAGCCGCCGAAGACCGGGACGTCACCGATCCTCGGCCCGAAGTGCACCGACGAAGACCCGACGACCAGGGCCGCCGCGAAGATGGACAGGGAGAGGCGGTTGAAGAAGCGGCTGGCACGGGCGGTCTGGTTGTCCAGGATCTCTTCCACGCGCCGGGTCTCCCTGAGCGTCTCCTGCATCTCTTCCATCAGGTCGGACACCTGGTACGGGTACCGGGCCACCACGTCGACAAGCTCCGACGCCCTCTCCATGTTCTCGTTGGCCAGCGAGCCCGGGCTGTAGCGCCGCAGCGCCATCCTGCGGACGTACGGCTCCGCAACTTCCCAGACGTTGAAGTCGGGGTACAGCTCGCGCCCCGTGCCCTCGACCGTGGTCATCCCGCGCAGGATCAGGAAGTATTTCGTCGGCAGCCGCATCCGGTACCGGTAGACCATCTCCAGGAGTTCGACGACCAGCCGCTGGGTATCCACCTGCGCCAGGGTCACACCGGTGTAGCGGCGCAGGATGCCCTCCATGGCCGAGGCGATCTCGTCCTCGAACTCACGCGGGAAGGTCACCCCCAGGTTACGCAGGTCCCTGACCAGGCGATCGGCCTGGTGGCGCACCATGTGGATCAGGTAGTCGGTCATAACGCGCATCTCGCGCTCGCTGAGCAGGCCGATCAGGCCGAAGTCGATTAACCCGTACTGCTCGGTGCTGACCACGATGATGTTGCTCGGGTGCGCGTCGCCGTGGAAGGCACCATGCTCGAACACCTGGGTCAGCGATATCTGGGCGCCCAGCACGGCGAGGCGGCGGCGGTCCTCCGGGCTGTAGGCGGCGGGGTCGATGCGCGACAGGGGTGTGCCCTCGATGAAGTCGGTGGTCAGGACCCGGCTGGTGGTGCGGTCCCAGTGGACCGCGGGGATGACCACGCGCGGGTCGCCGCGGAAATCCTCGGCTATACGGGCGGTGTTGCGAGCCTCCTCGAGGTAGTCCAGTTCCGAAAAAAGGAACTGCTTGATCTCGTCCACCAGCTTGACGGGGTCGAACGGCAGGTCCGGCTGGCGCCGCTTGAGCACCTGCGCGATGTCCGCGATCACCGGTAGGTCGGCCTCCACCTGGGCGCGGGCCCGGGGGCGCTGCACCTTGATCGCCACCTTGACCCCGTTATGCCGCGCGGTGTAAACCTGCCCGATCGATGCCGACCCAACCGGTGAAGGGTCGAAATCCTTGAACAGTTCATCGAGGTCGCCGCCAAGTTCCTCTTCGATGACCAGCCGGATCTCGTCCAGGGGGACCGGCTTGACCTCGTCCCGGAGCTTGCGCAGGGCAAAGAGGGCCGGCGGAGGGAGGATGTCGGGTCGGATCGAGAGAATCTGGCCGACCTTTATGTAGGTGGGCCCCAGCTCCTCCAGGATGCTGCGCAGCTCGTCCGCCCAGTGCGCCGGGAGACGCTCCCGGCGGGGCACGCCGCGGAAGCGCAGCAGGTAGCGACCGAGCGCGTAGCGTTTGAGAACGTAGCCCATGCCATGACGCAGGAAGACCTCGGCGATCTCGCGTTCTCGAGGCAGGTTGCGCACCCGCCGCACCGTGCTGAGCATGTGGCGCCCAGTCTACGGGGCGCCTAGCGGGCGGCGGAGGTGAATCCGCCGCCGAAGCCTGCCTGTATTATATTGGCGCTATAACGTTCTGATTTCGCGGAGGCCTGGTCTGCTCGAGGAATACGCGCGTCACCTCCTGGAGGGGTTCTACCCCATCATCGCCGCCAACAGGGCGCCGGTGGAGGTCCAGAAGCGGGGCACCGACTACGTTGCCTCGCGGGGTGCCGGCGGCCTGGTCACGGCCCTGTCAACGCTGGCAACCAGCACCGACGCGGTCTGGGTTGGCTGCGCCCGCACCGATGCCGACCGCGAACTCGCCCGCAAGCACCCCCGCAGCCCGGTGGTCATCAAAGGCGACGACGGCCGGGATTACCGAATCGCCTTCGTGTCTCCCGACGAAGAGGCCTATGACCTCTACTACAACAGGATCAGCAACCCGCTGCTCTGGTTTGTCCAGCATTACCTCTGGAACCTCAGCCACTACCCAATCATCGACCGCGAAACGGACCGGGCATGGACCGATGGCTATGTCAAGGTCAACCGAATGTTCGCCGACCGTATCGTCCAGGCCGCGAAGCGCGCGCCCGTGGGACATGGGGGGCTCGAGGAAGGGCAGGTGCCCCTGGTCCTGATCCAGGACTACCAGCTCTACCTGGTCTCGCGCATGGTGCGCGAGCGCATCCCCGGCGCGGTCCTGCAGCAGTTCATCCACATTCCCTGGCCCACGCCGCAGTACTGGAAGGTGCTGCCCTCGAAGATGCGTGACCCCATCGTGGAGGGCCTGCTTGGGAATGACGTGATCGGCTTCCAGACCCCGCGCGACTGTCGCAACTTCCTGCTCACGTGCGAGGAGAACATGAATCTCTCCGTGGACTACCGCGAGCAGACTGTTTTCCGTGGCGGCCGCACCATCTGGGTCCGGCCGTACCCGGTCAGCATTGACGTCGCCTCCTTCACCGAGCTGGCCCAGACCCGGGAGGTCCTGGCGGAGCAACGACACATCAGGCGCTGGCGGCCTCGGCACCTGATCGTCCGGGTCGATCGCAGCGATCCGAGCAAGAACCTGCTACGCGGGTTCGCCGCCTACGACCGGCTACTGCAGCTCCACCCGCAGTTGGTCGGCGAGGTCCAGTTCTGGGCCTACCTGCAGCCATCGCGGCAGGACGTCCCCTTTTATCGCAAGTACCTGGATGACGTCAGGCTGGTCGCGCGCGAGCTCAACCAGCGCTATGGGACGGACCGGTGGAAGCCGGTGCGGCTTGAGCTGCGGGAGGACATCAACCGCGCCGTCGCCGCCTACAAGGAGTTCGATGTGCTCCTGGTCAACTCCATATATGACGGCATGAACCTGGTCGCCAAGGAAGGGATGATGGTCAACGAGCGCGACGGGGTGCTCATCCTCTCCGAGAACACCGGGTCCTACGGTGAGCTCGGTCAGTGGGCCTTTACCGTCAACCCCTTCGACGTCGACGCCACCGCCGATGCCCTTTACCAGGCCCTGACGATGGACCCGCGGCAACGCAAGGCACGGATCACCCGTATCCGGGCCGTGGTTCGCCAGAACGACGTGGCGCGCTGGATCAGCACCCAACTCCAGGACATCCGCGACCTGACCGAGGCAGGCCGCAAGCGCACCCGCCGGGTTCTGCCCCACCTGGTGAGCTAAGCCGGGATTCCGGCTAAGAGGTCAGCAGCTCGGCGCGCGTCGCCACGGCATCCAGCAGCGCCGCCAGCTGGACCCGGTCGGCCAGGACCAGGTCACATATCGCCATCTGCTCCTCCGGGACCTCGGTGGACGCGATGCCAACGGACAGGGCGGGGATGCGCTCGCTCATCTGGCGCGTGGCCTCCCAGGCGGGGATGTCTCCCAGGTCGTCTCCGACGAACACCACCGCGGAGGCTTCCAGACGCTCCGCGAGCATTGCCAGGGCCCGACCCTTGTCGGTCGGGCCGTAGGGCTTGAGTTCGATCACCAGCCGGCCCCGGACAAGCTCCAGGTGGTGTTCGCGGGCGACATCCGCCATGAGTTCCAGCGCACGTCCCTGGTCGAAGCCCGCATCGGCGCCGCGGTAGTGCAGCACCACCCCGTACGGCTTCGACTCGAGACGGGTTCCTTGCGGCAGCCGCTCGAGCAGGGACCTCCTCGCGGCGGCAAGTTGGTCCAGGGCGGCCTCGCCGTCAAAGCTCTCGGGCGCACCCGTGTGTGAAAACCCGGGCGGGAGCTCCATCCCGTAGCTGCCGAGTGCCAGAACCCCCGGGAGCTGAGTATCAAGAAAGGAGCGCGGCCGGCCGGAGATGACGGCTACGGTGCCAACGGCGCGCTGCAGACGCTCGAGGGATGGGAGGAGGTCGCGATCGACGGCGGCATCCTCAGGACGGGCAACGATCGCCGCGAGAGTACCATCGAAGTCGAGCCCGACCAGCCAGTTGCGGGGGTCGCCGCTGAGCCGCCCGACGGCTTCTGAGAGGTCCCCTCGGGCCACTAAGCCGGGCTCCACCGATCCGGGATAGGGCCTAGATGATCTCGCTGTACATCTGGTAGGCCTGTCGCAGCTCCTGGTGCGGAGCGATCTTGTGCGCGTGCATGACCTCGAGCAGGGAAAGGATGTGCCGCACGCCGGCGAGGTTCACCCCGCGTTCCCGGGTGAGGTGCTGGATGACCTGGAGTCGCCGAATGTCACGCTGGCTGTACCGTCGGCGATTGGTCGTCGTCCTGTGGGGCGTCACAAGCCCCAGTTCCTCGTACATCATGAGGGTGCGGGGATGCGTCTCGAGGATCTCCGAGGCCACACTTATGGTGTAGACCGGCTTGTCCAGGTCGAAGCTGCCGGTTTCGCTCAATGCCGTGTTCCCGATCACTCCTTGATCCACTTCCCGACGCCGCGCGAGAGCGTCGAGGGAGTGGTCTCGGCCTTGATCAGGTAGTCCAGCGCGCCCAGCTTCAGACCACGCTCCACCAGTTCGGCCTCGCCGTAGTTGGAGAGGATGATGACCGGGATATGCCGCAGGGCCTCGTCACCCCGCAGCGACTCGAGGACCGAGAAGCCGTCCATCTTGGGCAGGCGGATGTCCAGGAAGACGATGTCAGGGGCATTCTCCCTGGCGAGGTTGAGTCCCTGTTCGCCATCCGGGGCAATGGTGACGGTGTACCCGTCCAGTTCCAGCTTGAGCCGGTACATCTCGGCCACCGCCGCGTCGTCTTCGATGAAGAGGACTCTGACCTCCTCGTCCGCTTCCATGGCCACTCCCTAGAACCTCCTCTGTCCGCGCGGGACGAAAGTATGCGCAAAGCGCTATCAAGTTTTCGCTTCTTGCGCCACCTCTTTATAGCACCTCGGCGGCGGGAGGGATCGCCAAACGGCGCAGCGAAAGCTACTATTTGCGCAAAACCCCGGGGGAATGACGAAATGGTAGTGCGATCTGGGCCTTCGAGCATCGGGCTCGACAAACCCATCTATACGATCAGCGTGGCATCGGAGATCCTCTCGACACACCCTCGCACCCTGATGATGTACGAGACCCTGGGGATGGTCACCCCGGCCCGGACCCCCACGAACCGGCGCCGGTTCTCACAGCGGGACGTGATCAAGCTGCGCACCATCCAGAAGCTCACTCGCCAGCACGGGGTCAACCTGGCGGGCGCCCGCCATATACTCACCCTGCTGATCCAACTACGCGACGCCGGCGTGCCCGCGCCGCCCGACCTCACGGAGATCGACGTTACCGAAATCTCGATGTGAGCCGGAGCCCCGACGAGGGGGTGGTGATAGCGTGACCACCAGAATCTGTGATTGCATGTACAACCCTATTGCTTATGGCGGAAGGTCCTGCTACACTTCGCATGTCCCCCCTCTTCTGAGGCCCCCCACTCCGGTGGCGGGGCCTCATTTATTTCCAGCTGGCGCTCGCGAATTTTTAAGGCCATATCGCTTACCGCGCATGTCGTGACAGCTAGACTGTCACCATGAGCATGCCAGTGCGCCGTCGCGCCGGGATTCGGGATATGTCGTCCCGGGGGGGCGCGCCGGGTGGCCGCGGCGGGTGGCGGGGGCCATTTGGTTGGAGCGCCTGGCAGACGGCCGCTGCCGTTCTTGCCGCTGTGCTGGTGCTCTTCGTGGTGTTCACGCTGGTCGTGGCTGCCAGCCTTCCTGACCCGAGCAAGGTGTCGTTGCGCGCCGGCGAGATCAAGATCCTCGACCGCAACCAGAAGGTGATCACGGACGTGGCTGGAGGCGGGGAGCAGCGCCAGAGGGTCAAGCTCGAACAGATTTCACCGCTCCTGCAGAAGGCCACGATCGACGCCGAAGACCGCAACTTCCGTACCCACACTGGTGTTGATGTCGGGCGTCTCATCAAGGCCACGACCGTGGACCTGGTCAGTCGCCGCGCGGTTTCGGGGGCCAGCACGATCACCGAGCAGCTGGCCAAGTTGACGCTGCTGACACCACAGGGTGGGCTACCGGGCAAGACCCTGACCCGCAAGTACAAGGAGGCCATTCTCGCCACGGAGATCGAGCAGCGCTACTCCAAGGACGAGATCCTGACCCTCTACCTGAACACGATTTACTACGGCCACCGGGCATACGGGGCGCAGGCGGCCGCGAAGGTCTATTTCGAAAAGGACGCCAAGGACCTCAGCCTGGGCCAGGCGTCGCTCCTGGCCGGCCTTCCCCAGGCGCCGTCCTACTACGACCCCGCCCGCCACTACGAGACAGCAAAGTCCCGGCAGGCGTACGTGCTGGACCAGATGGAGCGCGCTGGGGACATCACCAGGCAGCAGGCGGACGACGCCAAGGCCGAGGATCTGCGCTCGCAGCTCAGGTTCAAGGACTCCAACGCGACGGGACCCGCGCCGCACTTCGTCGAGTACATCCGCGGTGAGATCGACCGCCAGTACGGGAGAGAGGTGGGCGCGGCCGGCGGCATCACGGTGGTCACCAGCCTTGACATGGACGTCCAGAACGCGGCCCAGGCAGCCGTCGAGTCGGGCGCGGCCAAGAATGAAAGATTCGGGGCCAACAACGCGGCGCTGCTCGTCGAAGACCCGAACAGCGGCGAGATCCTCGCCATGGTCGGCTCCAGGGACTACAACCGCCCCGACATCGCGGGCCAGGTCAACATTGCCGGGCCGGAGACCAAGCGCCAGCCGGGGTCGAGCTTCAAGCCCTATGTCTACGCGACCGGTATCGCCGATCGGAAGTACAACACCCTGACCGTCTTCCACGACACCGCCGACCAGGCCCGCTCGATGGACCCGAACCAACCGGTAAACGACTTCGACAACCGCCACGAAGGCAAGATGCGACTGCGCACCGCTCTCGTCGAGTCGCGCAACATCCCGGCCGAGGAGGGCATGCAGAAAGCCGGCCCCGACGCAGTGGTCGCCACCGCGCACAAGATGGGGATCTCCACCGAGATCAAGCCCTACCTGGCCAGCGCCATCGGGGCGTCGGAGGTCACCATGCTGGACCACGCCGAGGCCTACGGCGTCTTCGCCACACAGGGCTACAAGCACGATCCGCGGCCGATCCTCAAGCTCCTGGACGCCACCGGCAAGGACGTCACCGAGAAGCCCCGCGACAAGGAGCAGGTTATGTCGGCCGGGGCCGCCTTCATCATCAGTGACGTCCTCAAGCACTACAACGAGGAATGGCACCTGGGCTTTGACCGCGAACTGGCGGCCAAGTCCGGTACGACCAACATCGAGACTCCAAATGGGATCAGCACGGGCGACGGCTGGCTGATGGCATACAACCAGGAGGTGGTGATCGCCGCCTGGGGCGGCCACACCAGCAATGACCCAAAGTCCACGGCGGCGACCAAGAACTTCTTCGGTGTCGACAACGGCCAGAGCATCATCGCGCCCTTCCTGAAGAGCCTCCCGGGTCGCTGGAAGAAGGGCCTTCTGCCCAAGCCGAGCGACGTCACCGTGGGCAACTGCGCGGACCCGTCGGCCAAGACCGACGAGCCCAACAAGTACTCCATCGGCGGCGGTGACTACCTGCTCGCCGGCGACAGCGCCTCAGCCTGCCCCAGCCCATCTCCGACCGCGTCGCCCTCGACATCGCCCTCGGCCTCCACCGCCCCGACCAATCAGCCAACCCCCGACATCATCCCGACCCTGCTCCCGTCCTTCGCTCCGAGCCCGCGCCCGTCGCCCAAGCCGAGCCCCACCCAGACTTCCACAGCGACCCCGAGTCCCAGCACGAGCCCGTGAACCTGGCGGTGATGCTGTCCTCGGACCGCCCCCGGGCGGTGGAGGAGGCCACCGCCCTCTGCCTGGCGGCCGTCCGCGCCGGGAACCGCGCCAGCCTGTTCCTTCTTGGCGATGGGACGACACACGCCGAGCGGGCATCGGCGGTCGCCCGCCAGGGCGTCCGGGTCTCCCTCTGCGAAGCCGACGCTGCCGTCAGGGGGATTCACAAGAGCGGGCAGCCCGGGGTTTTCTTCGGCTCCCTTTACGACTGGGCGACCCTGGTGGAGGACGCCGACCACGTGCTGTCCCTGTGTTGAGCCGTGGCCCGCGGCTAAGGCCCGGGGTGATCCTGGTCCGGTCGCCTGACGCCGGTACTCAGCTGCAGGCGCTCCGAACGGCCCTCAGCCTTTCCCTCGGCGACCGCGCGGCCGATCTTCTGATCGCCGATACCGCGGCGGGCGCCCTTGCTCCGTCCCCGGGGACGGAGGCCGAGCATTGCCTGGCCACCATTCGCCAGCTGAAGCTCGGGTTGGGGCTGGAGCAGCCGGCGGCCCCCGGCGAGCCGCATCCCGCGGCCGAGGTCCTCCCTCGTTCCGCCTTTGTGAACCGGCTCGCGGAGGCTGAGTTTGTGCAGGTCTTCTAAGCCGTTCAGATTAGGATTCAGGGGTGATTTTCAGCGCCAAGTGCGAATACGGGATCAAGGCCATGCTGGACCTGTCCATAAACGGGGCCGAACAGCCCGCGCAGGTCAGGGTGATCGCGGACCGTGCGGAGATCCCGGGCGGCTTCCTGGAGCAGATCATGAGTGACCTGCGACGGGCCGGCCTGGTGGAGAGTGTGCGTGGGGCCCACGGCGGCTACCGCCTGGCGCGGCCCCCCGAGGAGATCAACCTGGCGGACGTCATCGAGGCCATCGACGGCCCGGTGACCCCAGGAGGCTGTCTCCGGGACACGCCGGAGCCCGGGTCCGGGACGAGCATCGCCGTCATCCAGGACGTGTGGCTGGACGTCAGGGATTGCGTCATGGATGTCCTCAGCACCATGGACCTTGCCCACCTGCGCGAGAAGTTGCAGAGAAAACGTGGGGCAACCCTTGCTGAGGTGACGCGCGACGTGCTGGTCGGCCGACTCTGACGCTACTGCAGCCCGGGTGAGCGATTGGTGACCTGGTGGGGAGCATGCGCGTAGGCCAGGACCAGGACCACCACCAGCAGCAGGACCACGATGACGCTCGCGATCGCCACCCAGGGGCCGGCCCGTCGAACGGGGCCGGTGGGTCGGGCGGGGCCGATCCTCACCGCCGCGGCCAGTTCGTCGAGGCGGGACAGGATGTCCGCCACCCCCAGCGTTCCCAGTGGGAGGCCGCGTTCCTTCCACTCTGACCACTCGCCCGACTCATCCGCGGGACGAGGGTGCGCCACCAGCGCGGTCGCGGCGCCCGCCTCCAGCATCCGGCGGGCCACGCTGCCCACCGGTTCATCGGGGTCCACGGTCAGCGGGTCGGGGTCCATGATCTCCGCGGCGGTGCGGAGGTCCGGCTCATCCCAGCCGCGAGCCAGGGCGCGCTCGTCGATGATGCCGATCAACTCGCTGCTGATATCCAGGGCCAGTACGGTCTTCACGCCCCTGTCGCGCATCGCGCGCGCCACCTCGCGCACGCTGGTATCGGCGTCGCAGAGCACGACCCCAGCCCGCATCACCTCGCGCACCGGGCGGGTCGTCGCCGCGCCGCCAACAGAGCGCGTGGCCACGGTGGGGGAGGGTTCAGCCACCGCGGGCCAGGTGGAGGGCGATGTCGCTGTAGCCAAGGACACCGATGGGTCGCGCGGGATCGCCGTCGGTCACAAGCAGCAGTTCCGCGCCGCTGCTCCGCAAGCGCTCCACGGCCCTGCCAAGCGAGTCCCCGGCCGGTACCGATGGGGGCGGTTCGAGGGTCATGACGTCTGAGGCGATGCTCTCGGTCTGCCCCTCTATAACGGCCCGCAGCAGGTCCAGGTCGGTGATCACCCCCGCGACCAGGTCCGAGCCGGCACTGGCCACGATCATCGCCCGGACGCCTTCGTCCTGCATCCTGCGGGCGACCTCCATCACGGGCGTTCGCAGCGTGCAGCTGGGGAGCCGCGGCCGCATCGCCTCGGCCACCGTTGCGGCACTGGAGGGCATCGGAAAATTCTAAGGGAGGTCCTAAGAGAGGGTCGGGGGACCGGAAACGGTGTCGAGCGGGTGATGATGCCGCAGCCAGGCCTCCGGCACCATACCCGAGAAGATGCCCGGCAAACCCGGTCGCGTCGGCGAGTACACCGCACTGAGGAACACGTGCCCCGCCACCAGCGGGAGGACCAGGAACGCCGTGATGTTATGAAGGTTGCGACTGTTCTCCAGGAGCCAGAAGGGCGGATGCAGCGGGGGCCAGAGCACCATGCCGCTGATGCCAAGCCAGAGCAGGGCCGCGGCGCTGAGGACAGCGTTGGCCTTCTGGCCCGCGTTGAACCTGCCCGCCGGGGGCAGCTCCCCGGGGAGCCCGGTGCGTCGTGAGAGCCAACCGCGCATCCACGCCCGGTCGTCGCGAGACCACAGGTCGACCTCCTCGACGTCAACCGCCAGCCGGCGCCGGTCGCCGCCGA
>JBHEMP010000008.1:0-18446 GCA_046262515.1 Candidatus Dormibacteria bacterium | reverse complement strand
CAGGAGAAGCTCCGCGAGCAGGACGTAGGAGCCCGCGGCGACGGTGATCAGGGTGGTGTTCTTGCCGCAGAAACCGATCCCCGCGCTCTCCGCCAGGGCTCGGTCCAGCGCCCAGCCGTGGTCTATGAAACGCTTCGCCCGAAGCCCGGGGGCGCGCGTCCGAAGGTAGGAGAGGAGTTCGTCGCAAGCGCGCCCCATGACCTCGTGGTAGTCCTCGGGGCGGCCCTTCCCTTCCGGGCCGGGATCACCCTCCAGGCAGGTGTACGAGGCCATCCGCCCACGGGGGCGCGGCGTCCCGGACGCGTTGGGTGTCCCCGACGGGTCCGGGAGAACGTCGCCGGCGGCCAGCGCGGTCAGCGTCCCCGCCGGGCGATATGGCCAGGCGAGGGCCAGCACCGATCGCGCCCACGGGTACCGCCGCCCAGGGTCCGCCGCGGACTCAATCCGCTCCGGGCTCATCCAGGACATCCCCGCCATACTCCCGGCCTCGATCGCGTCCAGTGCCCTCTCGCCCGCTGGTTGCAGCGGCGCAATCGGGCCGACGCCGGCTGCCACCCAACCGCCGGACAGCGCCGCTGCCACCACATCCTCAGTCGTCAGGACCGGAGCCGGCGGCGCCACGCTCGCCAGTTTAAACCGGGGTCTTCTCCAGCGCGCGGTGCCCGTTCCGTGACGCGGAGGGCATCGCGCAGAACTCCTCATAGTCGATCAACTCGGTGATCGTCGGGTGCTCCGAGCAGACAGGGCAGTTCGGGTCCTTGCGGACGCGGTACTTGCGGAAGGTCATGTCCAGGGCATCGAACACCAGCTTGCTGCCGACCAGGGGCTCGCCGATGCCCAGGATCAGCTTGACCGTCTCGGTGGCCTGGATGAGGCCCACCGTGCCCGGGAGAACGCCCAGAACGCCGGCCTCGGCGCAGTTGGGCGCCATGTCGGAATCGGGGTCGGGCGGCTCGGGGAAGTCGCAGCGGTAGCAGGGGCCGCCGTTCTTCGGGTCCAGGACCATGACCTGGCCGTCGAAGCGGAAGATGCTGCCGTGGACGATGGTCTTGCCGGTGAAGACCGCGGCGTCGTTGAGGAGGTAGCGCAGCGGGAAGTTGTCCGAGCCGTCAACGATGATGTCGTACGGGCCGATGATGTCGTAGACATTGCTGGAGTCCAGCCGTGTGTTGTACTGCACCACCTTGACGTCGGGATTTATCTGGCGGATGGCGATGGCCGCTGATTCCACCTTGGGCATCCCGACCCGGTCGGTGGTGTGCAGAACCTGGCGCTGCAGGTTGCTGGCGTCGACCACGTCAAAGTCAACGATGCCGATCTGCCCGACCCCGGCCGCGGCCAGGTAGAGGCCCGCCGGCGAGCCCAGTCCGCCCGCTCCGATGAGCAGGACTTTGGCTTCCAGGAGCTTGAGCTGGCCCGCCATGCCCACCTCGGGCAGCAGGGTGTGGCGGCTGTACCGCGCCATCTGCTCAGGTCGGAGGGCGCTGCTCACCTTCCACTCGTAGCCCAGTTCCTTCCAGGCACCGAACCCCCCGGTCATCGAACTGACGTTGCTGTAACCGAGCTCCTGCATCGTCTTGGCGGCCATCGCGGAGCGGACGCTGGCGGAGCAGTACACGACCACCTCGGTGTCACGGTCGGGCACCTTGTCCTCCACACGCAGCTCGAGGAAGCCCCTGGGGATGACCATTGCCCCGGGGATGATCCCCTGCTGGGTCTCGTCGGGCTCGCGCACGTCAAGCAGGACCGGCGCCGGCGCGCCCGAAAGTCGTGCCTTGACCTCCTGCGGTGAGGCGGTCCGGATCTCCTTCCTGGCCTGGGCCAGGATGTCACGGAAGGTTGTCATCAGCTCAATAACTCCAGGGATTGCGGGGGTTCACGGGGTTTACAACGCCCGTCCCCCGCCGGTCTATTTCCTACCGAATCTATCAGGATTCGGCGAGCCGCTCGGCCAGGTTGACCAACAGGCGGACCCCGTACCCCGTCGGCCCCGACGGCATGTCCTTGATGGAACCGACGCGGTTCCAGCTGGGGGCCGCCATATCCACGTGCACCCACGGCCGCCCGGCCGCGAATTCCCGCAGGAACAGCCCCGCGGTGATTGCGGTGCCATCCCGCGCGGCAGAGTTGGCCACGTCCGCGATCGGGCTGTCGATGATGCTCCTGTACTCGGGGAAGCTGGGCATCAGCCACGCCCGCTCACCACTGCTTTGGGCAGCGCCAAGGACGTGGGCGGTGAACTGGCCGTCACTGCCCTGCACGTGGCCCGCCACCTGGCCGAGGGCGATCCGCTGTCCACCGGTGAGGGTGGCGATGTCGAGCACATGGGTGGCGCCGAGCTGAAGGGCGTGATGCATGCCGTCGGCCATCACCATCCGCCCCTCGGCGTCGGTGTTGACCACCTCGATGGTGATTCCACTGGCCGAGGTCACGACATCACCCGGCCGCATGGCGGTCGAGGAGACCATGTTCTCGGCCAGGCAGAGGATCCCCACGACGTCAACGTCCAGCCCCAGCCGCGCGATCGCCGTCATGGCGCCCAGCACCGCCGCCGATCCACCCATGTCGCCTTTCATGTAACCCATGTCGGCGGCCGGCTTGATGGAGATGCCACCACTGTCGAAGGTCACGCCCTTGCCCACCAGGGCCAGTAGCGGCCGCTTCGATTTCGGGGCCGGAGCGGGTCGGTTGCGGAGGACAACCAACCGGGGAGGCCGCGAGGAACTCATGCCGACGGCCAGGATGGCGCCGTACTTCAGTTGCGCGAGCCGGCGGTGATCCAGGACCTCGACCGTCATTCCCGACCCACGCGCGTGCCGGCGGGCCTCCGCGGCATAGGCCTCCGGGTAAAGCTCCAGGGCGGGCGTGTTGACCAGGCCGCGGGCGAACAGGGTCTCCTCGGCCAGCACCACGGAACGCTCGAGCAGGGCCCCGGCAATCTTTGGGAACCCGGCCAGCACGATGGTCCCGACGGGCTTCGGTACCTTGCGGGCGCCGCTCTTGTGGGTCGCCTCGGAAAAGGTGGCGAGGATCGCGCCCTCCACCGCGGCGCAGGCCAGGTCCCTCGCCACGACCGCCGGCCCAAGGCCGTCATGCCAGGCCACTGCCAGGCGCGCGGGGAGCGGGGATCCCGCCCTGCGGATGCCCAGCTCCATGGCGTTGTTGAGTCGGGCGCGGTCGATGTCCGCAGGCTCTCCCAGGCCCAGCAGCATGACCCTCTCCGCGGCCACCAGGCCCAGGGTGTCGATTACCGCGACGGTGCCGAACTTGCCCTTGAAACCTCGGCCGGCAGCCCGTTTGAGGGCGCCGTTGAGGGCGGCATCGATCTCCGGGAAGATCGCCTCCGGATCCTGGCCGGCAAGTAGCGGCAAAATCAGCAGGTCGGCCGCGGTCTCCAGCGGCGCCGCGGCGCGGGCGATCTTCACCGCTTCAACCGGGCACGACCCGGGGCGTACTTCCCTCGGCGGGTGCCGCACCCGCGCTGGCGACGACCGCCTGCTCCCGCGCCTGGTCGCGGGCCGCCAGTAGCTTGGTCACGGCCACCACGGCGGTGGTGCCGTCGCCCACGGCGGTGGTGATCTGCTTGGTCAGCTGGTGGCGCACGTCCCCGGCGGCGAAGATGCCGGGGATGTTGGTGGCCATGCTGGTGTCCGTGTAGAGGTAACCCTCCTCGTCGTGGTCGACATGGTCACGGAAGATGTTGCTGTTGGGCAAAAACCCGACAAAGGGGAAGATTGCGGACACATTCAGTTCGCTGGTCTCACCGCTCTTCACATTCTTCAGCTTCAGGCTCTTGACGGCGCCGCCCTCGTCCGGGTTGCCGCTGCCCTCGATTTCCTCGACTACGGTGTCGAGGATGAAGTTCACCTTGGCGTCGGCCCTGGCCCGCTGCACGGCGACCGCCTGGGCGCGGAAGGAGTCGCGACGGTGGATGATGTGGACCTTGCTGGCGTACCGCGTCAAGAAGGTTCCCTCCTCCACCGCACTGTCACCGCCGCCGACCACCGCCACCTCCTTCTCCTTGAAGAAGGCGCCGTCGCAGATCGCGCAATAGCTGACGCCGCGGCCGGCGAACTCCTCCTCGCCGGGCACACCGAGCTTCTTGGGCGCGCCCCCGGAGGTGACGATCACCGCCGGCACGCGGTACTCCTTGCCGCCCTCGGTGGACACGATGACGTCGTCACCGTCCTTGTAGACCTCGGTGACGGAGTCGTACTCGATCTCCAGCCCGAACTTCCGCGCGTGGGACTCCATCTTGTCCGAGAGGTCCTGCCCGGTGATGTGCTCAAACCCGGGGTAGTCCTCGATGTCCAGGGTGTTCAACAGCTCACCGCCCGGGGCCTTCATCTCCAGCGCGAGGGCTTTGAGTTCCATGCGGCCGGCGTAGAGGCCGGCGGCAAGGCCGGCAGGACCCGCGCCCACTATGATCACGTCGTATTTTTCGTCGGCTGCCATTGATTCCTCGCGCTTAAGGGGTGATTGATTACGACATTGACAACGCCACGGCGGAGACACCCCTTCCCCCTGGCGCGCCGGCCTCGGAAAACCGCCTAATCATATGGTGGCGGCAGGCAACACCATGCGCTGGAACGGCCGACGCCGCGGGCACTACGAAGGCTGGTTCCTGGCCTTCAACAACCCCGCGGCGGAGGCGGGCTACTGGGTGCGCTGGAGCCTGGTGGCGCCCACGGACGCGGCCCGCGAGCCGTTCGCCCAGGCCTGGTTCATGCGCACCGACAGCTCGACACAACCTCGCAACCGAGCGACCAGGACCACCTTTCCGATCTCCGCACTGGACGCCGCCTCAGGGCCCTTCAAGGTCACCGTGGGCCCCAGCACGCTAACCGGCGGCGGCACGTCGGGCCGGCTCGAGGATGAGGCGGGCGAGGTGTCATGGGACCTGCGCTTCCAATCCCTGCTGCCGGGGTTCACGCCGACGCCGGAGTGGGGCGCGCGGGTGGCGACCTGCTTCCAGGAGCCCCACCCCCTGGTCGCCGTCTCGGGCACGATCACCGAGGGCCGGCGCACCCAGCAGATAGACGGCTGGCTCGGATCGCAGGCGCACGTGTTCGGCGCCCGTCACAGTGAGCGCTGGCACTGGGCAGAGTGCAAACACCTCGCCCCGGGCAGTTCCTTCACCGGCGTTGCCGCGTGGCCGCGCTTTCCTCCCCGCACCGTGACCTCGCTGGCGCTGTTCGGGACCTCGCCGGGAGTGGTGCAGACGGGCACCCTCGCCATGTTCCGACCAGTCACCAAACACTCGCCGGAGGGCTGGAAGTTCGACGCGGAGTACGGCATGGAGCGGCTGGCGGGCTCGGTGGTTCCGAGAGTGGAGGACCTCATCGGGATCACCTACCACGACCCCTCGGGGCAGCCCGTGCGCTGTTATCACTCGGAGCTCGCGGACATCCGACTTCGCTATTACCGCCGCGCATCGCGAAAGTCGGTCTGGCGGCTCGAACACGAGCTTGCCGCACCGCACGCTGCGGCTTTCGAGTACGGCAGCCTGAGCGAGCTCCCGGGGGTGCCGCTGCTGCTCGACTGAGCCGAGGTCGCCGATCCCGGCCAGCTCAGATCGGCGAGGAGCTCACGCGGTTGCGGTCCCGCCGCACGATCTCACGACCCCCGTCACTGCGGAGCTCGCCCGTGAACAGCTTGACGAACTCCTCCGCACTCTCCATCTGCACCCCACCGTGCTGGGCGCCGCGGGCGGCGGAGTCGGAGGCGTTGACCCTGACCCAATCACCCACCTCCGGGGGGAGCTGGCTGCGGTGCTCGAGCAGCGCTTCAACCTTGCGGTCGATCTGAGCGCTGATTTCCTCCCAGTGGTTGGGCTTCTCCTGGCGGCTGCCGTAGATGTAGACCCAGTTCACCACCCATTTGTCCAGGCCCTCCTTCTCCAGCAGGTCGGGAAAGGCCATGGGGTTGCGCGCCGTGGGGTAGATCGCCGCAAGCGTCGCCTCGCCCACAGCCAGGTGATCGGGGTGGTTGCCCCCGATGAAGCCGTAGTTGCGAATTGCGTTGTGAGTGATCACAAGGTCCGGCCGGAGCTGGCGGATGACCCGGGCGATGTCCTTGCGAAGATCGAGCGACGGGGTCACGTACCCGTCTTCATATCCGAGGTTGATCACCCGGTCGATCCCGATCACCCGTGCCGCGGCCGCCTGCTCCTCGACGCGCACCCTGGCAAGCTCCTCATGGCTGCGGTCGCCCTCCCCGCCGGCGTTGCCGTTCGTCACCACCACGAGGCTGCATTCGACGCCCGCGTCGACCAGTTTGGCCAGCGTGCCAAAGCACCCGAACTCATTGTCGTCCGGGTGCGCCCCGACCGCGATGGCCCGCCTAATCGGAAAGAGATCCTCGCCCATTCCTGCGGATTCTAGATCGCCGGCCACCACCGTCCACGCTACGTAAGATTGCCGGACATGTCCCCGACCGCGGTCGAGAGGCTGGCGCAGGCGCCGGCCCTGCAGCGCCTCCCGAGGCAGCTGCGCGACCCCTTCATGCTCAACAACCTCGTCTATTTCGCGGGCAACTTCTTTGCCGGCCTGGCCGGCTATGCGTTCCAGGCGCTGCTGGCCAGGGCCCTCGGCAAGGACCGCTACGCCGAGGTCGCCAGCCTGATCGCGATCTTCTACATCGTGCAGATCCTCCATTTCGTCGCCATGGCCGTGGCTGCCCGCATCACCGCCCCATTGGCGACGGAGGGACGCCAGACTGAGGTCCAGCGCGCCTACCGCGATATGACCCTTTATGCGACCTTCGTCGGCGGCGCGGGGATGGTGATCTTCCTATTCGTCGCGCCGGTACTGCACGCCCGGCTGGGAATCGGGCTCGGTCCGCTGGTCATCCTGTCCGGCACCGTCCCGCTCAGCCTCCTGGTCGGGCTCGGCCGTGGGGTCCTGCAGGGCGAACAGCGCTTCCTGCCGCTCTCGCTGAACTTCGTCACCTACGGGACGACCACCCTGCTGTTCCTGCCCATCCTGCTGGCCTTCCGGCTACACGCAGTGGGGGCCACGATGGCCATCATCCTGGCACTGACGCTTTGCAACCTCTTTGCCGCGGTGATGTTGCGCGATCTCCCACGCGGCGGCCATCACACCCGGTTGGCGCTTGTCGGGGTGGTGCGCGGCGCCCTGGCCGCGGGTGCCGGCCTGACGGTGATCACCATCTTCTTCAACATGGACGTCATCCTCGCCAAGTACTTCCTGCCCAACTCGGACGCCGGCCTCTACAGCGCCATGTCCCTGCTGGGCAAAATCCTCTTCTTTGGCACCATCAGCGTTTCAGCCGTGATGTTCCCGAGGGTCGCGGCGCTCCACGCGCAGGGGAAGAGCGCCCACAGCGTAGTCAACATCTCGCTTGCGGCCGTGCTGGCGGCGGGGATGGTGGTGGTGGCCGCGTACTTCCTGGTACCCGACCTGGTCATCCGCCTGATGCTGGGGGCCCAGTACGTCCAGATCGGCCGCAACCTCGGGATCTACGCACTGGCCATGCTCGGGCTCGCGATAGCCAACGTTCTCGTCTACTACTTCGTGGCCGTCCACCGGCGGCGCTACATGATCGTCATGGGCTTGGGAGCGCTCCTTTTCTTCGGGGGCATAGCGACGTTCCACTCTGACTTCTCCCAGTTCACCGTCACCGTGACGGTGGCCATCAACGCCATGGCCGTGGCGCTCCTGGCGATGTACCTGGTCGAGCACCCCCGTCGCGGCAGACCCGACGAGTCCGTGGAATTGCCCCTCGCCAACATGACCGCCGGCGCGCCCGGCGCGGGGGCCTGACCCGGTGGGCCCGGGCGGGGAACCAGGCGGGGACGCCGGCGCGCGCCTGGCGGGGCTGGTGGGCGAGGTTCTCATTGCCCTCGGCGAAGACCCCGCGCGCCCGGGCCTGGCGGAGACCCCGCAGCGGGTCGCCAGGGCCCTGGAGTTTCTCACCTCCGGCGGCGGCGAGGACCCGGTGGAATTGCTGCGCGGCGCCCTGTTTGAAAGCAACGCCGACGAAATGGTCGTGGTGCGCGACCTCGAGTTCTACTCGCTCTGCGAACACCACCTGCTGCCGTTCTTCGGACGCTGTCACATCGCGTACGTGCCCGATGGGCGCATCGTCGGCCTGAGCAAACTCGGACGGGTGGTGGACGCGTTCAGCCGCCGCCTCCAGGTCCAGGAGCAGCTGACGTCCCAGGTGGCGGCGGCGATCCAGGAGGCCGTCTCGCCCAAGGGTGTCGGCGTCGTCATGGAGGCCCGCCACCTCTGCATGATGATGCGCGGGGTGGAGAAGCAGGCCGCCGAGGCCGTCACCAGCTGCATGCTGGGAAGGTTCCGCCAGGACCCTCGCACCAGGGCCGAGTTCCTAGAGTTGATCAAGCGCCGCGACTGACCGCGAGCGCAGGTTGCAGACGCGATTTGCAGACAAATGACGAGATTGAAAAGGAGAGCCAATGCCCGCCAAGCCTGAGATGACCATCGACACCGCCAAGACCTACCGCGCCACCGTGGCCACCACCAAGGGCCAGGTCGTCATGGACCTGATGCCGACGCTGGCCCCGGTGACGGTCAACAACTTCGTCTCCCTGGCCCGCGAGGGCTACTACGACGGCCTGACCTTCCACCGCTTTGTTGCGGATTTCGTGATCCAGGGGGGCGATCCCACGGGTACCGGCTCCGGCGGCCCCGGGTACAAGTTCGAGGACGAGCCGGTCAAGGGCTCGTACCGCGAAGGGGCGGTGGCCATGGCCAACTCCGGACCCAACACCAACGGCAGCCAGTTCTTCATCTGCAACACCGACTGCCAGCACAAGCTCGCCCCCAGCTACAACCTCTTCGGCTACGTCGTCGACGGCATGGACGTGGTCAAGCAGCTCCGCCAGGGCGACAAGATGGACAAGATCGAGATCGAGGAGCGCGAATCATAGGGGACGATGGCGCGCGCATCTGACAACCGCTGGGTCTTACGCCTTGGTCTGTCTTCCGATGCAGCGCGTATCGCCTGGGTCCCTATCCGCTCCTGGCTGGTGGAGGCTCCGCCCTGGGTCGTCATGGGCCCGGACGACATTTCTGCACGGATCACGGAGCCGGGCGTTGGAGGTTGTTGTCAGTATCAGCCCGACGATCACGTCGTATGCTCCGGTGGCTGACTTGCCGGACGAAGCGTCCGGCGCCCGGATCTCGACGTCGGTCCCGGAGCTTGTACTCGAGCCCCTCAATCCGGCAGACGGCGACGTACTCTTCGCCGCGTTGGCCGAAGACGAGGAGCACTTTCGCCGCTTCCAGGATTGGCCGCCGATCACCCCCGAGATTGCTCGGGCGATGATCAATGATCCGGGGCATCAGTGGTCCATCTGGTATCGCGGGCAGCTCGTCGGGTGGGTCCTTTTGACGCCCAACGTGATGGCGAACGGGGAGCTCAGCTCGCTACCTCCAGGCGACGCCGCGCTCGGGTATTGGATTATCCGGCGACACGAAGGAAAGGGCTTCGTGACCACCTCATGCCGCGCCGTGATCGAGCATTGTGTGAGCCGAGACGGCCTGAGGTCAGTTCGCTCCGGCGCTGACCGGGATAACGAATCGAGTCTTCGAGTGCTCCGACGGCTCGGGTTCGTTGAGACGGAACGGACCGACCGATCGGTCACGTTCCGCCTGGACCTGCCGTTCGCTATCGACTGAGGCTGAACCGGCCTCGTGGCGCAGCCTTCGCGCCGTCCCTGGCCGATTGTGCAACACCTCTCAGTCCACGAGACAGCAACCGTGACCACGGCGCGCTCATCGATGACTCAGGCCGCCCGTGCCGGCACGGACCCTCCCCGAGGTGGTGGCAACGTCATGCCCCGGGGTTGAGGGCACGGCGGTAGGCCGCCTCATCGGCGGCGCTGAAGGCACAAACCAGCACCTCCGGGCGGCGCCCAGGCTCGGTCCGCGCCAGGACGCCTCGAACCTCGGCGATTGCCAACCCGCTGGCACGATCCACGGGGAAGCCGTATACCCCCGTGCTGATCGAGGGAAAGGCCACGCTGCGCGCGCCGTGGCGGATGGCCTCCTCGAGCGCGTGGCGCCATGCCGAGGCCAGCAGCTCGTCCTCGCCACTGGCGCCCCCTCGCCAGATGGGACCGACGGCGTGGATCACCCAGCGCGCCTTCAGCCGGCCGGCCGCGGTGGTCACCGCTTGCCCCGTAGGGCACCCCTCAGGGAACCGGCGCCTGGTTTCCTCAAGGATCTCCGGGCCACCGGCACGATGGATCGCGCCATCCACCCCACCCCCGCCGGCGAGGCCGCTGTTAGCGGCGTTGACGATGGCGTCGACGTCGAGCTCGGTTATGTCTGCGCGCACCACCCGTACCTGAACAGACGCGTCTGCCATTGTCGGATCATTGCAGATTCCCGAGCCTCGATCTGGGGGCGGCGCTGCGCCTTGGTGCAGGTCCCCGACTACCTCCCGCGGCCGCATGATGGGTTGTTCTACACACATTTGTTCGCTATACTAGATTGTGATGATTGACCTGCGCCATCGCGACGAGAGGCGGCAGAACGCGAACGTCGCCGACACGGGGGGCACGCCCGGGACGCTCGCGCACCTGCGTGCATCCATAGAGGCCTTCGCGAAGGCCGAGGCGCCGGAAGCCGGCTCCGAGATGGGCCATGAGCTGGCGCATCTGCGTCCGCTCATCGACCGCCGTCGAACTCAGGTTCTCGCAGACTGCGGGTCGGTTCGCGCAGTCGCGGTACTGGGACGATGAGGGATTCATTTCCCCCTACCAGTGGACCCGGGTGACCTGCAAGATAGGTGGCGGCAGCGCAGGTCAAAGGATCAATGTGGGCCAGCAATCGGCGTCGATGCCCAAATCGATTGCGGCGCTGGAGGCCGGCGAGATTGGATTCCAGCACCTGAACCTGATTGCCGGGCTCAGCCGCGCCCTCGATGAGTCGCCGATGCGGCCGACATTCGACGAACGCCCTGTGCTCGCCAAGGCACGCGACCTGACGGTGCGCGAGTTCGCTCGGTTCTGTGCCCTCGCGCGTACTGTCGCCGACCGCGACGGGCACGAGCTCGAGCAGAAGGACCAGACCTCGCGCCAGTCTCTCTTCCTCAAACAGTGCGAGGACGGGATGTGGCTCCTCAAAGCCCTCTTGAACAACGAGAACGGCGCTGCCCTGAACGTCGCGATCAGAGCGCTGTCGCGAAAGACCGGCGAAGGTGATGAGCGTCCGCTCGCGCAGCGTCGAGCGTGGGCCCTGGCTGAGCTGACCGCCCATGGCCTCAGCACGATGAACCTGCCGGCCACGAACTACCAGCGTCCCCAGTTGCAGTTGACCGCCTCGCTGGAGAGTCTCCTCGGGGCGCTGGGAGCGCCGGGGGCGCAGCTCGAGGAAGGTCACCCGCTGAACATCGAAACACTGCGCCGCATAGCCTGCGACTGTTCCTTGAGTCGCGCGGTCCTGAAAGGAGACTCATCGGTCCTGGAGATCGGAAAGTGGACCCGGACGGTCTCCGCTCCGATGCGGCGGGCAGTGGCGCACCGCGACCAGAAATGCCAGTGGCCTGGGTGTGACCGCACCGCCTCCTGGACGGAGGCCCACCACATTGTCCCCTGGCACCGCGGTGGACCAACTACGAAGGACAACATCATTTTGATGTGCTATCGACATCACTACCTTTTGCACGAGGGCAAATGGACGATGGTCGTCAAGAAGGACCGCGAGGTTGCCGTTTTTCCTCCCTATTATCGAAGTACCACCGCCGCCTGAGCGGCGGCCGCAGATGGCACTGCCACCCCCTAGCCTGAATCGACCCGAAACTCCCGTGGCCATCTACCGCCGCACGTACGCCGCTATTTATACGCGGCAGCCTGCAGATCGTAGAGATGGGCGTACTTACCGCCGAGCGCTATGAGCTCGTCGTGAGTGCCGAGCTCGGCTACCCGCCCAGCGTCCAGAACAGCAATGCGGTCGGCCATGCGAACTGTCGAGAACCGGTGCGAGATGATGATTCCGATACGACTTTTAAGCAGTCCCCGAAGCTCCTGGAAGACCGCCGCCTCGGCCTCGGGATCGAGCGCAGCCGTGGGCTCATCAAGGATCCAGACGCCGGCGTTCCGGTAGATCATTCGCGCCAGGGCGACCCTCTGCCACTCTCCGCCGGACAGGTCGATCCCACCTTCAAACAGCCGCCCGACGTTGCTGTCGAGACCGGATGGCAGGCGTTCCAGGATGCGTTCTGCCCGGGCCGAACGCAGGGCGGCAATTAGCTGCCCATCGCCGCCCCCCGCGCCGGGCCGGCCCAGGCTGACGTTTTCGCGGAGCGTAAGCGAGTAGCTGCCGAAATCCTGGAAGATGACTCCTATCTGCTCGCGCACATGGGCCGGGTCGCAGTGAGCGATATCCTCTCCGTCGAACATTATCTTTCCCTCCGCCGACTCATAAAAGCGCAGCAGTAGCTTGACCAGGCTGGTCTTGCCAGCGCCGTTTTCACCTACCAGAGCGAGCATCTCGCCGGCATGGATATGGAGGTTCAGTCCATCGAGGGCGGGGTGCACGGCCAGGGGATAGCGAAACACCACGTTCTCGAAGGTGATGCCCTTGTGCAGGCTGGTGGGCACCGGTCTCGGCTCAACTGGACCAACCAGCCTGGGCTCCTGCTTGAGGAACCAGAAGAAATCACGGAGGAAGTTGGCGTGCTGGTCTAGGGCGAGCAGGGACCCGGACACCGCGCCGATCAGGCCCGCTATGCTGGCGATGGCGCCGATAGCCGCAGTCAGGTCGCCGGCTGTAAGTCGGCCTTCGAGTCCGCGGACCGCCATGAACCCATACGCCCCCGCGAGGATGACACCGCCAAGAAGACCCCCGGTGGCGGCCAGCGCGTTGGATCTACGGTAGAGCCTCTCCGAGCCATCCAGTTGCTCGCGCGAGATGGCGACATAGCGGCCGAGGAGTTCGTCACGGAGTCCAAATGCCCGCACCTCCTTGGTCCACTGCGGCCCCGTCAATAGGTCGTGGAGGTATTCACGGAGCCTCCAGCGAGGCGTGCTCTCAAACCAGTAGCTGTAGAGACGCCGATTGGTCGACCCCTGCATCAGGAGCCCCGGCATGACGGACGTTACCGAGAGGATGGCCAGCAGAGGGTGGATCGAGGCCAACACCGCGAGCATCCCGGCAAGCGCGACGACGGAGCCGATCAGCCCAACCAGTTGGTATGCGATGTTCGCCGACCGCCACGACACCTCGCGGCTAGCGCGTGCCATGCGGTCATGCCATGACGGGTCATCTATGGACGCCATGTCTGAGCGGGCCGCGTGACCGGCAAACGAAGCCTCCGCACTGACGCGCACGCGGTCGCTGAACATCGACTGCTGGTTTGCCTCAAGCGAACCGATTGCACGTTGCGCACCGAGGATTGTTCCCATCGCCGCAACCGTGAGCGCCACCGCGCTCGTTGGGGGCCGGTGATGGGTGGCGATGACGAGGTCCACAAGACGCCGCGCCATCACGATGGTCGCGGGCGGAAAGAGCGCGGCGACGACCGCCAGCGAAACGATCCAAGCAAAGCCGCCGGGGCTCGCCCGCCAGGCCAGGCTGACCGCGCCGGCCGTCGCACCGCCGAGCGCGCGCAGACCGCCGCTCGGGACATCGGGCATGCCGCCCGGGTCAGATGTAGCTGATGTCAAATCAAATCCTCCGCACGGGGCTCCCACTCGGGGGCCCACGACTCACTTCTTCGTCGCCTACGGCGACACAGCCAGTGCACTTGGCACGTGCCAATCAGCCCGCGGGCGAAATGCCCAGGGGCGTGGCGGCTGTTGACTCAGAAGCGGAGGATCATCGGTTGCACATGTTAGCGGATTTCAAACCGCACGGCGCACATCATCGCGAGGGGTGACGAGCCCCAGATTTGAACACCGACCGATAACTCGGATCGTGGAAAAGCTTGGCCGTGTGCGGCCCGCGTCGCAACAGCAGCCCGGTGATGCCCGCCGCGGCAGCAGACCCTGCCAGCGGTCCAACGACGTAGACCCAGTACACGTCGAGGCGACCGGCCAACATGTCCGGCCACAGGCTGCGCGCGGGGTTCAGCCCGGTGCCAGTGAAGCCTGCCCCCTGCCACACCAGTATCGCGACGAGGAGCCATACCGCCAGCGGCGTCAGGCGCATCGTGCGATGGTGCGAAACCATCGCCAGGATGGTCCCGACCAGCACCGCGGTCATCACTGCTTCCAGCGCAACTGCCGCTGTAGGGGAGACTCCGGCGTGGGGAAGGGTGGCGCCGAAATCGACCTGCCGCAAGCGTGGGCCCCAGGCCGCGAGCGCCACCAGGACGCCGAGCGCGGCGCCGAAGAACTGCGCCCCGATGTAACCGAAGAGGTCGTGCCGGTGCACCATGGCCCGCATCCAGAAGGCGATCGTCACCGCGGGGTTGAGGTGCGCGCCGGAGAGTCTGCCCAGTGGCGAGACCGCGACCAGGCTGCCGCTGCCCGCAAATAACACGCCCGTGAGCAGCAGACGTGCGGAGGCCGAATGAAGCACCGGCTGGACGGGGGAACCCGGGGCGAAGTCAAGGCAGATGGCGCTCAACCCACACAGGATCAGGATCGCCGTGCCGACCAGCTCCGCGCCCCACTCCCCGAGGTGGACACCGGGCGGGACCTGGCCTGCGGTTAGCCGCGAGGGGGGAATGCTAGGGCTGTTGCTGCTACTGTGCCGGGGTGCCACTACGAATCGGAATCATCGGTGACACGCAGGGCCGCTACGACGTCCCCCGGCTGCTTGTCCGGGCCAAAGAGGTTTTCAGGAACGTCGACGAGGTCTGGCACGCCGGTGACTGGCAGTACCCGGAGGTCCTCATCGGGCTGGCGGACATCGCCCCGCTGACCGTGGTCAACGGCAATGCGCCGGACGACGCCCGCTACCCCGAGCGGGTCATGAAGCAGCTGGAGAACCTCCGCGTCGGCATGGTTCACCGGTCCCCGCGGCCCGGCGACGAGTGGGCGCGGGGGCTGGACATCTGCATTCACGGCCACTCCCACAAGTGGCGCGACGAGCTCGTTGACGGCGTTCGCTTCATCAACGTCTCAACCCCGACGGCCGCCGGCTTCAGCCGCGACCGGACGTGCGGCGTGCTGGTCATCGACGGCACCGAGGCGATCCTGGAACGGGTCGAATTCTGATGGCCGGACGCGCCCCGGCGGCCGACCCCCGACGCACAGACGGGTACCTGCCCATCGGCGACTACGGGGTCATCGGGGACTGCCGCTCGGTCGCGCTCGTGGGCGTGGACGGGAGCATCGACTGGTGCTGCCTGCCGCGTTTTGACAGTCCCAGCATCTTCGCCAGGCTCCTGGATCGCAGCCGTGGTGGCAGCTGGCAGATCGCCCCCGTCGGGGCCTATACATCACGCCAGGATTACGCCGACAAGACCAACATCCTGCGCACCGTCTTCCAGACCGACCATGGCATGGTCATCGTCTCTGACTTCATGCCGGTTGATGACCATGACGTCAAGCAGCATGCCCGCCCCCACCACCATCCCCGCATCGTCCGCCTCGTCACCGGCCTGGCTGGGACGATGCGGATGAAGATGAAGGTCGACGCCCGTCCGGGCTACGGCGCGGAGCCCAACCCTCTCGTCGCCGACGGCGGCCGGCTGCACGGGGACGCCGGCGGACACCACTACTGCATCAGCGGCACCCGCCCACTGCGGTCGCGGAGCACAGAGTTCACGGTGCGTCCGGGTGAGACCGTGGCCTTCGCTTTAGCGGTGAATGCCAGTGGCACCTGTGGACGCTCCATGGAGGACGTCGAATCCAGCCGCGAGCTGCGCCGTGACACGCAGCGCTACTGGTGGAAGTGGATCAACCAGTGCACGTACACGGGCCCTTACCAGAACCTCGTCTGGCGATCGGCGCTGACGCTCAAGATGCTGACATACGCCCCGACGGGAGCGGTGGTCGCCGCGCCGACCACCAGCCTGCCGGAGTGGGTAGGCGCGGAGCGCAACTGGGACTATCGCTACACCTGGGTCCGCGATGCCTCATTCACCCTCTACGCGCTCTTCCAGCTCGGCTTCACCCAGGAGGCCACGGACTTCATGGAGTGGCTCACGCACCTGACCGTGGACCGCGGCCTGAAGATCCTGTACAACCTCGACGGACACTCGCCCGGGGCCGAGACCACGCTTCCCCACCTGCGTGGGTACCGCGACTCGCGGCCCGTCCGCCTGGGCAATGGCGCCGAGGACCAGCTGCAACTCGACATCTTCGGCGAGCTCCTCGACACCGTCTTCATCTGGGCCATCAACGGCGGCCGGATCTCACCCGAGCTCTGGGACGAGCTGCGACAGATCGTGGAGGCGGCCTGCGAGCGGTGGCAGGAGCCTGACGCCGGGCTCTGGGAGGTGCGCGGAGAGAACCTCGAGTTCACATACGGCAAGGCGATGTGCTGGGTCGCCGTTGACCGTGGCCTGCGGCTCGCCGCCCGCTTCGGACTCGATCATCCCCGCGAGCACTGGGAGAAGGTCCGTGCCGAAATCCATGCCGCGGTATTACGACGGGGCTGGTCGAAGCGGCTGGAGAGCTTCACCCAGTCCTTTGGGTCGGACCAGCTCGACGCCTCCGTCCTGCGCCTGGTGCAGCTGGGATTCCTGCCGCTGGGCGATCGGCGGCTGCGCAGCACCATCGATGCCATCGATGCCGGCCTCAGCGTTGGACCGCTCGTGTACCGCTACCACGTCGCCAACACCGACGACGGCCTCAGCAGCCCCGAGGGGTCATTCATCATCTGTGCCTACTGGCTGGCTGATGCGCTCGCCCTGGTCGGCGACCTGGAGCAGGCGGAACGGCGTTTCGACCGGCTGCTGGCATTCTCATCGCCGCTGGGGCTGATCGCGGAGGAGGTCGACGCTGAAACCGGGGCCCTGCTGGGCAATTTTCCCCAGGCCTTCAGCCACCTGGCGCTGATATCGGCCGCCGTCAACATCGAGCGCCGCCGCAACAACAGCCTGGTACGCAACCGCGATACTGACACTTCTTTCACCGCACGCTAGGAGGTACCGGATGCAGCTTCAGGGACGCAGGGCAATAGTAACCGGGGCCTCCAGCGGCATCGGCAAGGCCACCGCCATCCGGCTCGCCCAGGAGGGAGCCTCGGTGGCCGTTAACTACTTCTCGGACCACGAGCGCGGCGCAGCCGACGAGGTGGCCGCGGAGTGCATGAAGACTGACGGCGTCCGGGCGATGTCCGTGCAGGCCGATGTCGGCTCCGAGGACGACGTCGTGCGCATGGTTGGGCAGGCGAAGGAGGCTTTCGGCGGTATCGATATCCTGGTCAACAACGCCGGCATCGAGAACCAGGTCCCGACCCTCGACATGCCCCTCAAAGACTGGGACCGTGTCCTGCGTACCAACCTCACCGGCGCCTTCCTCTGCCTGCGAGAGTGCGGCAAGGTGATGCGCGATGGTGGCGGCGGGGTCATCGTGAACATGTCCAGCGTCCACGAGTTCATCCCCTGGCCGGGTTTTGCCCACTACTGCGCTTCCAAGGGCGCGGTCAAGCTTTTGATGCAGACCGCGGCGCGCGAGCTGGCCGAGGCCAAAACGAACATCCGCGTGGTCAACGTCGCGCCCGGGGCGATTGCCACGCCGATCAACAACTTCGTCCTCGACGACCCCACCAAGCGCCACAGCGTGGAGGAGGAGATCCCGATCGGTCGCTTCGGTCAGCCTGAGGAGATTGCCGCAACGGTGGCCTGGCTGTGCAGCGAGCAGGCCAGCTACGTCACCGGGACCACGATCGTGGTCGACGGGGGAATGTCCACCTACCCCAAGTTCATCTAGTGACCCTTCCGGGTCACTAGCCGGGCGCGGGGTTCTCGGGCAGCACCATTTCGCCGCGGGCGATGTGCACCGCCTGCCACGCGTACCAGGCCGGGACGGTGCGATAGGGGCGGAAGACGTCCCCCATCGGCGCCATCTGTTTTGGCGTCGGGCGCTCCGCCAGGCCGTAGATCAGCTTGAGGCCCTGCTGCACGCCGAGATCCAGGGTCGGCCAGACATCGAGGCGGCGCAGTTCGAACAACAGGAACATCTCAGCGGTCCAGCGCCCGATCCCGCGCACCATGGTCAGGCGGCTGATGATCTCCTCGTCCCCCAGGGCGTCGATGCCATCGAGGGGGACGGTGCCGTCGCCGGCGCGGGTGGCGAGGTCGATTATCGAGAGCGTCTTGGCGCTGGACAGGCCGGCGGCGCGGAGATCTTCGGGCGGCGTGGCAAGGACGGCGGCAGGGGTCACCGAACCGCCGACCGCGACGACGAAGCGCGCGTGTATCGCTGCCGCGGCCTTACCCGCGAGTTGCTGGTACAGGATCGAGCGCGATAGCGCGGCGAAGTAGTCGCCCTGGCCGGCTCGCACCTGGAACGGGCCGACGCGGGCGATATGCGCAGCCATGACCGGGTCGCGACGCGA
>JBHEMP010000007.1:0-14530 GCA_046262515.1 Candidatus Dormibacteria bacterium | reverse complement strand
TCATCCCCGGAAAACGGCTTGATCAGGAACTCGCGCGCCCCGGATTGCATCGCCCGCCGCAGGTAGTCCCGCTCTCCCTGGACAGACATGATGATGACCGGCGAGTTGGGTGCCTCGGTGGCCAGCACCTCGGTGGCCTGGATGCCGTCCATCTCGGGCATGTTGACGTCCATGAGGACCAGGTCCGGACCGTGGCGCTTGGCCGCCTCGATGGCCTCGCGTCCGTTTGTCGCGGTCGCGATCACCTCAATGTCGTCCTCAAAGGACAACAGCTTCTTGAGGTTGTCCAGCGTGCTGGAAATGTCGTCGACTATGAGGACCCGGATATCCGCCATGTTCTCTCAGGGAGGGGTCGGGGAGGCGGCCGGGCCGCCCCCCCGACGGATCCTCGTGTTACCGCGGGATATTGAACTTCGCGGCCAGCGAGTCCGTAGTCGCGCCGTTGGAGGGCTGGACTTCGTTCTTGTTCGCGTCCGCCTGCGACCGCAGCGCCAGCTTGAAGTTGCCAGTGGAGAACAGGAGGCTAAGCGTCTCCGCATCCTCGAGGTTGACATACACCACGAAGCTGGTGGCCAACGCCGGGGCGGCGTTGGTGGTGGTCGTCGCCGCCGAGGCCGCCGGCCCTCCGATCCTGGCCACCCTGAGGTTTTGGTAGGTGGTCTTCCAGAGACCGCTCTTTGGGCTGTAGATGATGTCGATGCGATCGTCCTGCTGGATATATCCCGCGACTGCCTGGAGCTCTCCTCCCATAGGAATGGCGATCGCCCTCTCTCCAGCCGGTATGTCAAGGTAGGGCTTCTTCTGCGCCGGGACGGACTTGACGGTCGGCACCAGGTTGCTGTTGGTGATCAGGGTGTTCTTCGGCAGAGCGATGGCCGAGAATTGGCCCACGGCGGCCTTGGTGGTTGTCAGCGCGCCCGCCGGCACCTGGTCAGGAGCGAACTTCACCACCTTGACCAGGCTGTCGGAGATCTGCTGGCCAGACGGGATATCAACAGCCGAGACCACGACCTCCTGGTTGCGCGGGCCGTTGTCCCCACCGCCCTTTCCACCGCCGGTGAGGATCACCAGCCCGGCGGCCACGAAGGCGATGACGATCCCAATGATCATCAGCAGCCGGTTGTTCCTGGGCTTTACGTCACTCGCCAATTGGGATCGCACCTCCTCGTCCGTGGATGTTCAAAAACGTTTGGGCCGTCGCAAAGATAGTTCACAAACGGGACTCGCGTCGAGGGGTCAGGTCGATTGCCCTACCGGTACCAGTGAAAGAGGGGGCCGCGGAAGCGACCCCCTCTGAGCCACGTTGGCCGGGGTTACCCCCCCATGCCTGCGGAAATGTTCGAGAAAACGTTCTTGACCTGGTTGCCAAGAAGAATGAGGACGACGATGACCACGACCGCGATGAGGACCAGGATGAGGGCGTATTCGACCATCCCCTGACCTTCCTCATCGTCATTATGAACAAGCATCTCGCGGAGTTTCAGATAAAGATTTGAAAGCAAGTAGTTCCACCTCCTTTCCGGCGCCCGTGAAATGCGGGTACCGGTTCGTTGTCCGTATTGTGGCGCATCCGCGCGCCGTCTGCACGAGTCTGGCGGAACCAAGGATGTAACGGGGACGTCTCGCCCTGTCACAAACCTGTCAGTCGAGCTTGAATTCGACCCGTATCTCGGTCCCCTTGCCGGGCTGGCTCTTCAGCTCCAGCAACCCCCTCTCGAGTTCCGCTCGCTCGCGCATGCTGATCAGGCCGAGGTTGCGATTCCGTGCCAGGCTGGCCTCCACGCGGGGGACGTCGAAACCCTCGCCGTCATCGCGGATGATCGTCAGGACGCGCTCCGGGGAGAGGTGCAGCAGGACCTCCGCGCTTGCCGCCCGTGCGTGCTTCTGGACGTTGGTCAGGCCCTCCTGGATGATCCGGAAGAGCGTTCCCTCGATGTTGCCCGGCAGCCGGCGCTCCTCGCCGACGACATTGAAGCGGATGTTCATGCCGTGCTTGTCGCTGTACTCCTTGATGTACTTACGAAGGGTCGGCACCAGCCCGAGGTCGTCGAGAGTCATCGGACGCAGGTCGAAGATCAGCTGGCGGGTTTCGTCCAGCGCATTTCGGACCGAGCTCTTGAAGTCCTGCAGCTCGGCGAGGATCGCCTCCGGCTTGTGGACCAGGCGCTCGAGGACCTCTGCCTGGAGGACGAGGTTGCTCATCGACTGTGCGGGCCCGTCGTGCATGTCCCGCGCGATCCGCATTCGCTCCTCCTCGATGATCTGGAACACCTGACGCGAGGCGTTGCGGAAGGTGGCGGCCTCCTCGTCGACCGGGTGCAGGCGCGTCTCACGGGCCGCCTCCTTGGCCAGGTCGAGGTCCGACCGGTACACGTTCAGGCGCTCCTTGGCCTCCGCGCGGCGGTCGGCGAGCTCGTCGAAACGCTGTTCCGCGAGGGCCAGGTCCCTGACGGCCCTGTAATAGTCGTCAAAGGCCTGTTCTATGTCGCGTCCGCTGTACTTGGCGGGGGTCTTGACCACCAGGCGGCGGACGTTGTCGGCCGTGTCGATCTTGGCCTTGGCATCCTCAATCCGCTTCGACAGCTGGCGGTACTGGCGCTCGACCAGCATCACCTCTTCATCGTGGCGGGCGATACGCGTTTCCAGGGCGTCTCGCAGTATCTCCACGGGGTGGGCGGTTCCAGCCACGAAAGCCGCGGTCTCCGCGACCGAATCGGCCATAGCTCAACTAATATATCCGACGTTGAACGCCAACCCGAATTCTCGCCAGGGACGGCCGGGGCGGGCGTTCCTGCTGTTCGGCAAGGTCCTGCCCTCGGCGATCTTCGCCCTTTTGGCGATCCTCCAGTGGGAGACCTTCCGGGTTGAGGTGCCGGCGGCACTGAGGCGGTTCCCGGAGGTTGCCAGCGTCAGCTTCGTGTTCAACCGCGTGGCCTCCATCAGCTTCGCGGCCCTGGTAGCGGTCGTCTACGTTGTGCGCCGCCCGCCCCTGCATGGGCGCCGCGACCTCCCCGCGGTGCTGGTCACAATGTACGGGAGCTTCGTCCTGTTGGCCCTGAATCCCCTGCTGCACGCCCTCGGCATCGGTGTGCCCGTGCCGCCCGACTGGGCGCTCGTCATCTCCAACGTACTGGTGGCCATGGGGGCCGGCTTCAGCGTGTACGCCCTGATGTACCTGCGGATGAACTTCAGCCTCTTGCCCGAGGCGCGTGGGATCACCACCACCGGGCCATACCGACTGGTGCGCCATCCCGTCTACCTCGGGGAGATCGTGGGGGCCGTGGGTCTCGCCGTCGCCCTGCCGAGCCTTCTGACCCTGGTCGTTCTGGGCACCTTTATCGCGGCGCAACTCCTTCGCGCCGGCATGGAGGAAAGAGTCCTGGGAGCCTGCCTGGAGGGATACACGGAGTACGCGGCATCCACCCCTCGATTGTTCCCGTTCATCCGAGGCTGAGCCGGGATCCCCCTCGCGGCGCGGATCTATGGCATCCGCCTTCTGTACCTTCCCACGGGGCGCCGGCGCGTGGCCGTCGGGCTGGCCGCGGTCGCGGTGGCGGACTACCTGAAGGAGGCGGCCGCCGACATCGCCGGAATTGGCCACCGACCGCTCAAGTTTGACTTTGGACAGTTCCAACGGGCGGCGATGGACCTCAGCGACGGGCGCAACCCCTACGACACGTACCTCAACATGCACTGCCACGCGTGGTGCCTGGGAGGGTATATCTATACGCCGCTGCTGGCCGAGGCCCTCCGTCCGCTGGCCCACATGCCGCTCCCCAGCGCGGCAACGGTCTGGCTGCTGCTGACCCACCTGATGCTGGTTATCACCATCGCGATCCTCTGGCGGGTCCTGCGAGGCCGCACCACCACCGCGGCGCTGGCCATGATGCTGGCGGCGGGGCTCCTCTTCCAGCCAGTGTACGAGAACATCTCCTACGTGCAGATCGGGGTGCTCCTCCTGCTGCTGCTGACCGCGGCGGCGGCCCTTCACCTGGACGCGCGCCCGGGATGGAACGCGGGTAGCGGCGCGCTCATCGGCCTCGCCTCCATCCTCAAGCTCACGCCGGTGCTGACCGTACCTGCCCTGATGCCCGTGGGATGGGCGAGGCGGACGCAGGCCGGCGGTCGCGTAGAAGGCGCCCTCGGGGTCGTAACCGCCGCCGCGGCCGCCACCCTCCTGGTCGGGGTCATGCTGGTCGCCGTGCCCCACACCGCCGACTTCTTCACCCGGGTTCTGCCCCACATAGGGGGCGGCACCGCCGTCTACGAAAACAAATCCCTGCCGTCCCTGGTCGGCCGGGTCTTCAACGCGGCCGCGGAACTTTCCGGCCGCACGGTCAGGGAAAGTGATGTCCTCGGCCCCGACGCGAAGGTCGTCGCCCTGGCCGCGACGGCGCTGGTCCTCGGGCCGCTGGTTCTCCTCGCCGCCCGCATGGTCCCGCGCCCGGCCGCCGAATGGAGCGCCCGCGCCACGGCTTTTGCCGGGTTTGTCGCAGCCATGCCAATAGCCTCCACTATCACGTGGCGCCACCACCTGGTGGTGAACCTGCTGGCGATGGCGCTGCTCCTGCCCTCGCTGTGGCCCCTGGCGGGTCGCACCGCCAGCCGGGCCGGGCAATGGCTGGTGGTGGCCTCCTACCCACTCACCAGTGTGCCCCAGGACCTTGCCAATCGCGCCGCCCTCTCGGGGGGGCTCGACCACCATTCCCTGCTCTACGCCGTTCGGTACCTGGCCGTCCAGGACCTCAACCTCCTCGGGATGGTGTTTCTCTGGCTGGCGTGCGTTCTCGCGCTCATGGGTCTGCGATCGCCCGCCCCGGCCGCCTGAGTGGAGCGGCTCACTGTCAGGCGCCTGTTCCTCGGGGCGATCCTTGTGGCCCTCCTGATCCCGGCCATCGGGCCCGTCAGCGACCCCGACTACTTCTGGCACGTGCGGGTCGGGCGCTACATCCTCGAACATGGCGCCATCCCGCGCTTCGACCTCTTCACCTTCACCGTCGCGGACCATGCGTTCGTCGCCCACGAATGGCTCAGCGAGGTACTCATCGCGCTGCTGACCTCGGCCGGGGGACTGGCCGCCGTCAGCATTTACTTCGGCATCGTCACCTGGCTCGGGTTCCTCGGGCTGCTGGCCTCGATGCGCCGCGTCGGCTACGTCATCGCGGGCCTGGGGCTGTTCGTGGGGGTCGCAGCCGCCAATCCCATCTTCGGCCCCCGCACCCAGATGGAAACGTTCGCGCTCGTCATCGGCCTGCTGCTGCTCACCAGGCGGTATGAGGACACGGGCGATCGTCGCTGGCTGTATCCGCTGCCCCTCGCCTTCGTGCTGTGGGTCAACCTCCATGCAGGCTTCACGATTGGGCTGATATTCCTTGCCACCGCCACCCTCGGTCGGTTCATGGACACCCGGTTGGCTGGCGCGAGGAGCCGGCCAGGCGGTCCGCCGGTACGCCCCCTGGCGCTCGCGCTGGCGGCGTCAACACTGGCCGTGTTGGTCAATCCCAACACTTATCGAATTTACCTCTATGCCGCCCAGACCCAGTTCAGTCCCGCCCAGCAGAAACTCATCGTCGAGTGGTTCTCACCCGACTTCCACGACCTGCATCTCCTGCCCTTTGAACTGATGCTCCTCCTCCTCGGCGCCCTGCTGGCGCTCAGTTCAAGGCGCCCCACCGTCAGCGACGGCTTGCTGCTGGCGGGCGGCACTGTCCTGGCCCTTCACTCCGTTCGTCACATCGCGCTCTTCGTCGCCGTCGCCACGCCGATCATGGCCGAGCTGGCGCAGGGAACGTGGGAAAGGTGGAAGGACCTGGCCCCGCGCATCAGGGAACCCCGGCCGGGGCCGGTCATCGGCGCGATCAACGGCCTGGTGCTGGCGCTGGTGATGGTCGTCACCCTGCTGGTCACGGGGCGCGCCGCCGCCAGCGGGTTGCGGTCCAGGCACATAACCGCCGACTACCCCGTGGCGGCGGTGGATTTCATCGATCGTGACCTCCCCCCGGGACACATGTTCAACCAGTACGGATGGGGAGGGTACCTGGTGTTTCGACTCTGGCCACGGACGCAGGTTTACGTCTACGGCGACGCGGCGGTGATGGGGGATTCCTTCCTCACCGAATGGAACTCGGTGGAGCTGATCCGCCCGGACTTCCGCCGGACGCTGAGCCGGCGCGGCGTGACCTGGGTCATAGACCGTCCCAACACGCCACTGGTTGTTGCGCTGGACCAGACGCCGGAATGGGTCAGGGTCTACACCGACTCCCGGGCAACGGTGATGTTGCACCGCACGCCGCAAACCCAGGACTGGCTGGCCCGGCACGGCCGGTCCTAGGCCGGGGTCCACCGATCCGCGCTAAAACGCCGGCCCCGGAGCGGACCCAGGATCGGCACTTCCTGGGGAGGTGGATGGTGGTCGCCCTGCTCCTGCTCTGCTTCCCGTACATCGCTTTGCTGTTGCTTCGGCCTGCCGGGACCAGCTACACAGGCATGCTGTTCGTGCCCGGCGACACCTTCCTTTACCTGAGTGTGATGCTTCACAGCCACCTGGGTGGGTGGACATTCGTCGACTCCTTCACGTGGCGGCAGGAGCCGGGGCTGCCCATCCTCCTCTTCTACGTCGCGCTCGGGAAACTGCTTCCGTCGGGCCAGCCGGCGGCGATGGCACTGGTCTTCCACGGGGCGCGACTGGCTTTCGCCGCGGCCTTCATCCACCAGTCCTGGAAGCTTTACGGCGAAGCCCTTCCGGGCACCTCGTCTCGGCGCGCGGCCCTGCTCTTCCTGCTGTTCACGGCCGGCACAGGAGTCCTCGCCCTGTTGCTCGGGGCTTCCGGTGCGCGTGCCGCCAACCCCCCGTTCGACCTGGCGTTCATTGAGAGCAATGCCATGTACGGGCTGCTGGCGACGCCGCATTTCGCCGCCGTCCTGCTGCTGCTGGCAATCTTCCTGCGGGCCCTGCTCCGAGCCATGATGACCCCCCGGGGCGGGTGGCGGGCGACCCTGGTGGCGGCCGCCAGCGCGGCCGGCCTGTCGGTCATCCACCCCGAGAAGGCAGGGGTCGTCGTCGCCACAGCGGGCCTGTTCTGGCTCTTCGGGTCGGCGACCGGCCGCTGGGACCGCCCGGGGGCCGCCCGCCGGTTGGCCCAGCTCGCACTGGTCACATGCGCGGCAGCGCCCTACGTCGCCTACGCGTACCTGCTGACGCGGCACGACGTCCAGGTCGCCGAACTCCTCCGACAGGGACGGCCGCACCACCTGCCGCTGGATCCCCTGTACTACCTCTCAGGGTATGGACTCCCCGGTCTCTGCGCCCTGGCCGGGCTGCCGCGACTCCTGCGCCATCCCCGGCGAGCGCCGCCGGGAGAAGCGCTGCTCTGGTCCTTCACCGCCGCGGGATTGGTGATCCTGCTGGCGCCGCTGTCCGCGCTCGACCATCGGGCCGAAGGCATGCAAGTGGCGGTGGCCGGGCTGGCGGGGCGGAACCTCGTCCACCGCCTGTTGCCTCACCTCTGGCGCTCGCGGGGCTTCGCCAGCGCCGTGCGTGCCCGCCTCTTCGGCTACCATCGCCGCCGGCTGCGGCTGCTCAGCCTGAACCTGGTCATCATCTTCAGCTCGACCACGGTTCTCGCCCTGACGCTGGGTAGCCCGCGCGCGGGACTCCGCGACTCGGGGGAGCTTTTCCTCGAGGGTGGAGACGTCCAGGCACTTTCGTGGCTGAGGAACCACGCGGGACCCGATGACGTCGTCGTGACGGGGCCTCAGACCTCGCAGTTCGTCGCGGCCTACGGGGGCACCCACGTCGTCTGTTGCGAATGGGCCTTCACCCCGGACTATGACCGCGAACTCGGTTCCCTGGGCGACTTCTTCTACCAGCGCACCGATCCTGCGCTCTACCTGCACCGGCGCGGGGTCAGATACCTCTATTTCAGCTCGCGGGAGGCGGCGGGCTCGCCGCTTCGGCCTGAGGGCAACCGGCTTTTCCGACGGGTGTTCCGGGCCGGGTCCTCGACCATCTACGCGGTCAGCCAAACGGGGTGAGGCCGCCGGCGCAGTGGCGGGAGCTCACCTGAGCCGGTAGATACGCACCCCGCCACGATCGTATACGCGCACCGCGCCCGGGATTTCGTCGATCACCGCGGTCCCCGCGACCGCCTGCTCCAGGGGACCGACAAAGATGAGATCCGTGTGCTGGTCGCGCGCGAGGGCGGCCACCGCGTACGGCCCCGCCCGGAAGGCCTCAAACGCGACCCGGGCCTTGCGCTGGTAGTCGATGGTCTCGCTGTAGTGGCCGACGTACACCCGCAAGCCGCTGCGCGCGGGGATGAACAGCCCCGTGGACGGGTGGCTCAGCACCGCGGGCGCCAGGCCGGCGCCGCGCTGGCCGGACAGCCACTCCATGGCCGCCATAGCAGCGCTATCGGTGTAAATGATCGGTTCCCGAGCGAGCGCAGCGGTCATCGCCGTGCCCCAAACCAGCACGCTCATCACCATGCTGACGCCGACCGCACCCAGGGCCAGCGGACCGGGTGCCCTGAACCACCCCCGGGGCCGACCCGCGCGCCACGCGATGAAATGCTCCAGTCCCGCCGCCGCCAGCATCGCGACGGGGAGGTAGATGCCGTCCATGAGGCGTCGCTGGATGTTCACCGGGTTGGGCAGGTACAGCACCAAAAAGACCAGCAGCAACCACGCGGTCATCAATCGCAGCCCCGGTCCGGCGCGCCGCCAGCGGACCATCGTGACCACCGCGAACGCCAGTGGCACGCCCAGCCCGAACACCAGGCCCAGCGGGTCCGGGGCCTGGTGACGCCACTCGCGCGACCAGGCCGCCACCACCTCATCGCTTGTCAGGATGCGCAGGAAGTAGAGCAGCACGGGCAGGCAGACCAGGAAGGGCGCCGCCACCAGGGCCAGCGCGTGCGCCCCCCGCCGACCGGCGACCAGGTGGGTTATCGCGAGCGGGCCGAGAACGAAGAGCATCTGAGGGTGTATGAGGCAGAGCGCCAGCATCGAGGCCACTGCCACCGCCAGCCAGCGCGCTGGCTCCAGCCCGTCCGTGATGTGCATAAGCGCTACAAGCGCGAACGCCATCAGGGCGGCAGCCCACGCGAAATGAGGGATGGCGGTGATCGAATAGAACCCGCTCAGCTCGGGAAGGTGCAGCTCCAGGGCCTCAAGACGCTGGCCTGCCAGGACGTGGCTGCCGCTGAACGCGGCGGCGAGTTGAAGGAACCACCCCAGCCCGGAGCCGCCCAGCGCCAGGACCACCGCGACCCTGCGCGGACGTCCCGGCGGCAGGCACGTACGCGCCAGCAGCCTCGCGGCGCCCACCAGGGCGATGGCGCCGCTGAGGCGGGCCAGGTGGTACCCCACGTACATCGATACATGCAGCAGGCCCGCGACCTTTCCCCAGAGGACGTAGAAGAGAAAGAGCGCGACAGGGTGGGGAAGCGGCTGCGAAATATACGGGTCCCGCCACGCCCACGCACCGTCAGCGCCCTCGCGCATCTTGGAGATGTACGTTGCCGCGTCATCAGCGATGAAAAAGAACCCGTTGAAGGTACGGCCGGCGGGCGCGTTGGCCTGCGCCACCAGGTAGGGCACCAGCGACACCGCGAAGAGGAGCAGCCCCCCGAGCACGGCCGCGAGCAGCTCAGGGCGCCAGCGGGCCCCGTCGCGTTCGCCTGCCGGGCTCACCTGACCAGGCGCCGGATCCGAAAGAGGCCCAGCAGCATCCGCGGCGAGTCCAGCAGAGCGTTGACGCGCGAATCAGGACTGTCCCGCCAGTGAACGGCGATCTCCCTGGTCACCAGCCCCCTCCGTCGGGCTCGGTAGAGCACCTCGGTGTCGAACTCAAAGCCGTCCGTTTCAGTCGCGGCGAAGAGTTCCTGGGCGATTCCGCCGCGGAAAGCCTTGAAACCACACTGGGTGTCCTTCAATCCCGGCAGGAGGATCACCTGAACGAAGAGGTTGAAGACGCGGCCGGCGCGGTCGCGCAGCCACGGTTGATGAACACTGGTGAGACTGCGGTCAACGGCGCGCGAACCGATCGCGACATGAGCCCCGCTTTCGATGGCCGAGAGCAGCAGGTCGACATCCTCGATGGGCGTCGACAGGTCGGCGTCGGTGAACAGAACCACGTCCCCGGCCGCAGCCATGACCCCGGTGCGCACGGCGGCCCCCTTGCCGCGATTCGACTGATGGCGAAGCAGCCGCACATTCAGGCCCTCGGCCGCGAGGCCCTCGACCAGGTCGGACGTCCCGTCCGAGCTGCCGTCGTCCACCACGATCAGCTCGCCGCGATGGCCCTCAGCTCGAAGGTAGGCGTCGATGACGCGCAGGGAGGGCGGCAGGCGGCGGGCCTCGTTGTACGCCGGAACGACGACGCTGAGCCGGGGTGGCGTCGGGTCAGTCAAGGGTATAAACCACGGCTTCGGGGTCTTGATAGACCGCGCGCCACCCGTGCGCCGGGAGGACCAGGCCGAGCCGGTCACCGGGAGGGACCAGGATGGTGCGAACGTGGTGCCGTTCGAGGACGTCAGCCCAGTTTGCCGAGAGGGACTCCACCCGGAGGTAATCACCAAAGACCCTGTCGCCGAAGACCTCCACACGGCCGTCGATGAAGACGGGGTAGGCTGGGTTCGCCTTCCAGTCCAGCCAGCCGCCCCACCCGTAGTTGTTGAACAGCTCCCGGCGCGCCTCGGTGCGGTGCGCCAGCAGCCAGTCGGTCGCGGCCACGGGCTCGACACTGCGAGTCACGGCGGCCACGGCTTGCGGCCGCAGGTTCCAGGCCACGTATCCCGAGGCCAGCAAGACCTCGGCGGCGAGGATGGTGACGTTGAGCCGGGCCATCGCCGCGTTCGCCGGCCGTAATCGGCGGGGGCGCACCCCCAGGCCACCGAGAAGAGCGGCAACGGCGCCTCCCATCATCGGCGCGCCGGCGACGGCGAAGACCTGGATGTGGCGAGTGGAGGTCAGGGCCATGGCGAGGGTCACCAGGCCCCACGCAAGGAAGGTGGGATCGCTGGCCGGGGTCCCCACGCGACCGCCCACCAGGCCGCCTGCGACGAGGACCAGGATGCAGAGCAGCACCGCCATCCCCTGCGGCGCGTGGAAGTCCGGGGAACTCCATTCGACGATCTGGCCCTGGATCAGGGAAGAACTCAAGGTGCCCGCGGCGAAGCCCAGCGTGCGGTAGGTGGCGGGGGTGAACAGGCCGGCCAGGTACGCGAGCGGGAGAATGACCCACAGCCGGCGCAGGTCCCGCGGCTCAAGGAGATCCACACCGCCCTCGCGAAGTCGGTGCAGTCGTGGCCACCGCGCCTGCGCGGCTTCCCCCGCCGTGAACAGGGCGAGCAGGCCTACGCCCACGACGTAGCCGCCGTGGAGGTTGGCCCAAAGTACAAAGCCTGGCACCAGGGCCCAGATCCAGCGGCCGGGGGCGCGCCGGTATCGGGCGAGCAGCGCGCAGAGGACTGCCACCAGCAGGAAGTTGACTACCTGCGGACGAGCGCCAAACGCGGTGGACGCGGCGAAGAAAAGGACCAGCGCGAGGCCCACCGTGGGCATGTGGCCCAGGCCGGATTGGCGCAGCGCCCGCATGACGAGGGCCATTCCGACGACCACGGCGGCCGCCGTCAGGACGGCCAGGAGGGCAAACCCGCCGACCTGGTAGAGCAGGTAGAAACTGACGTCCGACAGCCACTCGTGGACCACCCAGACGTGCCCGACCGCAGTGTGCGAGTAGATGTCGTGGACCGGGACGCCGTGGCCCAGGATGTAACGGCCGTTGGCCAGGTGCCACCAGAGATCGGTATCGATGAAGGGGTGAACCGGGTCGCCGGGTCGCGCCAGCGAGGCGAACACCACCAGCGCCAGGGTCAGCAGTAGCAAGGTGTTGACGGTGAGGCCTGGAGCGCGGGTGCGGTCCGCCATCACGTGCCTCGGAGGCGCTGGCGGATGACCAGCAACAGGAAAAGCGGCAGCTGCGCGATCCGCCCTATGCGCCAGGGCTGGCGCACGACCCTGAACAACCACTCCAGCCCCAGCCGTCGCATCACCGCCGGCGCGCGCTGGACGCGGCCGGCCAGGTAGTCGAAGGTTCCCCCCACCCCGATCCCCGCCGCGGCGCCGGACACCACCAGGTTGCGCGCAAGCCAGCGCTCCTGGGCGGGCGCTCCGTAGGCCACCAGGAGAATGTCCGCACGGGCCTCGCGGATCCTGCCGAGGCTTTCCGCGTCGCCCGCCTCTGAGGCGTCGCCGGCAAAGGTCCCGGCGACTGTCAGTCCAGGGCTGTGGCGCAACAGCCGCGTCGCCACCGCCTCCGCCACTCCCGGGGCGGCGCCCAGCAGGAAGAGGCGGTGGCCGCGACGCGCCGACGACGCCGCCAGCGACTGAACCAGCTCCACCCCCGGCACGCGCCCGGGCAGGGGGCGGCCCAGGATCCACGATGCCTGCACGACGCCGACCCCATCTGGAACACGCAGGGCCGCGCCCCGGAGAATGTCGCGAAAGGCCCGGTCACCGCGAGCAAGGATTACGAACTGGGGGTTGACGGTCGCCACCTGGAAGGTGGATCCACCATGACCACGACAGGCGTCCACGGCGTCGCCTATCGCATCCACGGCCTCAGCCAGGGTGACCGCGTCGACGTCGACATCGAGGATGCGAACGGAGGACGGCAACAGAGATCAGGCGGGCCGGGATTCCAGCACGGCGACGAGGTCCCTGACCGTGATGCGCTGGATGCACGCCGCGCCGCAGCCCTCCATGGGGCCGCCGATGCCGGCGCACGGACCGCACCAGACGTGGGACTGCACGGCCCGGTGCCGGCGGCCATAGGGACCGGCGGTTCGCGCGGCGGTTGGGCCGAATATCCCCACCGTCGGGGTGCCGACCGCGACCGCCAGGTGCATCGAGCCGGTGTCGTTGGCGATCACGGCGTCGCACAGCTGCATGACCGCGCCGACGCCATCCAGCTCCAGGCGGCCAGTGAGGTCCAGGACGGGGTGGTTGATGTCGTTGCGAACGAGGAAGTTGAGCTCGCGTTCGCTTTCTTCCCCGAGCAGCACCACCCCACCCCCATAGCGCTCGATCATCTCGTTGGCCAGCAGGGCGTAGCGTTCCGCCGGCCACCGACGGTGGTCGCGCGTGTCACCGGGCGCGTCCCCGCCACCCGGGCAGAGCGCCACCCGGAAGGGCAGCGCATCGAACCCGCGGCTCTTGAGCAATTGGATGGCGCGCTCGAGGGACCCCTGTGTCGGGACATACTTCAAATCCCGCCGGAGGTGGCGGCGCAGCCCCGCCTTTTCCGCGAGGGCGAGGTATCGGTCCACCTCATGCCCATCGTCGGCGACGCGGACAGCGTCGGTCAGGCCCGGGGCAGCACCCCGCGCCAGGCCGAAACGGCGAGGGATCCCCGCAAGGTAGGCAACGTGGCGGGTCGCTGGCGAGTCATCCGCGCAAAAGGCCATGTCGTAGCGCCGCCAGCGCAGTCGAAACGCGGCCGCGGCGACCTGGATTGCCGGCGCCTCCGAGCGGTCGGCCCCCTCAAAGAGCGGGATGACCTCGTTGATGTCAGGGTTGGTGGCGATCCCCGGCCGCGATCGCTCGCCGACCGCAAAGTCGATCCGAGCATCGGGGTAGGCGGCGCGAATGGTGGCCAGGAGTGGGGTCGTCATGAGCACGCCACCAAGCGGGCCGGGCTTCAGGACGAGGATGTTCATCGGCGCCTGCAATTAGAACAGATGTCCGGGCCCGCGCCATTCGGGCTCCGGCGCCGGTCAGCGACCGGTCGCCGAGGCCTGGCGAGCGACCGCCGCAGCCCTTGCGGCGGCCGCGGCAGGATCGCCCAGGTAGTGGCTGCCGACCACCTGGAGGCCGTCGTCGAGACTGTAGACCAGGGGTAGGCCGGTGGGGATGTTCAGCTCGACGATCTTCTCCTCGGAGACACCATCGAGGTGCTTGACCAGCGCGCGCAGGCTGTTTCCATGGGCTGCCACGAGCACAGTTCCCTCGCGACGGAGGTCGGGAACGATGGCGTCGTACCAGTACGGGAGCATGCGGGCGACGACGTCGCAGAGGGATTCGCTGGCGGGGAGCAGCTCGGGTGCGACATCGGCGTATCGGGGGTCGTGGCTGGGGTGGCGAAGGTCGTCACGGTCGACCGGCGGCGGCGGCGTGGAGTAGCTGCGCCGCCAGACCTTCACCTGCTCATCACCGTACTGCTGCGCGGTCTCACGCTTGTCGAGCCCCTGCAGCGCGCCGTAATGGCGCTCGTTGAGCCGCCAGTGGCGGCGGACGGGGATCCAGTGCCGTCTCATCTGCCGCAGCGCGATGTCCGCGGTCTGGATAGCGCGGACCTGGAGCGATGTATGCAGCACCCGGGGCTCGAGGCCCGCGGCGGCCATCAGCGAGCCTGCCTCAGCCGCCTCGGCCAGCCCCTTCTCGGACAGCGCGACGTCCTCCCAGCCCGTGAATCGATTGGCCAGGTTCCACTCGCTCTCGCCGTGGCGCAGGAGTATCAGTGTGCTCA
>JBHEMP010000006.1:0-18340 GCA_046262515.1 Candidatus Dormibacteria bacterium | reverse complement strand
CGAGATCGATCGAACCCTCGCAGCCCTCCCGGGCAACCTCCAGGTCGCCAGTGCGTAGGCTCACCAAGAAATCCGTTACGGTCAGATTCCTTCCTGACGGATCACTTGCCCGAAAGTCAGATTCCTTGTTGACGGACAGCGCGTCAGGGCGGAAGCGTCAGGAAAGGAAGCGGCGGATGGTGGTGGCGAAGGTGGCGACGTCGACGGGCTTGGTGATGTACCCATCGAAGCCCTGGGCAAGCGCCCAGTCCACGTCGGCCTTGATCGCATGAGCGGTCAGGGCGACTACGGGCCGGCCCCTCCAACGCTCATCTGCCTTGAGGCGGCGCATCAGGGTGGTGCCATCTTCTCCGGGAAGCGAAAGGTCCAGGAGAAACAGGTCAGGCTGGATCCCGGCCTCGAGCAACCGAAAAAGGGATTCACCGTCCCCTACCGCCTCCACATCGAGCCCGCCCGCGGTCAGTAAGGCGCTCACCAGTACCCGGTTGTCCGCGTAGTCCTCGACGAGGCAGATGAGGGCTTTCATGCTTCAGCGATAGCGGGCCCGGCGACGGAGCGGAGGTCCCCTAGGCAGCTGTGCAGCTCTTCGGGCCCGAAGGGACGTGACAGTCGCCGGACATCGGGGTAGACGTCCCACACGCCCGCCCCGTCGCCCGAGACCACCAGCATGGGACGAGCCGCCAGGAGAGGGTTCTCCTTGATCTCGGCTACGAACGCCGCCACGACATTCGGCGGCAGGTCCATGGCGATTACCGCCGGGCGCATCTCCAACGCGGCCCTGACGAGCAGGCCGGGCGCGGCGAACCCGACAAAGCCGAGCCCAAGGGCCCCCACCCACTCCCCCAGGCGCTGCGTGGAGGCTAGGTCTGATGTCGCCCAGAGCACCGAGGGCGCCGGCCCGGTCCCCTTGTCCGTGCTGATCCCGTTGACGCTCGCCGCGACCAGTTCGAGCGAGAAGTGGCTGCCCATGCCCAGGTCGCTGGTCATCCGCAGGTCACCGCCGAGTTCCCGGGCGAGCCGCTGGCTGATCGCCAGCCCCAGGCCGGTGCCACCGGTCCCGGTTCGAGCGTGCGCGCCGACCTGGCGAAACGCCTCGAAAACCAGTTCCTGCTCCTCCGCGGCGATCCCGGGGCCAGTGTCGACCACGTCGATGACCGCCCGGCTGCCATCCCTTTTGACCTGCACTATCACTGATCCGCTTTCGGTGAACTTGATGGCGTTGCTGAGTAGGTTCGTGACAACCTGGCTCACCGCGCGCTCGTTGGCCAGGACGTTGGGGTCGGAGGTGAAGTCACGAAGTTCCAAAACCAGCCCCTTGTGGTCGGCCAGCGACCGCATGTTCTCAACCACCTCCCCGACCACCGCCATCACGTCCAGCACGTGGATGCTGAGAGACATCCGGTCGGCCTCGATCCTGCTCAGGTCCAGGACATCGCTGAGCAGGGCCAGCAGCACCTCGGCGTTGCGGTCGATGCGCTCCAGGTAGTCCTTGGCCGTCTCGTTCATCTCCCCGGCGAGGCCGTTCCTCATCAGACCGGCAAACCCCATGATGGCGTTCAGGGGAGTGCGGAGCTCATGGCTCATGGTGGCCAGGAAGTCACTTTTCAGTAGATTCGCCCGCTCCAATTCGGCTTTCGTTGCCATCAACGCCCGGTTCAGGTCCTCCGCCGCCTGCCCCTGACGCCGCCGGTCGCTGATATCTGTGAATGTCAACACGATGCCGCGGGTAGCCCCGCCCAGGTCCACGATCGCGTGCGAGGAGTACTCCACCGGGAAAGACGTCCCGTCGCGTTTCCAGAAGAGTTCGGTGTCGATACGCACCCCTGCACCGGTCCGAGAGGCGCGGAGGATGGGGCATGCCGCGCGCGGGTATGGCGTGCCGTCAGCTCGAGTGTGGTGGCAGGCATCGTGCAGGTCGATACCCTGCATCTGCCCGCGTTCGTAGCCCAGCAGGTCCGTCGCCGCACGGTTCACGAAAGTGACGCGACCCTCCAGGTCGAGGCCGCAGATGCCCTCGCCGGTCGACTCCAGCAGGGAGCGGAACCAGGCTGTGGTGGACTGCTCGCGCTGGGCCCTCGTTGCCCCCGTTGCCTTGAGGGCCGCGCGCTGCGCTTTCGCTGTCATGGTGTTGGGTCCCCCCACCCTGCGACCGGCGATCGAACGTAGTGTACCGACACCGCACGGGCGGGGTCCTGCAACGGTTCTGTAGCGCCTTTCTGTCAGTCCGCGGGGGGTGGGCCGGCGCCCAGCGCGGGGCCGGGCGGGCCGCCCGATCCGTTACCGCGGCCCCCGCCCCCGGGCCTTCCGAAACCTCCGCCCCCAAAGGTGCAGCCGCTGGCCGACGGCGGGACGATCGTGATGCTCCGGGCCGAAACTCGCCCGGCTGCGTCCCGCTGCCCCTGGGCCTGGAGGCACTGGTGCAGCGCAAGGTCGCTGGCGGCCGCTGCCGTCGTGCGGAGGACCCTGACGGTCGTCGGCACGGTTACCGATTGGGCAGCGCCAGCGGCGTCGCGGACGGAGATGGTGGTCCCATTGACCGCGGTGACTATCCCGGCGACCACGGCGAGGTTGGCCGCTGGCCTCGGCGAGCCCGAGGGAAGCGGCCGGGGGCTCCGGGGCGTCCCGTCAGGGTTCAACCGCCCGCCGCCAAAACCGGGTGGTGGGCACGCCCCGGCCACAGGGCTCGTAAGCCCCACGCCGCTGGCGATGAGGGCGCCGGTTCCGTCCTTCTGCCCCGTGATCACCACGCATTTGCCGACCGTGACATCCGCCAGGGTGCCGGTGCTGGCTCGCTGGAAAACGGTGGCGTCGGTGTAACCCACGGTCACGTCACCAAGGGCGCTGCTCAGGATCAGCTCCCCGGGAGAAATCTTGACCAACTCGCCGGCGGCCCCGCTGCGGACGCGGGGGCTCGGGCTGGGGCTAGGTTTGACGGCAGCGGCGGTGCCCGCGGGCCCGCAGGCGCCAAGCCCGATGGCTAGCGCGGCGCCGATAAAGGGACCAGCAAATTTTTTCATGTGTCTCCGTGGTGGTGAGGACGGGTTGTTCACTGCGCCCTCAGGGCTTCGATGGGAGCGAGGCGGGCAGCCCGGGTGGCGGGATAGACGCCGAAGACCAGGCCCACCGCACCCGCGACGGTGACCGCGATCAAGACGGGCGCCGGGCTGATGGCGACGGCGATGCTGCTCACCCGAGGCAGGACCTGCGCGGCCAGCAGGGCAAGCGCAACGCCCAGTAGCCCGCCAAGGATGCTCAACGCGGCGGCTTCGAAGAGGAACTGGCGCAGGATATCGCCCGGGCGGGCTCCAAGTGCCTTGCGTAGCCCGATCTCACTGGTCCGCTCGGTGACCGACACCAGCATGATGTTCATCACCCCGATCCCTCCCACCAGCAGCGAGATCGCCGCGACGCTGGCAAGCAGGATCGTCAGAGTCGTTGTTATGGACTGCGCTGTGCTGAGGAAGTTGCTCTGCGACTGGATGGTGAAGTCCGCGGTGCCCGAGCCGACGTGGTGGGTGTTGGTCAAGAGGGCGCTCGCCTCCTGGTAGGCGGAGCCGATGGTGTCGGCGCTGGACGCACTGAGGAGGATCCGCGAGACGGAGTTGGCGTTACCGCCGGTGAGCTCGTCCTGGGCGGTGGTTATCGGCACCATGGCCATGTCGTCGCCATTCTGGAAGCCCTGGCCGCCACTCGAGGCCAGCAGGCCGATCACCTGGAATTGCGCCGGGCCGATCGTCACCGCATCCCCGACGCCGACTCCCAACTGGGCCGCGGTGGTGGTCCCGAGGAGGACGACCTGACCCCGGGTGCGCACCTCGGCGTCGGTGAAGAAGCGTCCACTGCCCACCGTGCGGGCGTTCGCCACGAGCCATCCCGGCGTGCTGCCCTGGACCTGCGTGGACCAGTTCGAACCTGCGCTGACGATTGATTTGCGGGCCTGCACGACCGGCGCGACCGCCTGGACATCCGGCGCATTGCCGCGGTCCGCGAGGCCGCGAACGTCTTCCATCGTCAGCGTGTTGGCCGTTGCCCCCCCGCCGAAGACCCCGCCGCTGACGGTGCTGCCGGGGCTGATCGTGAGCAGGTTGGTGCCGAGCGCTGAAATGCGCGCGTTGACGGCGTTGGAAGACGCCTGGCCGATCCCCACCGTGGTGATCACCGCGGCGACGCCGAAGAGGATGCCAAGGGTTGTCAGGACCGACCGCAGCCGGTGCCCGCTGAGCCCCCGCAGCCCGGTCTCGATGGTGCGCCAGAGACTCACGTCGCCACCAGTTCACGAAGCCGGCCGTCGCTCATCTCCAGTACCCTGCGGGCGACGGCCGCCACCCCCGGGTCGTGCGTGATCAGCACCACTGTCCGCCCGGCGGCGTTGAGTTGGCTGAGGATTGCCAGGACCTCCCGGCTGGAGTTCGAGTCGAGGTTGCCGGTCGGCTCATCGGCAAGGACCAGGTCCGGGTTGGTGACCAGCGCGCGGGCGATCGCCACCCGCTGCTGCTGCCCCCCCGACAGCTCCGCGGGCCGATGGTTGACGCGGTCGGCCAGGCCGACCTGGGCCAGCGACTGAAGCGCGGAGGCTCGGCGGTTGACGGCGGCGCGGTACAGCAGGGGCAGCTCCACGTTGCGCCACGCCGTCATGGATGGGAGCAGCTGGAACTGCTGGAAGACGAAGCCGATGCGACGGTTGCGGACACCCGCTAGCTGGTGCTCACTCATCCGGCTGACGTCCTCGCCGCCGAAGAGGTAGCGGCCGGCTGTGGGTACGTCGAGACAGCCAAGGATGTGCATCAGGGTCGATTTCCCCGAGCCCGACGGTCCCATCACCGCAACGAAGTCGCCCTGCCGAACGCTGAAGCTGACACCCTCGAGCGCACGCACCGTGGCGGCGCCACGGCCGTAGACCTTCTCGACGGCTTCCAGGCGGAGGACTTCGCCGGGGTCAGCCCCCACCGCGCGCACCGCGGCCGCCAGGCGCGCCGCCGGGCCCGAAGAGGCCGCCACCGTTGGTGGTCGTCGGGACCGTTCGTGACACTGTCGCCACCACCACCTGGTCCCCGTCATCCAGGCCCGAGACCACCTGGGTACGGACCGCGTCGGAAGCGCCGATGGTGACCGGCCGCAGCGTTGGCCGCCCGCCCGACAGCACCTGCACCGCGGTGCCCGCGCCGGTCGTCTTGACCGCGCTGGTGGGCACTGTCAGGACGTGTACGACCTGGTTGACAATGATGTTCACCGCTGCCGACGCGCCGGCGTGGACCGTGAGGTCACCGGCGTCCAGGGTGACGGTCACCGAGAACGTGGCCACGCCGGACGTGACGGTGGCGGTCGGGGATACCGCGGTGACCTTGCCGGTCAAAGCCTCGCTGGTTCCCGCGGGGATGACCCTCGCCAGCTGCCCGGTGGCAACCTGGGAGACCTGGGAGTCGCTGACCGAGCCGGTGACCTGGTAGGCGCCCGGGGTCAGCATGGAGACGGCGTGCGTGGCCGGGGCCGCCGCCGAGGAGGTGCCCCCGCCGGCGCTGACGTTCTGCCCGACCACCAGGTTGACGGCGCTGACGATTCCCGCGACCGGCGCCGTGATGGTTGCCTGGCCCAGGTTCCGCTGCGCCGTGTCCAGGGCCACCTGCGCGACGGCGACGGCGCTCTCGTCGATGGACAGCTGCTGCGGCGTGCTGCCCGCCTGCAGGGCGGCCAGCGCCGCGCGGGCATTCTGCAGGGCGACGCGGGCGGAATTCACCTGGCCCATCGCCTGGTCGTAGCTCTGCTGGTTTTTGACCAGGGTCGCCGCGAGCGCGTTCTGCGCGCCGCTGAGGATGCCCTGGTCGCGCGTCAGAGTCTGCTGGTCCGCGGCCACGCGCTGGTTGTCCGCCTGGACCGCCTGGCGGTCGGAGTTGCAGGCGCTCCCGGAACTGTTGGATGCGCAGTCGCTGTTCATGGCGTTGGTATCGGACTGCTGCTTGGCGCGGTCGGCGTCCAGCACCGATTGATCGGCGTCAACCGTGGCCTGGTCGGAGGCGACCGCGGCCTGCGCCTGGGCCAGTGCCTGGGCGTTGGAGGCGACCGTGTCCGCAAGGGCGGTCTGGGCATTCTGCAACTGCACCGTCGCGCTGCTCACGGATGCCTGGGCCGAGCTGAGGGCCTGGGCGGTGGCGCCGGCCTGGTCGAGCGACAGGCGGGCCTGGGCAGACTGCAGACCCGCCTGCGCTGAGGTCACCGCGCCGGCGAGCTGGGCGGTTTCGAGGCTCGCCAGGACGTCGCCGGGGTTCACGTGCTGGCCGGGGCTGACCTTGACCACGGCCACGCGCCCGGCGGTGGCGAAGTCCAGGTCGGACTGGCTGACCGCGGCGAGGTTGCCGGAAATCGGGATCGTCTGCGTCACCGTCCCCAGCGAGGCGGAAGCCAGCCTGTATGTGGGCGCCGAGGATCCCTGGTGGGTGGCAAACCAGCCGGCCGTGGCCAGGACGGCGATCGCCAGGGCGGCGCCCAGCGCGACCCGGCGCGTCGCAAAACGTCTCATCAGTACCAGCTTCGCGTGCGGGCCTGTGAGATGTCTGAGTCTCGGGTAAGAGTTAACTAAGAAGACTGCGGCAGTTCGACCCGCAACAGGGCGCCTCGACCGCCCGGGTTCGCGGCGGCGCTGATGCGCCCCCCGTGCTGCTGGACGATCCACCGCGCGATCGACAGGCCGAGGCCCGCGCCCCCTGCCACGCGCGCCCGGTCGGAGCGATAGAAGCGTTCGAAGACCTTCTCGCGCTCGGCCTCCGCGATGCCGACGCCGTCATCGCTGACGGTTAGGAGGACAGCGCCATCATGCGCTCCAAGGACGACCTCCACGCGGCCCCTCTCGGGCAGGTGCCGGGCCGCATTGTCGACCAGGATCCAGAGCAGCTGGCGAAGGCTGTCGGCATTTCCCCGGAATGTGGGCACTTCGCCGGCTTCGAAGGTCACCTCGCTGCCCGGGTAGGTAAGTCGGGCCTGCCGGCAGACGTCGGCAAGTTCCGCCGGCAGGTCCAGCGGGTTCATCTCCAGGGCCTGGCCCGCATCCGCCCGCGCCAGGGTGAGCAGGTCCTGGACGAGGCGGCTCATACGCTCCGATTCGCCTCGCATGTCCTCCAGCGCCTCCCGGCGGTCGCCCTCGGTGACGTCGCCGCGACCGAGCAGCAGGCCGAGGTTGCTGCGAATGGTGGTCAGCGGGGTGCGTAACTCGTGCGATGCGTCCGCGACGAAGCGTCGCTGGGAGTCCAGGCTCTCCTCGAGCCGCCCGTAGGCCTCCTCGAGGCGCCCCATCATGCCGTTGAAGGCCCCGGTCAGCCGGCCCAGCTCATCCTCTGCGAACGCCGGGGGGAGGCGGCGTCGCAGGTCGCTGGCCGACCCCACGGCCTCCACGGTCGCCGTCATGTCGTCCAGGGGGCGAAGCGCCCGCCCCGCGACGACCCAGCTGGCGAGGAGGGCGAGAGCAAGGATCAGGCTGGCCGCGAGGAGTAGGTAGAGGCGGAGTTGGTCGACCTCGGCCGCGATCCGAGCCGCGGGCTGGCCGACCACCACGAATCCAGCGATCGAGCCGGTGGGATCGCCGGTCGCCGGCGGCGCACTGGAACCTCCGGGGGGCCGGGGCAGGACGAGGGGCCGGACGGCAACCCGAATCCTGAGCCCGGAGTCGGTGATGGTGGCAAGCGTTGAACCATCGCGGCTGGCATCGGCCAGCACCTCAGAGGGCAGGCGCGGCGGCCGGCCGTCTACCTCGCCCGTACTGAAAAGCGGCCTCGCCGACGCGTCCACAAACTCCATGAAGGTGTCGCCGCTGGTGCGGATGTCCACCGGGACCTGGGCGCGGCCGCCCTCGACAAGGCGCGGGATGCCGCTGCGTGGCGGGCGTCCACCCGCGGGGCGAACCACCTGCTGGGTGCGCGACTGCAACACCTGGTCCTGGCTGGCGTAGGCGCTGCGCTCGAAGAGGAAGTCGACAAGCCCGCCAAAGGCCAGCACCGCGACGACCACCACCGAGGTGCCGAAGAGCGCGATCCGCGCGCGGATGGTCAGCGCGCGCAGTTGCCTCATCAGGGCTCCCGCAGTGCGTATCCCACGCCGCGGATTGTGTGCAGCAGCCGCGGCTCTCCGCTCTCTTCGAGCTTGGCGCGGACATAACCGACGTACACGTCCACGGAGTTGCTGGTGGCCCCGAAGCCATAGCCCCAGACGACGTCGAGGATGCGATCTCGCGTGAGAACCTGCCGGGGGTTGCGCAGGAAGAACTGGACCAGGTCGAACTCCCGCGGCGTGAACTCGATGTCCCGTTCTCCCCGGCGAACCTCGCGCGTGCCGGTGTCCACGACCAGGTCCGCGAACTTCAGGACCCGGGAGGACTGCGCGGGCTTGCGGCGCAGGAGGGCGCGTACCCGCGCCAACAGTTCCTCGTACGCGAAGGGTTTGACGAGGTAGTCGTCCGCCCCGCTGTCAAGGCCCGCCACGCGGTCCAGGGTGGCGTCGCGGGCGGTCAGCATCAGGACGGGGACATCGTCCTGCTCACGGATCTGGCGGCAGACCTCCAGTCCATCGATGCCCGGCAGCATGACGTCCAGGATCACAAGGTCCGGCTGGTCGGCGCGCACGCGTGCCAGGCCCGCATCGCCATCGATGGCCACCGTCACGGCGTACCCCTCGTAGAGAAGGGCGCGCCGCAACGAGGAGGCGATGGCGGCGTCGTCATCGACCACAAGGACCCGCGGCTGAGGGGAGGTCATAGCTGCCAGCGAAACACTCGCAGGTGAAGATCGAATAAGAAAGCCCCGTCGGTCTCAGGCGCCGGATGCTCTGCATTCGGCCGTTTCAGTCCACTAGTCTGGGCCGGGCAATGAAACTGGGTCTCGCCTTCGCCAACTCCGGCCTCGCCGCCGACCCGTCCCACGCCACCGCGATCGCCCGGCACGCGGAGGGGGTCGGTTTCGACTCCCTCTGGACCATCGAGCACGTGGTCATCCCCGGCGGTTACACGTCGAAGTACCCGTACAGCCCATCCGGCCGCATGGCAGGTGACGAGGACGCCGTCATCCCCGACCCCTTGATCTGGCTCACCTGGGTCGGCGCGGCCACCAGGCGGATCCGTCTCTGCACCGGGATGCTGATCCTGCCGCAGCGCAACCCCGTGGTCACGGCAAAGGAGGTGGCAACCCTCGACCACCTCACCGGGGGACGGGTGGAGCTCGGCGTGGGCGTCGGCTGGCTGCGCGAGGAGTTCGAGGTCCTGGGTGTGCCCTTCGAGGGCCGAGGGGCGCGCACGGATGAATACGTCGCGGTCATGCGCGCGCTGTGGACCCAGGACCGGCCGACTTTCCATGGGCGGCACTTCAGCTTCGAGGATGCTCGCGTGAACCCTCGCCCGGTCAACGGCACGATCCCCATCATCGTAGGCGGCCACAGCGAGGCGGCCGCGCGACGCGCGGGACGGCTCGGCGACGGCTTCTTCCCGGCGCCCCCGACGATCGACGAACTGGAGCATCTTCTGGCAGTCATGCGCGCCGCGGCCGAGGAGGCCGGCCGCGACCCCGGCATCATTGAGGTCAGCTTCGGGACGCGACCCACGCCGGATGCCCTGGAGCGGCTGGCGGCCCTCGGCGTGAGGCGTCTCACCGTCGCTGCCTTTGGCGCCGACCTGGACGGGGTGAAGCGCCGCCTCGATGCGGCGGCGGCGGCGGTAGGGGAGACGGTCGGACTCGAGTAAGCAGCACGGCCCGCGAGAGGGTGTGACAGGGAGCTACAACATCGGGGCGGCGCCGCTGAACCCGGGGAGGCGTGCCCCCGGGCCTTGAGGCCATTCAGATTAAGCCTGGCGGGGGTGCTTCAGTCGGCCTCGCCGCCCTTGGCGATGAGGTACCCACGCGCGCGCTCGGTGAGGGGGTAGCGCTTGACCAGCGACCAGAAGCGCGGCCCGTGGCCGTTGTAGCGCAAATGCGCCAGCTCGTGCACCAGCACATAATCCACGACCCATGCGGGGAAGCCCTGCATCCGCGAACTCAGCCGGATCGCGCCGGTGTCCACTGTGCAGCTACCCCAGCGAGCGTTCTGTTGTTCCGACCATCGCACCGACGAGGCCTTCAACTCACCGCTGAAGTGGCGGCGAGACAGGGCCTCGGCGCGGCGCTGCAGGTCCTCGTCCCCGGGGCGCCGCTCGGCCCGCAGGATGCGGTTGCGCATCTTCTCCACCCAGACCGCCTCTTCGGAAGCGCGCATGCCCGCGGGGACGGTGACCTCGATGACTTCTCCACGGCGGCGAGCACTGATGGTGCGGCGCCGTCGGGTGCTGCGGATCACCGTCAACAGTGGTAGCGCAGTATCCCGTGTCAGGGTATTGACTTTGTATAAAGAGGTGATATAGTTCGTATCAAGTTATGGAGGTGTCCCAGAGTGGGCGCTTCCCAGTAAGGAGGTTGGCATGCTCTACGGTGGAGGCGGACTGCTTCTTCTCCTGGGGATTATCTTCCTCGTGATGGGCTACACCATGGTGGGCGTCATCTGCATCGTGCTCGCGCTGCTCACCGGGGGCTTCGGCTTCTTCGGTACCCGTCGCAGGATCTAAGTACAGGATCAAGGCGTTGAGTCCTCACCCTGGACTCCGCCGGAGTCGACGGGGTCCCGACCGTCTCGCTCCTGAAAAAAGCCCCGTCTCGAAAGAGGCGGGGTTTTTTCCTTTGCAGGGGTGACGGGCCGGCACCCCGCGACTGGGGTACCGGCCACGATTTAGGGGTCAGCTGACGGCGTCGATGACCTGTTCGACCTTGCGGGAGGCGGCACGCGCGGTCCGCTTGACCGTGCGGCTCGCCCGCTTGACGTTGGTCCCCAGGGCAGCCTCGATCTTCTTCCACCCGGCCTCGAGGTCTTTGACCTGCGCCTTGAGCGCCTTGTTCTCGTTGACCAGGTCCTGGATCATGCGGCTCATCGCCTCAGCCGGGTTGCTCGGGGCAGCGGCGACGGCACGACGGTTTCGGGAGCCCGGGGGACGCCCGCGGCGGCGCCCGGTAGTGCTCTTCCGAGCAGCACCGGCGGCTTTCGTTGCGCCTGCGACAGCCGATTTAGCGGTCGCGGCTTTGCGTGCTGCGGGTTTGCTTGCCGCAGCTTTGCGTGCCGCCGGCTTGCGGGCGCTCGTCGCCGACGAGCTCTTCGCGGCTGTGGTCCTGGTGGACGATTTCCTTGACGATGCGGACTTCACCGTGGCCGACTTCCCGGCTTTGGATGTTGTCGCCTTTTTGCGCGTTGCCGCGCGCTTTGTCGTGGCCGTCCCGGCAGCAGCGCTACCGCTGCCGGCGCGCCGCCCTGTTGCGCTGCGACGGCGCGTGGTGGCGCGCTTTTCCGCGGGCGCAGCTTGTGCGGGCGCGGCGGCCGCGCTGGTCTGCTCAGACATAAAAGAACCTCCAATTTGTGACGGGTCTCCGGCCAGCATAGTTACTCGGCGCCGGAATTGTTGAGAGCGGAGAAATTGTGTCCGCGAAATGTCCGCCTACGCGCGGCAGATTTGTTCCCCCACGACAGAATTTGAATGTTCGCAACGGAGGGCAATTACAGCATGGACACGGTGCGCGCACCCCAGGGATTGGACGCGACGGACCGAGTGGCGCTGGGCCTGGACGCCACACATCTCTTCTACCTGGTCACCTTTTCGATGGCCGCCTGGGCGTTAATTCGCAGCGGAGCGCCCGGGTTTATCCGCTTACCCGTGGCAGCCGTGGCGCTTCTGATAGGCGCGTCGCTCGCATGGGTCAACCTGCGCGGGCGCGCCCTTGACGAATGGATTGTGCTGTACGCGAAGTTCCGCCTACGCGTATTCCTAACGCAGCGTGGTGCCACGGTCGGGATCACCGAACGGCGGCTCGAGAAGAAGCCGCGGCTGCCGGTACCCGCCGAGCGCGGCGCGAACGGCATGGAGCCCGACGTCGTTTCGATGAGGGCGCCCCGCCGAGCGCGAAGGGTTGCCTTCTACAGCCACGCCGGTGGCTGCGGGAAAACAACCCTGGCCCTTGAATCGGCCGCGCTGGCGGCGGGCCGGCATGGCGAACGTGTCGCCCTCATACAGCTCGATCCCTGTGCCGGCGACCTGGGCATCAGGCTGGGTCTCGAGGAGTCGGCCGCGCTGCCAGAGATGGAAAACGAAATTGCGGATGGGATGTTGATCGAAAGCGCGATGAGGCACCACCGCAGCGGGATATCGGTCATCGCAGGCGTCGCCGGGAGCACGGCGCTGCTGTCCGCCGCCGCGCTCGCTCGTGTCCTCTCGCACCTGGACCGCAGCGGCTACACCCTGGTCGTCGTTGACCTCGGGACTGGCACACTGGCCCGCCAGGAGTTGCCTGCGCGCAAAGCGCTGGTGGGCCTGATGGACATCATCTACTGCGTCTTCACGGCGTCGCCGTCGGGCATCTTCAACGTCTATGGATCGGTTGCGACCATTCGCAGGGCGGGCTTTCGTACGCCGCGGCTGGTGCTGAACCGGCAGGATGAAGTTGTCCCACTGGATGACGTTTGCGGAGATCTGCGCCTTGAGGTGACGGCGTCCGTACCCACGCTGCCGGGCGTCGCCTGCGCGGAGCGCAAGCACGAAGCGGCGTGCACCCGGGACCTGCCAACGGCCCTCGCCCTGGCGCCGATAATCGCGGACATCTTTCCCGCCGGTGCCGTGCCCCGCCAGGCGGTCGTTCCTGGTTATGAGTTCGCCGCCGCCGCCCCGTGACGCACCGCCGCCGTGAGCTCCCGAATCCCCGGCGTGGCCTCGCCACGTGGGGACCGCGCGACGATACGGGCGAACTCTTTTCTTGCCGTGACCGGCTCGCCGGCCCTGCGCGTTACCAGCAACAACTCGTCATTATCGATGTCCTGCAGCGTGGCCCCCGGACGCACCCACGTGGGCACGCCGCGGACAAGCTGGTAGACGCCGCCTCGCGGTAACGCTTCGCTGTCGCCCGGCAGGCGATGAAGAATGACCTGTGTCGCCATCCCGACCGCGTCCGCGGCGTCATCGCCGAGATCAGCCAGGTCCGCGTCCAGCAGCTCCAGCATGTGCAACAGCAGCAGCGGGGCGCGTCCCGCCTCGACCTCAAGTTCCGTGGCCAGCGGGAGCGACGCCACCATCCGCGGGTTGACCTCGATCACCACCGGGCCGTCCTCGGCCAGGATGAAATCGACGCCAAAGATGCCGCGGTAGTTGTTTGCGGCGAGGTCGGCGCCAAGCGCGCGCACGCAGCGCGCCACCTCCGGGTGGTATGGCACAAGCTCATCCGCACCCCAGGCATTGCCACAGGAACCGAGCGCTTCCGGGGTCAGCCAGTCCACACCCGTCACCTGGCGGCAGGGTTCAACACCGGCGGGCAACCGCTCCCGCATCAGCCCCGTGCCGGGGGCGCTGAAGGCGACTCCGCTGGCGGTGAAGGGCGTCCCCTTTACGTACTCCGCGACGCGCACCCTCGCCGACTTCTCGTTGGCCGGTATGGCGTCGAACTCCGCCTGCGATGAGACCGGCCAGGTGCGCTGACCCGCGTTGCCACGGGCGCCCTGGACAACGAACGTCGGCCCGAACTCGGCGGTCAGTTGGGCATACGTCGACGGTAGCTGGCGCACCTCCCAGAAGGGCCGAGGCACACCCGCCCTCTCGGCGGCCGCCACAAAGGCGAGCTTGTTCTCGTACGCGCGGGCTCCGCCGGCAGGCGACGCAAGCAGGCTGCCGCCCAGACCGTCCACCGCCGCCGCGATTCGCTCGGATGGCTTGAAGCTGAGCACCGCGGTCGGACCGAGATGCGCGAAGAAAGCGGCGGTGGCGGGGTGCTGCAAAAGCTCCAGTGAGGACATCCCGGAGGTCGCGTCCGCGCCGATCTGCTCGGCCAGGCAGAACACCTCCGTCCCGCGGTCGCGAAGCACGTCCGCGGCCTCAGTCGCCGAGATGCACACCAGCGCCGTCTCTGGTAGTGCCCGGTGCAGCCCCGCCGCCAGCCAGATGTCGTGCGCCACCACGACCGGGCGTCTTCGGCCGAGGGCTGCCTGCGCCACCGGCAGCGCACGCGCAAGCGTCGGGCGCATCAGCGCAGGTCCGACACGGCGTCCAGCACGGCCTGAAAGGTCTCCAGGGGCGCCGGCAGCGGGGCGCCATTCGTCGAGCGCAGGCTCTTGCCGGTCAGGAGCAGGCACACCCGGCTTGCCTTGCCGTCGACGGCCGCCAGCCGGGCGCCCGCGAGCGCTGCCCAGCACTCCGGAGCAACCTCGTGTCCGTTGTCCTCGAGAGCCGCCCCGGCCTCGCGGATGGCCACGTCGTCAACCCACCAGGCCTCGCCGGCGCTGGCTCGCACGATCGAAACCACCGTGTCCGCGCGCGCCGTCAGCTTGACGCCGAGGTCGCCGACGAGACTGCGCCGCCCATCACCGACTCGGCCGAACTGACCGCTCAGGCCATTGACCAGGCCCGCCTGCACCGGGTGCAGGCTGACCGACCTGTGGCTCGACGCCAGGACCGTCCCGATGGCCTCAAATGTGGTGCCGCTGCTGGCGTACCCGAACAGCGCGGCACCGTCGATGAGTTCCGCTGCCAGTTCCTCGCCGAGGCCCGCGAACCCACGCAGGGCATCCGGCGACTGGGAGGGGCGCAGGTCCGGCCAGCCGCATACCCGGCTGAGGCGAATTGTGTAGTTGATCGGTTTGGTGGTCACCACGACCCGGCCCCCGGCGGCTCGGATAGCGTCAGCCTTGGCCGGCTCGGTCAGCGGCGACAGCAGCGCCACCACCTGCACCCCCTCACGCGTTCCGCGTGCAGCCGCCGCCAGCGCAGCGTTCCCGGAAGATGAGATGACGGCCACACGCTGGCCGTTGCGCAGGCAGGCGGCCACCTGCTCGGCGGCGCCGCGATCCTTGTGTGAGCCGGTCGGGTTGAGATCCTCGCGCTTCAGCCAGAGCTGCTGGACCCCGACCCAGCGGGCGAGGGCAGGTGCCTCCTGGAGTGGGGTATGTCCCGCGCCTGTCCCTCCGATCACCTTAGAATCGTCTCCATGGCCGCTTGTCCGGATTGCTCGACTGAGGTCGCTGATGAGGCCCCGCAACTGGGAGAGATCCTGGTCTGCACGGGTTGCGGTGCGGACCTTGAGGTGATCAGCCAGGACCCGCTCACGCTGGAGGTTTACGAGCAGGAGGAGAAATAGGGAGGGTCGCCTCCTTGACCAGCTTTTTGAAGCCGGTGTCCTCGTCCTGTCCAACGTAGTACAGCGTGAAGAAGCCCGGGCATGCGGGCGACAGCAGGACCGAGTCGCCCGGGCGCGCCGTCTCGACGGCCTGTCGTACCGCCGTGGCGAAGTCCCCCACCCTGTCAACAGCGACTTCCTCCGCCTGAAGGTGGGCCACGATGGCCTCGGTGCCGTCGCCGGGGAGGGCGAAGGCGCGACGCACCCGGCCCCGGGCGGTCCGCGCCAGCTCCGAACTGTCGAGCCCCTTGTCCTGGCCCCCCAGGATCCACACGACGTTCTCGCCCAGCGTCCGCAGCGCGACCTCGGTGGCGGTGGGCGTTGTGCTGTTCAGGTCGTCGTAGAACTTCACCCCGTCGTTGGTCCCCCAGATGAACTGGATACGATGTTTCAGTCCCCTGAACGCCGCGACGCCCACAGCGACATCCTTCGCCGTCGCCCCCATGGCCAGCGCCGCACATGCGGCCGCCGACACGTTGAGGGCGTTGTGCCGGCCGGGCACCGGCACAGCGGACAGCGGCATCTCAAAGTCATCCATCACCGCGACCGTGGGCGACGTGCCGCTCAGGCGGCTCTCCTCCACCAGTAATCCGCCCTCGCCGCGCTCGGCAAGGCTTCCGTCGGGGGCGGATTCCCCGAACCAGAAGACGCGAGCGGGAGTGAGTTTCGCCATCGAACGAGTCGCCTCGAGGTCGGCGTTCAGGACCGCGATGTCACCCTCACGCTGGTAGCGGACCAACCCGCTCTTGGCGGCGACGTAGCCTTCCCAGCCCCCGTGCTCGTCGAGGTGGTTGGGATAGACATTGGTGACGACGGCCACCGATGGGCTGCGGTGAAGCATTTTGAGGTGCCGGTTGCTGATCTCCAGCACCAGGTGCGTCTGCGACGTCGCGCGCTCGAGCAGGTCCAGGGCCTGTTGGCCGTGACGATCGTTGCCCGCGTAGATCACCTCCCGCCCGGCGGCAACCAGGATGTCGCGCAGCAGCCGTGTCGTCGTCGATTTGCCCTGGCTGCCGGTGACCCCGACGACCGGCCCCGGGGACACGCCCAGGTAGACCTGGATCAGGCTGAAGAAACGTTGCCGCAGGGCCTCGCTGTCCCCGAGCACACGATTGCTCTCGTAGAGGTACCAGCCCTGCGTCACCCCGATGGCGTCGGCTTCCTCGATACCCGCGAGGTAATCGTCTCGGTATCGCATCTCCACCGCGCCCAAAAGCCGCTCCAGCATCGCGTCGCGCTCCCCCATCGGCCACCCGACGTGGACGCGACGAAAGGCCCGCGCGAAGTCATCGGGCGCGCTGAAGTCATGGCCGGTGAGTCTCGAGAAGCCGTGAGCGGCGAGGAACAGGAGCAGGTGCGCGCCCTCCACGCTGCCGGCACCCACCACGTGCACGTTGGCGTCGCGCAGCGCGAAAAGGTCGTCCCACGAGGCGATGCTGTCGCCAAGGTTGCGTGCTTCTGCGTTCGTGCGGGTCACTCCGGCGCCTCCCCCAGCCACACCGGACGCCGCCAGCCCTGGTGCTGGTAGCGCGCCGCGTTGTCCGGCAGCGACTCCTCGATCACCGAATGCTCGGTACGACAGGCGTGCAGCACGGCCGTCGCGGAGGTCATCAGCAGGACATGACCGACTTTCTGCCCTCGTGGTGTCGCGAAGAGAAGGTCCCCGGCGCGGGCTGCCGCAGGCAGCACCCTCTCGCCAACACGCCGCTGGTCACCGGTGTGGCGAGGGAGGAGGATCCCGGTGCCCTCGAGCAGGAGCCGCTGGACCAGCCCGGAGCAGTCGAACCCGGCATGGGTCGTACCTCCCCAGACGTAGGGGACCCCGAGCTCCCGGCGTGCCCCCGCAACCAGCTCGAGGGAACTCACCTGCGTGTCAGGGGGGCGGCGCGCGGAATTGTCAGTGGCGCGCGCAACGGCCGCCCAGGGATGCCGCCCGCGGCCAGGCACGAAGTGTTCGAGATCCCCGGCGCGCGCCCAGCCCATGGCCAGGTCCATCCCCTGGACGAGCACAAACGCACCTGCTTCACCGAAGCGGCGGAGGGGGCCGTCGTGTTGCAGGTACTGCGTCTGACGGCCCATCTCCTCACCCGCACGACCGGGCTCACGCCAGAGGTCGAGGAGGGGTACGGTCGAGACGCACCATCCCTCCTCCATGCCCGACCTCGGGTCCGCGGCGATGACCAGTTCGGCCGTGACCCCGTGGCGGCGCGCCAGGTCCCGTGCGGCGCCGGCCTGCCGCGCCGTGAGGACCGTCCCCGTCACCAGGGGGCGCCCATCGCGCTCGACCACCTCCAGCGACACCGCGGGTATGCCGTGCTGTGCCTGCGCCTCCATGAACTGGGCTACCGCGTCGGAGAGCGCGCCCCCATCCGCAACCCGGGCGGCCGCGTCCGTCACGCTGCCGCCTCTTCCTCCCGCAGCCCCCGGACCAGGTCCACGAGTTCCGAGAGCCCACCCACGCAGGCGCAGTCGGGCCTGGGGACATGTCCTTCGCGGTCGACCAGGACCGGCGTCAGCCCCGCGGCGCGGGCGCCCAGTACGTCGGCCCAGTAGTTGTCGCCGACATGCCACGTATCCGCCGCCTCGACCCCCATGCGGCGCAGGGTTGTCGCCCAGATGCGTCCATCCGGCTTCATCGCACCGGCGTCGACGGAGGCAACGATGGTCTCGAAGAAGGGCGTCAGCCCACTGGCATCGCAGAGGGACTGCAGGGTGTCGACAAAATTCGAGACGATCGCCATGCGAATGCCCAGCGTCTTCAGCTCGCGCAGCGCCGGGAGGGCGTCGGGATAGGCCTGCCAGCAGTCGGCACCCCAGGAGTAGCGGTAAACCGACTGCACCACCTGGGCCAGGCGCTCGGCCTCCACCCCGAGGCCGGCCAGGACGAGGGTGTTGTACTCCGTCCAGAACTCGCGGGCGAGGTCCATTGAGGCTTCGAAATCGCGCCCCTCACGGGTGGCGCGAATGTAGAGCTCGCGGGCGGGTCCATGCGCCCGCTCGATCTCCTCGAGCGCAAACTCAAGTCCCTCCGCGGAGAGAACATGGCGGTAGAGCTCGGCCCCCGTCGGGACGTGGCGCAGGAGCGTATATCCCATGTCGAAACAGATGACTCGCGGCCGCCGCATCCCGTCTGGAAG
>JBHEMP010000005.1:0-5766 GCA_046262515.1 Candidatus Dormibacteria bacterium | reverse complement strand
GCATGACCCCGTAGCCCAAGGTTCGGACGCCCTTGAATCGCCGAGGTGACCACGCAACTATGCCTAATGCGACGAGCAGTAGCAGCTCCGCAACGTGCCACGGCATGCGAGGGATGATGAATTTCCTCTGAAGCTCGGGCAGCCGACGCTGATGTCATTTGAGACGTGACCGTCATTGCTAGCAATGGGCGGCGCGATCCGACGGTCGCCGGGGCCAGTGATTACCCGGTCATGACTCTTCGGTTATCGCCAGTTTCGGACACGGAGCGGATGGCTATTTGGCAGCCTTGAACTCGGCGGTCACGGTGTCGTCCAGGTGTCGCCCTAAGTCCTCATATTGCTGCTTGAGCGCGGCGGTATCGAAATTCCCAAGTGCCTTCACGTCAGACTGGATGGACTCCAGCGCCGTCTTGACCCCCGTCAGATTGCGCCTCTGGGCAGCGTCTAACAGGTTCTTGATGTGGTTGAGTTCGCCTCGGAATATGCCCAGGAACTCGTTCAGCTTGGTGGGCGTGTCCTGGGCGCCGCTGGCCTCGGCTACCAGCTTATCCAGAGAGGCGCTCGGCTCAGCGAAGTCCTTCGCGGCCGCCGGCACGTTTTGGGCTTCCATGTCCGCGTTCAGCGGTTTGAGCTGCACCAGGACGGTCATCAAATCGCTGATGATGCCGAGCTGCTTCTTCATAATCTCGATCTCGATTAGCTCTGCCTGCACCCCGCGCCGGGCTGCACTGAGGCGGCGGTGCTGGCGGTCCAGTGACCGTCCCCCCAGCGCGGTGAACAGGCTGCGGTCCTGCACCTTGGCATCGGCGTGAGATATGAGTTCGACATCGGCGGAATCGGTGCTGCGGAGGGCATCTATCTCGGTACTCGCAGACGCCATCTCCGTGCGCGCCTTCGCCGGGTCGAAACTCCCGTTCTTGGCTTCCGCGACGACACCGAAAGCGGCAGTCAGCTTGGTCGAGGCGGCCTGCCGCTCGCGGTCTACCCTGCTCAACACGTCGTGGGCTGCCCGGACGCGGTCATTCGTCGCCGCCCTGGACATCGCGAGGTAGCCAATTGTGAGGATCACGAGCAGGAGGACCGCACCTACCGCAAAGAGGATTGTCCGCACGTTTTTCCGGCCCGGACCCGGTGGAGCCTGGCCCGGGCCCACGGCAACCGCGGCCGACGGACCAGGACTTGGAGCTAGCGGCGTGCTTGGGTCCTCCGGCATGCATCTCCCTCCATATCGCGCGGTCGCGCGCGGCGACCCTCATCCTAACGGGTCGTACAGCGGCAAAACGGTCAATGGCACCGGGACATTTCTGCGCAGATGCCGCCCGGCAGGTTTTGAAGTAGGATTCCCGCCCCGCGCGCAGCTTACGCGGATTGTCCGGACGGTTTCCTCCTGGCCGTGATCATGAACCTGCGGCCACTGCTGAGCTTGTTGCTTCACGGGCTTGCGCGCTCTGGACAACGGCGACCTCGCTAGTTATGGTGGCGCGCACCTGGGCATCGGAGCCCGTGGCCAACCTCCGCGCTTCATCGTGGTGGGCCGCAGGGCCCTGGCGAGCACGCGTGATCATTTGGGTTGGTTCGCGAGTGTGCGCTCGCCCACAACATGAACCCGAGGTAGAGGGCGATGACCAAAACCACCGAAACGACCAAGCTCCCGCACGCTATCAGAACCACCACGAAGGCGGCCCTTCCAGTAGTCGGCGCCTCCCGGGCGCCTGGCGCGGGTGGCGGGCTGAATCTTGGAGGTGGAAGCATCTCCGCGAACACTAAACCGGTGCGCGGCAAGGTCACCATGTAGCGGTAAAAGACCCGCAAGAGTCAAGCGCCAGCTCCGAGTTGATGATGTAAGGAACTTCCGCGCGGCAAGGCGCGTCATAGTGGGGACTCGCATGAATCGCACCTCCCTCTTCCTCCTCGTCGCCGTCCTCTTGGCGAGCGGGTGCGGCTCGGCTGCCCTGTCCGCCATACCTGCCCTCCCCGCTGGCGCGAAGGGGCATGCGACTCCGCCTCATTCCCGCGCGGTGGCAGACGGTGCCAGGTGCGTGGCCGACGCTGCAGGTGGTCCCCACCCAGCGCCGCCGCAGCCCGCCTCCTCGGCCGCGCTCGCGGACAACAGCTCAGAGATCGTGACTTTGGAGCCCGGATGAGTACCACAATCGCCCAACGTCGGCGTCATCGAGCAGGAGCAGGCCGTCACTGACTACCTGCGGGCCCATTATGGCGGTGCCATGGTCAATGTCGGTTCGGGCCCCCGTGTCTGCACAGTTTAGGCGGATTGCGATGCTCGCTCTGCTGGGCTTGGTCCTAGCCGCGTGCGGTACCACCGTCCGGCCCAGGCCTCAGACGCCATCCGGCACCCCGGTGGCGGTGGGTCGCGCCTATTCCTTTGAGCTGTCCACGCACTGCGGGGTTCTGAGTATCGAGTTCGGCGGGCGCCCGTACTACCTGGATGAACCGGTTCCGCGGACCACGGCCCAGATGGGTTTGCCCAACCCAATCGATACCGGGATGATCACGCTGTCGACTCTCCACCGGGCCGTCTTTCGGGATAAGACCGGTCACGAGCTGACATTTGTCGATCGCCCGCCGGGGGACATCGGTCACGCATACACGGTGCCTCTCCAGATCGGGGAGGGAGGCCGTCTCGGCAGCATCAACTTCAATGGACGCCTCTGGAACTCTCGAGGATCGCTTCCCGAGTCCTACGGGCCCTCGCCGGGAGGTGTGGAGCCCCTGAAAGAGGTGACCGGTACCGTGACCCTGGTCGATGACGGCCACGCTGAGGTGCGATACCGTGGTCAGGTCGTTCAATTTGTGCCCTCGGGCCCGGTGTTTTGCATGTGAGGATCGGTGGCCGCCGGGACTGCCGGCGCGTGGACTTCGTCGTTCTCATGGCGGTGATCGTTGCTGGCTGCGGGGTGGTCGGACCCGCGCCGCTACAGGCCTGCACGGACACAGGCTGTCCCAACGAGATCCAGGCCGCGATCCCGGACATGGCGGCGCGGTTCAACAAAGCGTTCCCGCTTATGGCCGCTCTGTGTTTCAACTCCAGCTGCGGGAGCGCGCGGATACAGCGAGGTAGCCCATTCCCAACCTGCGATAGGGCGACCCCCGCAGCCTCGTCGGCGGTACCTGAGCTTGTCTGCATCCCATCGCCTCCAAAGGCGCTCATCCTTGGGAGCACGTTGGGGAGTGGACACGGGCTCAAAGATGGCCAGCGACTGGAAGTCTGGCTCCGCATGGACGATAAGGAAGGCCACGAGGTGCTGAATCGCCGGCAGACCGTGGTTCTCCGTGCGCGCTACCCGAATGGGCGGGCTTGTGGCCCGGGTTGCCTGTCAGCCAGGGCGGAATTCTGACCTCGCCGGTGTTGTCGTCACCGAGATGCCTACGATAGGAGTGCCTTGAGCCGGTACCCGTCCACGAGCAAGGAGTCTCATATCGATACGATCCACGTCGAGTGGCTCGACAGTTGCCCTCAACATCGGCGAGACAGGAGGGTAATTGACACCTCGTATCTACCGATACGCCGCCCTCACCGTAGGGGCGGCAGCGCTCGTCGCCGCTTCAGTTATGCTCCTTTCGTCGCTGGGTGCCGTCTCCCACTTGGCGCCAAAGCCCTAGCTCGATGCCGCAGGCCTGCCGCTGGGGCCGGTTTCGTACGACTTTGTTAAGTCTCGGCCGGAAGCAATTCTCTCTTACCCGGGTTCCAAAATGCTTTACCCGGTCGGAGGGGGTGAGCGTAAGGACGCATTTGCCGGGGTGTCGGCGGCACATGAGGGTGGCATCCTGACCACGCCCGATAATCCAGAACAGATATACAACTGGTACCAGACGCGGCTCCTCGCCGCGGGGTGGACGTTCGAGGGTGACATTGCGCGCGTTAGCACAGAGAGCTCTGCGCAGGGTTACGTGCGGGGCAAACGCGAAACGATTACGCTCGGGATAGACAACCCGAAGCTGCTACGGGATACTCTCGGCCACCCGGTGCCCGCTAGCTCAACGATCTACGAATACCGCTACTTCATCAACCCCGCGCGGTGACGACGGCCTTGGAGATATTGCTGGGACGCTCGACCACGCCCACGCGAGGGTTCGCGAATGACCCTTGAGGCGGTGATCACAGCGCGGCGAAAGGTGACCGGGTCCACACGTGGTCGCCCAGCGGCCAGGCTCTCGGCAGATTCGGCCGAGATCCTCACGACGAGACCGAGGAGTTACGATGAGAGAGATGGCACTTCCCTCGTTCCCGGCCGACGATCCGGCCACCCAGGAGGCCGAGCGGCTGCTTGGGCCCCGGGATTCGAAGCTCCGGGCTCAGGTCCGGGAGGCCGCCGCGGCAGCGCTCCGCGGCGAGCCTGCAGTGACTGCCGCCGAGGCCCGCAAGAGGCTGGCCCGGATGCCCCGGGTGGCCGATGAACTGGCAGCCCTGGATGCTCCTGCCCCATCTGATTCAGACCTCTAGTTAGTGCTCCAGCCCCGCCTCGTTGAGTGGGACGAGGCCGCACTGACGGAGTTGGAGAGCATCGCCGCGCATGAGCCTCGGGCCGTTGCCCGCGCCCTCATTGCCGCCGAGCGCATGGGCAATAGTGGATATGACGAGGGTCGACCTACAGTGGAGCCCCAAGTCCGCTATCGCCCCCCGTACCGTCCGGGCGAACGCCTTGGCCTCTTCTACGCAGTCACGCCCACTGCCTTTCGCATCATCTGGGTGGTCGACGCGCGAACCTTGCGGCAGTTGCCCTAGGCGGCAGGCGCGTGCCAAGCGAGCGTTCGCGAATGTCATCAGAGTCGCGGCGCCAGACCGGCGTGTCGTTTGCTCGATTCGGCTCCGCACGAATAGCATCGGCCCGTGCGGATAGACGGTAGCGATCAGGTCTCGGGGCCTAGGCTGTGCTTCCAATGGCACCAGCCTTGAACTCACCTGAGTGGGCGCAGTGAGGGGGAAGGCGACCGGGGCTCGCCGCCGACAGATAGGTTGGGCGCTGGTTGCCATCGCGGTTGTCCTCCTCGCGGTCCAGCTGATCAGGGGGCTGCTGCCGGCACCGGGAGCCCAGCGCACCACGTCCGCTTTGAGGTCGCCCAAGGTCCCGCAGCCGGCCGCCGCGGCATCTCCGATCCTCAAGCCCAAGGGCCCCGCGTGGCCCTCCGTCGTCCTGTCTCGCCTCCGACCCCCTGACCGGAGCGAACCCGGCGTCCTACCCTGCAACCCGCCGGAGGGTATGCACCGAGGAGAGGGCTCGAACGAGATCGGCTGGAATCCTGACTTCCCCAGGAGCCTGAAGCAACTAGCGCACGATGCGGACTCGATCGCGGTAGCCTCGGCGGTTGAGCAGGTCTCGTATTGGCGCGAGTCGAGAGACCCCGCGCGATTGGAACCGGCAACCACGACCAACCTCCGCGTGCAACGACCCCTCAAGGGAGATGCTCCTGGATGGTTACAGGTGACTGAGGTCGGAGCCCGCGCCGTTGACATTGTGTGCCCGAGTATCAGCTACGAGGAAAAGGGCGAACCCGTCATGAGGCGCGGCCAAAGTTACCTCCTCCTCCTGCAGAAAGGTGATTCCGGCCAGCTGGAATTGAGGTGGGGCACCTTCGACCGTTATCCGGTAACCGGAGGAGGACTCGTTACGAAGGAAGCCGGAACCTACTCCTTCCCCCTGGACCCTCAGTCAGTTGACCAATTTCAGGCGTCGATCGTGCGGAACTGACTTCATCGTTCGCGACGTGACCCAGTAATACACGGCGCCTCGAACTGAAGCTTCGGCA
>JBHEMP010000004.1:0-5219 GCA_046262515.1 Candidatus Dormibacteria bacterium | reverse complement strand
GTGAACATGCCGGCGGAGAACATCGAGCGCGCCATCAAGCGCGGTACCGGCGATGGTGGCGGGGCCCAGCTGGAGGAACTCCGCTACGAGGGCTACGGACCCGGGGGAGTCGCCATCCTCGTCGACTGCCTGACCGATAACCGCAACCGCACCGCCAGCGACATCCGCAGCATCTTCACCCGTGGTGGCGGCAGCGTTGCCGAGCAGGGCGCGGTGGGGTGGCAGTTCAAGCGCAAGGGGGTGATCATCGCGGACCCCGCCGGCCGGGACAGCGACGAACTTGCGCTCGAGGTGATCGAACTGGGCGCCAGCGACGTGCAGGTCAACGACGGCAAGCTCGAGGTTGAAACCGATCCCGGCGATTTCGAGACCGTGCGGGCCAGCCTTGAGACCGCAAAGGCGAAAGTCGAGTCGGCCGAGCTGACCATGGTGCCGGAGAACACGATTCCGATCACCGACGAACGCGAGGCTGAGAAACTGCTGCGCCTGATGGAGGCCCTGGAGGACTCGGACGACGCGCAGCAGGTCTATGCCAACTTCGACATCGATTCCGAGCAGCTGGAAAGAATCAGCCAGGCGGTCTAGTGGACTGTAACGGCCAAATGCAGAGCATCCGGCGCCTGAGGCCGACGGGGCCTTCGGCCTGATGTCGGCGTCCAGGGGCCCGGCGCTTCGTCGTTACGCACCTACAGGTGCGCGCCTCCTATCGCCACCCCGTCCTTGGCACCGCCGCCCTCAGACGCCGGGCGAGCGCCTTCGGCCTGCTCCACATTCGGCCGTTACAGTCCACTGTTGACCTCGAGGTCGACCGACAGGGGGTCGACGAGGCTGGTGCTGGGGGTCGACCCCGGCCTGGCCACCATCGGGGTCGCGCTGCTGAGGTCGACGGGAACCCGCCGCGAACTTGTCGACGTCGGCGTTGTCAGGACGCCCGCGGGGATGCCGGGGCCGGCGCGGCTGGCCACGATCCACACCGACCTGACGACCCTGTTGGAAACACTCTGCCCGGACGTCGCGGCCGTCGAGCAGCTGTTCTTCGCCGCCAACAGCACGACGGCGATGCAGGTGGCCGAGGCGCGCGGCGTTATCCTGCTGGCCATGGAGCAGCGGGGGGTGCCGGTGTGGGAATACACACCGATGCAGGTGAAGGTTTCCCTCACCGGCTACGGCAAGGCCACCAAGGCGCAGGTGACGCGGATGGTCCGCAACCTGGTCAGTGTGCCGGAGAAGCTGCCTGACGATGCCTTTGACGCCGTCGCCATAGCCCTGTGTCACCTCCAGAGTGAGCGACTGTCGCCGGGACGGCGTATCTCGTGATCGCAAGCCTGGCGGGACGCATCACGCACCTCGGCCCGGAGAGCCTGATCCTTGAGGTCGGCGGTGTGGGCTACCTGGTGACGCTCCCTGGGCGGCTGTTGGCCTCCCTGGGCGCGGTTGGCACCGAGGCCCGGCTATTCACCCACACCTATGTCCGCGAGGACCAGCTGGCGCTCTACGGCTTCGAGTCCGTGGAAGACCTCGAGTTCTTCGAGCTGCTGATGTCGGTCAAGGGGATCGGGCCGAAGGCGGCCCTGGGGATGATCTCGCAGTCGGACACCCGCACCCTCAAGAAGGCGGTCTTCCAGGAGGACCGCGCCCTCCTCTCGACGGTCCCCGGGATCGGGCCCAAGACCGCCGCCCGCGTCATCCTCGAGCTGCGGGACAAGCTCAAGGAGGAATACCTGTCCGAGCCCCGGACGGGCGCGCCCCAGCCCGCGCGGGGGTCGTCGCCCGTGGCAGAAGGGGCCGTCCGGGCCCTCACCTCGCTGGGCTACCGCGAAACCGAGGTACGCCAGGTCGTCGCCGGTATGGGCTTGACGGCCGCGGATTCGCTCGAGACCGCAGTGGCTCGGGCGCTGAAAGCTTTGGACCGCAAGCCGTAAGCACCGCAGCGCTCTCTCGGGATGCACCCGACATAGGATTAGGCGAACCGGTGTTCGCAGAGATCATCAACCCGCAGACGGAGAACTGAACCGTGCCCATCGAGCTGACCGGCGGCGGAGACCGCGAATTCCTCGAGGCCCGTGCCGCGCCCCAGGAAGATGAGTTCGAGCAGTCCCTGCGGCCATCTCGGCTCGACGACTTCATCGGCCAGCAGGCACTCAAGCACAACCTCGAACTGATCCTGGGGGGCGCCCGCGGGCGCTCTGAACCCCTCGAGCACATCCTTCTCTGTGGCCCCCCCGGGCTCGGAAAGACAACGCTGGCCAACATTCTTGCCGGCGAAATGGGGGCCGACCTGCGCACCAGCTCCGGCCCCGCGATTGAACACCAGGGGGCGCTGGCCTCGACGCTGATGAACCTGGAGACCGGCGGAATGTTCTTCATCGACGAGATCCACCGCCTCGCCCGGCCGGTCGAGGAAGCTCTCTACCCCGCCATGGAGGACTTCAAGTTCGACTGGGTCAGCGGTAAGGGGGCGGGCGCCCAGTCCATCCGGCTCAGCCTGCCGCGCTTCACGGTAATCGGCGCCACCACCCGCCAGGGAATGCTGTCCTCGCCGCTGCGGGACCGCTTTGGCGCTGTCTTCAGGCTCGAGTTCTACGAACCCGAGGACCTCACCGCCATCATCACCCGCTCGGCGCGGATCCTCGACATCGACATCGACGCCACGGCCGCGAGCCTGCTGGCCCTGCGGTCGAGGGGCACCCCGCGGATCGCGAACCGCCTCCTGCGCCGGACCCGCGACTGGGCCCAGGTAAAGGGCGACGGCCACGTCGACGCGGCCGCGGTTGACGCCACCATGGACCTCCTGGGGGTTGACCGCGCCGGTCTTGACGACCTGGACAGGCGCATCCTGAGGACGGTCATAGAGAAATACGGGGGAGGCCCGGTTGGTGTGGACACCATCGCCGTCTCCATCTCGGAGGAGCGCGAGACCGTGGAGGACGTCTTCGAGCCTTTCCTGATGCAGCTGGGCTACCTGGCTCGAACCCCGAGGGGACGGGTGGCCACGCCACTCGCCTACCGGCACCTCGGGATCACGCCCCCGGCCCGCGACGACCAGCCCGGCCTGTTCGCCTGACCGGCGGCGCACCCCGGCCATGGGCAGCGGCGACCGCCTAAGCGACTATGACTACAACCTTCCCCCGGGTCTGATCGCCCAGCGCCCGCCGGCACAGCGGGGAGACTCCCGGCTGATGCATCTGCCGGCCGGCGGCGCGCCACGCCACCTCCGCTTTTCGGACCTCCCGGGCCTGCTGAGGGATGGGGACCTGCTGGTGATGAACGACACCCGCGTGATCCCGGCGCGGATCCGTTTCCAGCACCGGGGGCGCGAGGCGGAGATTCTCCTGCTCGAGGAGGTGGGCTCGCCGGACACCTGGGATTGCCTCTTCCGCCCCGGAAAGCGCGCCGTGCCCGGTGTCCGGCTGCAGCTGGCCTTCGGGCTATGGGGAGACGTGCTGCGGCAATTCGACGGGGGCAGGCGGCGGATCCGGTTCTCACCACCGGGTCGCCTGGCCCAGGTCCTGCCCGAGATGGGGGAGATGCCACTGCCGCCGTACATCCACGAGAGGCTGGAGGACCCCGAGCGCTACCAGACCGTCGTCGCGACCAAACCCGGCTCAGCCGCCGCGCCCACCGCGGGCCTTCACTTCACCGAGGAGATGCTGGCGCAGCTCGCGAAACAGGGGGTTCGGCGCACCGAGGTGACCCTCGCGGTCGGCCTCGACACCTTCCAGCCGGTGCGGGTCGAGGTCCTGGACGAGCACCACATGCACTCCGAGGCATACCGGGTTCCGGCGCGGGCCCGGGCCGAAATCATCGCCTGTCGGGAACGGGGAGGGCGGGTGGTCGCCGTGGGCACCACCGTGGCCCGCACCCTGGAGGCGGCCGCACAAGGGCTGGCCCTGGATGCGGCGTCCGCTGATGCGGGGCGCACGGACATCTTCATCCGGCCCGGGCACGTCTTCCGTGAGGTGGACCTCCTGCTGACCAACTTTCACCTCCCCCGGAGCTCCCTTCTGGTCATGGTTTCCGCTTTCGCGGGACGGGACCAGATCCTCGCCGCATACGCGGAGGCGGTACGCGAGGGCTATCGATTCTTCAGCTTCGGGGACGCCATGCTGCTAGAGCCTGGCGGCGAGTGACGTTCTCCCTCGTCCGAGGGGGCGCCGCCGGTCCTCGCGTTGGCGTCCTGGACCTTCCCCACGGCAGCATCGAGACGCCCGCCTTCATGCCGGTGGGCACCCGCGGCACCGTCAAGGCCCTCGACATGGTCGACCTGGCGAACCTCAGGCCAGGGATGATCCTTGCGAACACGTTTCACCTCTGGAACGCGCCGGGGGAGGAAGCCGTCAGGCGCGCCGGCGGCCTCCATTCGTGGACGGGCTGGCGGGGCAACATGCTCACCGACAGCGGCGGGTACCAGGCCGTAAGCCTCGCCAGCGTGGGCGCGGCGGCGGTCTCCGAGGCGGGGGTGACCTTTGACACGGGACTGGGAGCGCGCCTGCTGACCCCCGAGGGGGCAGTGATGGTCCAGGAGGCGCTGGGACCGGACGTGATGATGGTCCTCGACCAGCCCGTACCGTTCGGGGCGCCCCCCGCGGAGTTCATCCTGGCGACCGCGCGCACGCATCGGTGGGCGCTGCGCTGCCGTGACGCCTGGAGCCAGGGAGCGACGGAGCTCTGGGGCATAGTGCAGGGGGGATTTGACCCGCGCCTGCGCCAGGAGAGCGCTGAGTCCGTCAAGGACCTGGATTTCCCCGGGTACGCCGTGGGCGGGCTGAGCCTCGGAGAGCCGGGGGCGCAGAGCGCCGAACTGCTGGCGGCGTGCACTCAGGTCCTGCCCGCGGACCGACCCCGGTACCTGATGGGCGTCGGCAGCGAACCTGAGATGCTGGCGGCGATCGCGGCCGGGATCGACCTGTTTGACTGTGTGCTGCCCACGCGCCTCGCCCGCACCGGCGTGGCCCTGGTGGGCGCCGGCCGAGAGAATGTCCTGCGCAGCGCCATGGCCCGCGACGCGCGGCCGCTGGAGCCGGGATGCGGGTGCACGACATGCGCGAGGCACATCCGAGCCCAGGTACGCCACCTGCTCCGCCGGGGGGACCTGCTCGGCTTTCGGCTGTTGACGATCCACAACCTCCACCACACCCTGGAGCTGGCGCGACTGGCCCGCGCGGCCATCCTGGACGGCAGCTTTGACGCGTTCGCGGAGAGGAGGCTGGAGCGCCCCG
>JBHEMP010000003.1:0-13389 GCA_046262515.1 Candidatus Dormibacteria bacterium | reverse complement strand
CGAACATCACCGCCAGCAGCGCGGCGGCCGCCGCCACCGGCGCCCACGCGGGGACCCGACGAAGGAATAGGAGCTTGCCCTCGCCCGGCTGCAAGCCCTGGACCTCAGCGTCCGCGGCACCCGCCGGGATAGAAACAGCCGTCCCACTGACTCGCGCCAGCACCCGGCTCTTGAGGTCCTCCGGTGGAGCGACCTCCTCGAGGCTGAGGGGCAGCACGGCGACCACCTCCGTCATCCTGACGAGGGTGTCCTGGCATTCCGGGCATTCCGGCAGGTGTCGCCTGACCAGCGTGGCCTCGGCGTCTTCGACAGCGCCCAGGGCGAATGCGGCGATCAGCTCATCGACCTGCTCGTGGGTCGTCATCCGTCGACCCCCACGACGCCGCGCGCGGATAGGAAGGAGTGCATCTTCTCCATCGCAAGGCGAAGGCGACCCTTCACGGTGCCAAGGGGAAGCCCGAGCTTACCCGCGATCTCGCTGTGACTGAAGCCACCGTAATGGGCCAGTTCCACGCACTGCCGTTGGTCAACCGGGAGAGCCGCGAGCGCGTCCCTGACAACGTCGCGTTCCAGGCTGAGCGCGACCGCGGGCCAGGGGTCGGAGCGTCCCGAGGAGTCCTGGAGATCGTCCGCGAGTTCGACGTCGCCGCCCTGGCGCCGCCAGTGCCCGCGCAGGCTGTCGATGGAGCGGTTGCGCACCAGCGTCATCAGCCAGGTCCGGAAGCTGCCACGCGCCGGGTCGTAGCTGTCCGGCTTGCGCCAGACACTGACCAGGACCTCCTGGACCACGTCCTCGGCGCGCCCGGGGTCGCCAACGATGCGCAGGGCGAGGCCATAGGCCAGGCCGGCGTACCGGTCGTACATGACTTCGATGGCCTCGGGCCGTCCCTCCCTGAGGGGGACAACGATCTCAGCGTCGGCGTCATTTGTGGTCAAGACTCCCATCTACTCCCGGTTACGCCCGCCAGGCCTGTGCGGATCACTCGGGTTGGCGGCGCGGGGGTGATCCGAGCGCGGAACGGCGGCGTACCAGGAGACAGGTCATAACCAAGCGTGACTTCTCCCTCCACTGGAAGGGCCCGGGACTTGTCCCGGGCCTTTCCTTTTAATCCCACGGTGAAATCGCCGAGCCTCACAGAGAGATCCTGCGCCCGCGTCCGGGGCGTTCGCAACCGATGACCCGCAGGCTGGCCCTGGACCTTTCGCCGCTGCGCCAGTGCCGGGATTTCCGCCTCCTCTGGGCCGGCAACCTGGTCTCGCTGGTGGGGAAGCAGGTCACCGTGGTCGCCATCCCCTACCAGGTGTACCAGTTGACACACTCCGCCGTGGCCGTGGGCCTGGTCGGGCTGGCGCAACTCGGTCCGTACCTGCTCTTCGCGGCGATCGGGGGGGCCGTGGCCGACGCCGTCGACAGGCGGCGCCTGATGCTCGCCGTCCAGGTTGGCCTGGGCGTACTCATGACCGGCATGACGACCGCTTCCGCGAGCGGCGTGGTCACCCTGGCCCTGCTGTACGTCGTCGCGGGGCTGGTGGCCGCGCTCTCGGCCGTCGAACTCCCGGCCGAGTCCGCCGTTATCCCCAACCTTGTCCCGGCGCACCTGCTGACCCCTGCCCTGGCCCTGAGTTTCCTACAGTTCCAGGCGAGTATCGTGGTCGGACCGGCGCTGGGCGGCCTGCTCATCGCCCGCTTCGGACTTGCCCCGGCTTACGGGCTCGATGCCGCGACTTTCGCGGCCGCCATCGTGGCCATCATCGCGATCGCGCCGCAACCGGTCGCCCCGGGCCCTCACGAGCGCCCACTGCGCTCAATCGTGGAGGGTATGGCCTTTGTTCGTCGCCAGGGTGCCGTCATGGGCGGCTTTGCCATCGATCTCAACGCAATGATCTTCGGGATGCCGAGGGCCCTGTTCCCGGTACTCGCCGCGACCACCTACCACGCCGGTCCTGCCGGCCTTGGCCTCCTCTACTCCGCGCCCGGCGTGGGCGCGGTCCTCGGCGCCGCGCTCTCCGGGTTCGTCGGCCGCCTCCGCCACCTGGGCCGCGCCGTCATTTTGTCGGCGGCCGTCTGGGCGTTGTGCATCGGGCTCTTCGGGCTGTCCGGCTTCTCGCTGCAGGTGGGCCTTGTGCTCCTTGCCGCCGCGGGGGCGGCGGACATGATCAGCGCCATTTGCCGGAACGCGATTCTCCAGATGGTCACGCCCGACCGGCTGCGAGGTCGCGCCTCCGCGGCCCATGGGATGGTGGTCGTGGGCGGCCCCTACCTAGGCGACCTGCGCGCGGGGTCGGTTGCCGGGGCCGTGGGGCCCGCGATCTCCCTGGCGTCGGGAAGCGCAATGTGCCTCCTGGGTATCGTCGCGGTGACCGCGGCCTTCCCTGCCTTGAGGGATTACGTCAGAGCGGCTGACGGCCCTTGAAGCCACCCTCGATTCGGTGCCAGTTGGCCACCGCTTCCTCGCCCAGCCTCCAGCAGAGCAGGACCACCTCGCCGTCCCTCTCGGAGTAGAAGTCGACGAGCCCGGTGACCGGGTCCTTCAGGACGACGTCCATGGATTCGAGACTGCGCATCGCCACCGCCAGCGCCATCTCCGCGGCCCGAAGGCCGGCCACCGAAGAAGCCAGTTTCTCCCGCTCGGTATCACCCGCCGTCGGGCGATGGTACTTCAGTTCGTTGATCCGGACCGACTCCTGCATGTCCGGGAGCTCTGGCACCAGGTCGACGATCCTCTCCACCAGCCGGCGAACCTCGGGGAGGACCTGGTTCGCCTCCTCGACGGTGTAGAGCCGGTGTGCCATCAATTTCCTAACGTAGCACTCCACTAATCCCGGACGGAGGCTGATCCCCGGACGCAGGCTAATCCCCGGACGGAGGCTGACGGAGGCGCTTGACTGTGCTTCGCTGCTTCTTGCCCTCGACGCGGACCCGGACCGAGCTCCGCGTGGGGCGGGTGGGGCGGCGCACGGTCGCGGGCGGCGCGAGCGCCGCGGCGACAAGCTCGGTGAGCCTCTCAACGCAGATTTGCCGGTTGCGGGCGAGCATTCGGTCCTCCTGGCTGGTGATGCGCAGGTCGGACGACTCCAACCCCAGGGTGGGTCCCACACGCTTCGCGGTATGGGGGTCGAGCGCCTCGAGTGCCGATGCACCGATCACCAACTCGGCGCGCGTGGACACCTTGTCCCGCCGCTGCCCGCCCGGTCCGCTGGACCGTGAGGCGGTAAAGGTCGCGTGCTCCAGGAGCACGTCAACCACCTGGCTTACCTGCTGTTCGATGCCTGCGTCCACGCCGCCACTGTACCCGCGAACGCGAACTACAATCTGGGCCCATGGCTCCTCCGACCAGCGCCGGCCCCGCCACCGGCGCCGAGTCCATCCACTGGAACCTCGAGGACCTCTACACGGGCGACCAGGCTTCGGCCGTCGCGACGGACCTCGACCGCGTCGATGAAATGGCTCGCACCTTCGCCGCCGACCTGCGAGGCAGGGTCGGGTCACTGGATGGGGTCGGAATGGCCGAGGCCCTGGCCCGGCTGGAGGAGATCCGCGACGTCATCTACCGCGCCGGCGCCTTCGCCTTCCTCAACTTCTGCACCGACATGGCCGACCCCGCGCGCGGCGCGCTGCTGCAGAAAGTCCAGGAATCGGGCGCGACCTTGAACAATCACATCATCTTCTTCAACCTCGAATGGATCGAGACCGCCGACGATGTCGCCGAGCGCCTGCTCGCGGACCCCGCCGTCGCCCGCTTCCGGCACTACCTCGAGGCCGAGCGCCGCAACCGTCCCTATGTCCTGTCCGAGCCCGAGGAAAAGATGCTCTCTGAGAAGGCGGTGACCGGCAGCCGGGCATGGAGCAGGCTCTTCAGTGAACTGACCGGCGCCATCAGGGTGAACTTCGAGGGCACCGAGCGGAGCCTGGAAGCGGCCCTGGCCGACCTGTATTCCCCCGACCCCGGCCATCGCCGGCGCCTCGCCGAGGCCGTGACCGAGGCGCTGCGCCGCGACCTTCGGACGCGCCGCTTCGTACTCAACAGCGTCCTCGCGGACAAAGCCCTGGACGACCGCCTTCGCCGGTACCCGACCTGGCTGTCGGAGCGCAACCTGGCCAACGAGGCCTCCGAGGGGTCGGTGCTGTCCCTGATCTCCGCGGTGACCGGGCGGTACGACATCCCGCGGAGGTATTACGCGCTAAAGAAGAAGCTGCTCAAGCTGGATACCTTCAGCGACTGGGACCGGTACGCGCCGTATGGAGGGCCCGAACCGGACGTGACCTGGGACGAGGCCCGCGACACGGTGCTTGACGCCTATGGTTCCTTCTCTCCTCGCCTTCGCGAACTGGCGGTCGAGTTCTTCGAGAAGCGCTGGATCGACGCCGCGCTGGGAGATAACAAGCGGGGAGGAGCCTTCAGCCACTCCGCGACGCCAAGTGCCCACCCCTACGTGATGCTCAACTTCACGGGTAGGCGGCGCGACATCCTCGTCATGGCGCACGAACTGGGTCATGGTGTGCACCAGTCGCTGGCGCGAAGCCAGGGACCCCTGAACGCCGCGACCCCCCTGACCACCGCTGAGACCGCCTCGATTTTCGGCGAGACCGTGACATTCACCCGTCTTTTGGAGCAGGAGAGGGACCCGGCCCGCAGGCTGAGCCTGCTGGTAGGCAGGATCGACGACGCCACCGCCACGATCTTCCGCCAGGTTGCCATGAACCGCTTCGAGGACGCCATTCACACCCACCGGCGCGAGCAGGGCGAGCTGTCGGAGGATGACCTGTCCGGGTACTGGTTGAAGACCCAGTCCGACATGCTGGGGCCGGCGGTCACCGTGAGCGACAACTACGGCGCGTGGTGGAGCTATGTGCACCACTTCATCGGCGTACCGGGCTACGTGTACGCGTACGCCTTTGGCAACCTGCTGGCCCTTGCCATCTACGCCCGCGCCCTCGAGGAGGGGCCCGCCTTCGCCCCTCGCTACTTCGAACTGCTGGAGGCTGGTGGGTCAGACACCCCCGAGGTTCTCACCGCGCGGGTCGGGGTGGACCTCAACGACCCTGGCTTCTGGAACCGCGGCCTGGAGACCCTCTCCGCGCTGGTCGATGAGGCCGAGGCCCTGGGCGAGAGCCTGGACTGATTTCTGGCGCCGGGTCCGCGCGGCGGGGGGCCGTCTTCGCGGAATCCTCGAGAGCCCGCCCGAAGGCCTGGTCCACGCCCTTACCCATGCTCTGTCCGAAGACTGCCAGGAGCACCTCGGTGGCCATTGGGCGCAGCCGCTGGAGTGCCTCGTGGACGCGCGGCCACTCCTCGTCGGGGCGACCAGCCTCGTTGAACGGCTTCCATATGTGCTCCATGAAGATGTCGATGAACGCGGCCGCGACCCCCTCGGTGTGCTTCTGGATGCGCTCGAGCACTGCCAGGCGGCTGGCCACGTCGACGCCCAATTGCTCCAGCTCCGGCCCCACCCGCAGAAGGGTGGGACTGGGGACCTCGTAGCTGTCCTCACCGATGGGCACCAGCATGCCGAGCTTGATTGCCTTCCGGAGCAGGCCATCCTCCCCGACGAGGCCGCCGAGCTCGGCCAGCGCACTTGCGGTCACGACCTCGGGCTCCTCCTGTGCCCATGGCTGACGAAGAGCCTCCTCCAGCCCCAGCACCTGCCCCGCCGACCCTGCCGGCAGGTTGTCCAGGATGCGCTTGATGGAGTTGAGGTTGAAGCCGTCACCCTGCATGTCGGCGATCAGGCGCAGGCGGTCCAGGTGGTCGCCGGTGTAGAAGCCGGTGCGGCCGCGGACAGCCGGGGGTGGTAACAACCCACGCGACTGGTGGGCGCGGATGTTGCGCACCGTCACGCCGCTGGCCTGGGCCAGCTGGTCAATGGTGTATTCGCCGGTCTTCACCGCCATGCCATGGAGCATAAGGCGATGCAACCGTCGGCGATCAGGCCTCGGCTACCCGCTCCGCCGCCCAGCGCACCGACATCGGCGTACCGACGCCCCAGCGCATCAGCGTGCCGATGGCCCCGGCAGCCTTTCGAACGGCGCCCGCCTGGAGGGGTGCGACAGCCTTCATCCCCAGTTCTGCCTGGGCCCATTGGGGCAGCAGCTGGAGGCATGCCTGCGCGAGGACGGGATAGAGCAGCTTCTCCGCGGCGGTCTGGTCAGGGGGTTTCATCAGGAAGGCCACCGCCTCAAGGCCGGCGGGGGTTGCCTTCAGTTCAGGCCGCACCTCCTCGACGTAGGCGGCCACCTCGGCCGCACTGCGCGGGACGTCCTGGGCGCCGAGCTTGTACGCGACGATGCTGATCTCGTAGTAGTAGCGGTCGCTTTCTGAGGCTGTCAGGGGCGACCCGGCATAGGCCTGGTAGCTGTGCAGGAAGCTCCACGAGAGCGCGACGTGGACCCAGGTCAGGAGCGCCGGGTCTCCGGCCGCGTAGTGGCGTCCATCGTCCGCCTCGCCGCGAACGCGTCGGTGCACCCGACGGACCCTGGAGATCGCCTCTTCCGCCCCGGCCCTGCTGCCGAAGGACGTCAGGGCGATGAACTCGCTGGTGTTGCGCAGCCGGCCGAAGGCGTCCTCGCGGAAATTCGAGTGCTGGTCAACGCCGGCCATCGCCAGCGGGTGGAGGGTCTGCAGCATCAGGGCGCTGATGCCGCCGATCAGCATCGACGGTAGATCGGCGTGGACCCGCCACACCATGCTGTCAGGCCCGAACAGCCCGGGGTCGCCGGCGGGCTCGCGCAGGGCCTGCTGGACCCGGCCGGGCGCCCCGATGCGCCCGTAAACGCCTCGGGCGATGATGGCGCGAGCGGCATCAACAGGCGAGGATGACGCGGGTAGCTTCACCGCTTGAGCTTAGCCGGGGTGGATCCCGGCTTATCCCCGCGGTGCCCGTAGATCGCTGCCGCGGTGACAGGGGGGAGCATCGAGGTCCTGGACCTGGTCCGGGTCCTGGACGGCAAGCGGGTGATTGACGGCCTCGCCTGATGTGAATGGCGCCTGAACCAAGTAGGAAGAAGTTATACTTAGCTGAATGAAAACAGCGGTTTCGATACCGGATGTCCTGTACGAAGCCGGCGAGCGCCTGGCGCGGAGAAGAGGCCTGCGAAGAAGCCAGCTATATGCCGAGGCGCTTCAGCGGCTGGTCGCGGAGGAGGTTTCGGACGACGACCTCAGTGCGGCCGTCAACCAGGTCCTGGAGGACGTGGACAGCGCTCCAGACGAATTCGTCAAAGAGGCAGCACGCAGGTGGCTCGCGCGTTCGGCTTGGTGATCCGCCGGGGTGAGGTCTGGTGGGCTGATCTTGGTTCTCCTCGTGGTTCCGCGCCAGCCCTTCGACGGCCGGTGGTCATCGTTTCCGCGGAATACCTGAACCGATCTGAGATCAGGACCGTCTCGGTGGTCGGCATAACCTCGAATGTCAAGTGGGGCAAGATGCCTGGCAACGTCGTTATCTCGGCAGGTACCGGCGGCCTGCGCCGCGATTCCATTGTCAACGTGACACGGCTCCAGACCCTGGACAAGGCTGACCTGGACGACCGAATCGGCAGGCTGCCCCTACCTCTCGTCCGCGCCATCGACGAGGGGCTACGGCGAGCGCTGGAACTCTGATCCTCGGGAAGCGGCGCGACCAGCGGGGGACTCGAATTCTGGATCGCGCTCGGTGAACATCTCGGAACTTGTGGCTGGAGGTGTCTCACTGAGATACCATGTGTCTCATGGACCAGGTAGGGGTGCGTATGCTGAAGCAGGAGACCGCCACTTTGCTGCGACGCGTGGTAGGGGGGGAGTCGCTCGAGATCACTGACCACGGCCACCCAGTGGCGAGGCTCGTCCCGATCTTGCACAGCCCCGTCGAGCAGATGATCGCCGAGGGACGCATCCGGCCGGCGAGGAGCGACCTCAACGAAACCATGCGCCAACTGGGCCTGCCTCGCGCGCAGGAGCCTGGAAGCCCGGTGCTGTCGGACGTCCTCGCGGAGATGCGTTCGGACGAGCGGTGACTCACGCATACCTGGACAGCTCGGCTTTCGTGAAACTGGTCAGCCTCGAATCGGAGTCGGCGGCGTTACGCGCGGACCTCGCACCGTGGCCGCAACTGGTGTCTGCCACTCTGCTGGCCGCCGAGGTCCTGCGAGCTGCCGTCCGGGTCGGTCCCAACGCGGTCGGCGACGCGCGGGCGCTGCTGGATGGAGTCGAGCTGATCGGGGTGGACCAGTCGCTTTTTGAAGCGTGCGCCTTCATCCCGCCGCCGGACCTGCGCACCCTTGACGCGATCCACCTCGCAGCCGCGTTGAGTATCCGCTCCGAGCTCGGAGCGTTCTTCGTCTACGATCAGCGCTTGGCGGATGCGGCGCGCCGGCACGGTCTCCCGGTTCGCTCACCTCGTTGACTCCTTCGTCTCCCACCTCTCAGCGCGCCCCGGATAGGTTGGGAAAGGGTGGCGGGAAGGCCGGGATTCGAACCCGGGAGGGAGCTGCCCCCTACTCGCTCAGCAGGCGAGCGCCGGGGCGCTACTGGAGCGGGCCGAGTCATGCGTTGGGCACGCTTCGCTTCTGCGGTACTCACTCACGTACTTTCGTACGCTCGCTCCGTTCCTCGATCCCTCCTTCGTCTCGACTCGCTCCAGCGCACCCCGGATGAGTTGGGAGGAAAGAGTGGCGGGAAGGCCGGGATTCGAACCCGGGAGGGAGCTGCCCCCTACTCGCTCAGCACGCGAGCGCCGGGACGCTACTGAGAGGCGCGATACGTGCGTCGTCACCGCTTCGCTCCTGCGGTGCGCGCTCACGTACATTCGTACGCTCGCTGTGCTCCTCGGTGACTCCTTCGTCTCCCACCTCTCAGCGCGCCCCGGATAGGTTGGGAAAGGGTGGCGGGAAGGCCGGGATTCGAACCCGGGAGGGAGCTTAACACCCCCTACTCGCTTAGCAGGCGAGCGCTTTCGGCCACTCAGCCACCTCCCCGCGCCGGGAGGTTTCGATTGTAGCGGGGCGCCTGCAACGCGGTTAAAAAGAAAAAGGGGTGGCGCCTTTCGGCGACACCCCCGGGGGGAAGTTCGCCTGTTTTTAAGAGGCGACCTTTTCGACTGAGCGCTCGATCCGCTCGCCGACGTTCTCCAGGCTCTGCCCCACGACCTGGAAACCGTGCTGGACGCTGTCGCCGGCCTTGTTCAGGGCCGTCTTGCTCTCGTTCTTGGCGCGCGTGGCCTTCGCGCGAGCGAGGGTACGGGCCTTCTTCAGCTCGGCCTTGCGCTCGTTCAGCGCGCGGGTGCGGGCGGCCTTCTGGGCTGCCTGCGACCGCTGCTTGGCCTCGGCCGTGTTCTTGCCGCTCGCCGCGGACGTGCCGGTGGCGGTGGTACGGCCGCTCGCGCTCTTGCGGGTGGAGCTGGTGCGGCTGGAGGTGCTGCCGGTCGTACCGCGAGTCGAGGTGCGAGCGGCGCCGGCGACGCGGGACCGGGCCGACGTCGAGCGGCGACGCGAGGTCGAACTCTTGCGGGTCCGGGGAGCGGTGGCAGTGACGTCATCTGCCATGGTCGAGGCCAGGCCGACGGTCGCGCGAGCGGTGCCGCGGACGCTGCTGGCGGTCTCGGTGGTGCGGCGCTGCAGGAGCGAGACGCTGCGACGGATCTGGGTGTTGTTGGTCTCGATGCGATCCAGCACCTTTTCGCCGCGACGCTCGATTCCGCGCAGCACCTTGCGGGGATTGGTGATGGTCTCGCCCGCCAGGTTGACAGCGCCGAAGTACAGCGCCAGGCCCCTGCGGGTGGTATCGGTGACGGAGTTGCGAGCTTCCTCAAACATAGGCTTTAGGCCTCCTTACTTTTTGATAGTTGAGCTATAAGGTTTGGTAATTTATAACACAGTGCGTCATGGCGTGTCAAACGCAGTGCGTCACGGTTTCGACCGCTGCGTCATGGCGCGGACGTGTAGCTTTTCGGGGTGGCTGAGACAACGCCAGAGGACAGGACGGGTACCAGGGACGAGACGGCGAAGACGCCGACCATGAAGGAGCCTCCGCCGGACCGGCTGTCGACGACCGAGGGCAAGGTCAAGGTCGCCGGGCGCGAGCTGGAGTACACGGCCGTCGCCGGCACCGTCACCCTGCGCGATGACGACGGCAAGCCCAAGTGCCAGGTCTTCTTCGTCTCCTACATGCGCGGCGACGTCAAGGACCGGGAGCGCCGCCCCCTGGTTTTCGCCTTCAACGGCGGCCCGGGTTCATCGTCGACATGGCTGCACATGGGGATCCTTGGGCCACGCCGGGTGGTGGTCGGCGAGGCGCCCTCCGCCCCGCCCGCGCCGTACCTGGTCGAGGACAACCCGCACTCGCTGCTGGACGTCGCGGACATCGTCTTCATCGACCCGGTGGCCACCGGCTACAGCCGTCCCGTGGAGGGTGAGGAGCCCAAGCAGTTCTTTGGCATGCGCGAGGACGCGCAGTGGGTGGCGGAGTTCATCCGGGCGTACCTCTCCATCAACAAGCGGTGGACGTCACCCAAGTACCTGGTGGGTGAGAGCTATGGGACCGCGCGGGCGGCGCTGCTGAGCCTGGTCCTGCAGGACGACCACGGCATCCATGTCAATGGCATCGCACTGGTCTCCGCGGTCCTCACCTACGCGTCCCTGGTGGAGTCCACGGCCAACGACCTGCCCTACGTGACGGCGCTGCCCTCGATGGCCGCGGTGGCGCACTTCCACGGTCGCCTGGGGAGTCGGTACAGGGACCTGGAAAAGCTCTGTGCCGAGGTGGAGGAGTTTGCCCTGGGCGGGTACCTCAGCCACCTCGCCCGGGGCAATGCCGCCGGCGAGAAGGAACGCCGCGACGTGGCCCGCAAGCTGGCGGGGTACACCGGCCTCAGTGAGGCCTTCTGGCGGAACAGCAACAACCGCGTGGGTGCCTCGCGCTTCCGGCGTGAACTGTTGCGGTCCGAGCGCCAGGTCGTCGGTCGGTTCGACGGCCGCTACAAGGGGTTTGACCGCGACGCGGCGGGCGAGAACCCCTCCATCGACCCCAGCTACGACGTGGTTGCCGGGGCCTATGCCGCGGCCATCAACCAGTACCTGGCGGCGGAACTGAACTTCTCCTCCGAGGCGCGCTACCGGGTCCTGACCAGGGTGGAGCCGTGGTCGGTGTTCGAACCTGACGGCGTGCGCTACGTTGACATCGCCGGGTCGCTGGGACAGGCGATGGCGCGCAACCCGGCCATGAAGGTGCTGGTGGCCAGCGGGTACTACGACCTCGCTACCTCCTACTTCGCCTCCGAGTGGGCAACCCGGCAGCTGGTTTTCGAACCCGAGCTGGCGGCCAACTTCCGGCTGGAGCGCTACGAGGCGGGTCACATGATGTACACCCACGAGCCGTCGGCCAAAAAGCTGCGCAAGGACCTGCTGGAACTGATCGGCGGGCATTGACTACGAACAGGCGTTCGATTACCATCTAGCTCCCGCCTCCCGAGTCCACCCTCCGTCCCACTCCCGAGAGGCAACAGGTTCCGCTTGTTCAGGAGTGTTTGCCGTGGCTTTGGCGACCGCCAGGGATGGCCTTGAATCCGCCGTCGGGTTGATCCAGGCACGCTTTGGCAGCGCGGCGTTGCACCGGGCCAGCAGCCCCTCCCCATGGGAGGCGGACCCGGCCTCCCATACCGATGCCATCGCCACCGGCATCCCCGCCCTGGATACCCTCACCGGCGTGGGAGGCCTGCCCACCGGGCGCCTGAGCGTCCTGCTGGGCGCCTGCGGGTCGGGCAAGACCATGCTCGCCTATCGTTTTCTGGCGTCTCTCAGTGAGCAGGCCGCGGCGGTGCTCTGGCTTGACCTCACGGGGCAGGCCGACCCCTGGCTGATGGCTCGCCTCGGCGTCCACCTGGATCGCCTGCTGCTGATGCGGCCGCTCCCGGGCGGGGAGCTCGCACCCTCCCTGGAGGCGGCCCTGGCGCTGGTCCGGGCAGGTGTCGGCGGCCTCATCGTGGACCTCCCCGGGGGCGCCTCCCGCAGTGGCGCCTCCCGCAGTGGCGCCTGGGACCCCATGGCGGCCACCCTGAGCGCGGCGTGCGCGCGTGCCGCCATCCCTTTTTTGGCCCTGGGGGAAACCGCGGGGGACCCGCTGCGCTACGCCGCCAGCCTGGTGCTGCGCCTGCGGCGGATGGAGCGGGTCTGGCACCACGGCGACGTGGTGGGGGTGCGGGTGGCGGTAAGCGTGGAGAAGAACAAGGTGGGCACCCCGGGACGCACCGCCGAGGTCCAGCTGGATTACCCGCTGGGCGGGTTCTTCCCGCCCGCGATCGCCGCTGCTCCTGGGACAGCGGCGGCGGTATCGGCAGCGGCGGCAGGGTCGCGGTGATCCTCTGCAGCCTGGTCCCCGAGCTGCCCCTGGCGGCCCTGGTCCTGCGCGAGGGCGACCCCGGGCTGGCCCTGCGACCGCTGGTGGTGGGGGGGCTTCCCAGCGAGCGCCGCCCCGTGCGCGCCGCCAGCCCGGAGGCCAGGGCCTTTGGCATCTGCGCCGGGATGCCCCTGCGCCAGGCCGAGCAGCTCTGCTCCCAGGCGGTGTTCCTCCCCTCGGATCCCATCGCCGAGGCCAACCTCTCGCGCCACCTTCTGGCGGGTCTCTATGCGCTGGCCCCCAGGGTGGAGCTGGCGGAGACCGGGGAGGCCTATGTCGAGACGGATGGGCTGGGGGACGGCGCGGCTTTTGCGGCCCGGGTCGCCGCCTACCTGGAGCGGCGGTTGTTGAGCCGCCCCGCGCTGGGGCTTGGCGCGAGCAAGTTCGTGGCCCGCACAGCCGCTTCGCTGGCGGCCACCGCGGTCGCCACCACCCGGGGCGAAATCCCGGTGCGGTCTGTGGCCGCGGGCAGCGAGCGCTCCTTTTTGGCCCCGCTGGGGGTGGGGGAACACATGCCGGTGGACAGGGCCCTGGTCGAGCGGTTCAAGCTCTTTGGGCTGCGCACCCTTGGCGACCTTGCCCACCTTCCCCTGGCGGCGGTGGAGGCCCAGTTCGGGTCAGAGGGTTTGCGGGCGCTGCGCCTAGCGCGTGGTGAGGACACCAGCCCGCTCATCCCCTGGGCGCCGCCGCAGCGGATGGAGGAGAGCAGCCGCCTGGACCCCCCGGTGGACAACCTGACGCCCCTGCTCTTTGTCGCCCGCGGCCTGGTCGACCGGCTTGGCGGGCGCCTGGTCGAGGACGGCCACGCGGCCACCGCGGTCAGGCTCACCCTGGACCTGGAGGACGATCCCAACCCCGTGGAGAAGCTGCTCCGGTTGCGCTCGCCGATGACCACCCCCGAGGACCTCTGGCGACCGGTGCAGGCGCTGCTGCAGCACCTCGAGTTGCGCCGCCCCGTGGGCCGGGTCCAGCTCCGGTTGAGCGGTTTCTGCCCAGCGCTGAGCCGCCAGATGGACCTCTTGGC
>JBHEMP010000002.1:0-5587 GCA_046262515.1 Candidatus Dormibacteria bacterium | reverse complement strand
CACCCGGGATGACCTTCTGACCGGTCGAGGTGACCTGCTGCTGCTGCTGGGCCTGGGCGCTCTGGATGGTTGTCTGGATCGCCAGCTGGTCCGTGGCCGGGGGCGGCGTGGTCGCGCCGGTGATCGTGGGCTCGACGTGGACAGACCGGGCCGCCACGGTGATGGTCACGGTGGCGCTGGGGAGGACGAAGAAGAGCAGGATCATGGCGATCAGGAAGACACCCAGGGCGGCCAGGACCCACGGCAGCGGCCCCACCTGGCGGCGCGGGCCGACGCTCGTCACGGCGGCCGGGGCGGCGGCGGCGACACCCGCGGCGAGGGGGCGCGGCCGTGGGGAAACCACCGGGGCGGGCGGGGCCGCCGCACGGCGGGTGACGGCGGGGGGTACGTCGTGCGCGGCAGCCGCGCCAAGGGCGGCGCCGGCCAGGGAAGAGCCCGCCCGCGGTGACTCGACGGCGCGGTCGAGGGCCCTGCCCGCCTCGAATGCGGACATCGAGGCAAAGGTGTCAAAACCCGTCTCGATGGCAACGCCCTGGGTCCTGCCGTCCGGGCTGACCACCGACGTCTTCTTGCCGAGGGAATTGCTGTATTGCATCAGCAATCGGGCATTTAGGCTTGAGTGCATCACCCGGCTGGCGGCGGGCAGGACGAAGACCAGCTCCTTCTCCGTCTTCTCGGAGCGGAGGCGGTCGACGAGGTTCGTGATCTCGTCGTCGGGTTCGGCGTAGACCAGTTTCGGCAGTTTCTAAACCTTCATGGCGCGCATGATCTTGCGCATCGTGCTGTAGAGGATGTCCGAGTCTCCCTCGTCCTCCTGGAGCGCCTGGTACCCCAGTCCCATCGGGGTGATGTCCTGCTGGTTCAGCAGCAGGCCCGTTGAGTCGTAGACGTTGCGCACGTCCGCGGGGTTCAGCAGGCGCACCTGGGGCGCGCGGGGAAAGGGCAGCCGGTCCATCCAAGGGTACTCGCGGAGGTACTCAGCGATCTCCGGGAGGCCGCTCCCGCCACCCGCGAGGTAGATGCTCGGCGGCAGCCGGTCGGCGCGGGCCAGCTGCTGCAGGGTGAGCGCCACGCCGTTCACCAGCACCTCGGCGTCCGGGGCCATCAGGCCGCGCAGCTGCCGTTTACGATCCTCACCGACCTCACCGTTGGAGTATCGAAGCTTCAGGTCCTCGGCTTCGGCGAACGAGGTCCCGAGGCTGCCAGCGATCTTCTTGGTGAAGACCCGGCCCCCGATGGGGAACATCCGCGTCCCCTCGATTCCCCCGTTGCGAATCAGGGCCACATCGGTCGTCCCGCCACCGACGTCGACGAAGACTCCACCGAACTCGTACACCTCGTCGGTGGCGCAGCACCGGGCCATCGCGAAGGGTTCGGCCACGGTCGCCATCAGGTCGAGGTCGAGCTCGGCGGCGATCGTCTGCAGCGCACCGATATGGGTCAATGGGGCAAACGTGTTGAAGACCGTGACCTCCATCGTCTTGCCCTGGAAGTCCAGCGGGTTGGTGACGAGGTAACCATCGATGCGGACGGTGGTGATGGTCGAGTGGATCAGCTTGAGGTCGATTTCCGGGATCCCCAGCTCCTGGCCCATGAGGTGCGTGGCCTCGCGCATGGCTCGCTTCTGGACCATCTCCAGCGTCGTCTGGAGCTCGACACGGTTGATGCGCTGATGGGCATCGCTGCGCGGGATGGTGACCGCCGTGCTGAAGCCTTTGACCTGCTCACCGGCGATCCCGATCACCGCCCTTCCCGGGATGGCCTCGGCCATGTCCTCCGCCTCCTCGAGCGCAGCGTTGCAGTTGTCGATCACCGCCTGGATGTCGGCGACCGCGCCACCGGCCATGTCGGCGTAGGACTGCCGCTGCCTGCCAACCCCGAGCACGATGCCGTTGTCGCCCTCCCGGCGCAGGATCAGGGCTTTGATGTACTCCGTGCCGATATCCAGCGCGGTGTAGTGAAGCGCCGACTCGGCGCGACGGCGCAGCAGCCGCTTCATGGCGCCGCCCCCGGCCCGGGGTCGAGCTCGGCGCCATGCTCCAGCAGCAGGCCGGCGACCACGCCCACGACAGCCTCGATCTGACCGGTGCCGATGCCGCCGCCCTGGGCGAGGGTCTGGTTCCCTCCCCCCCGTCCCCCCACCGATTGCTGCACCCGCGCGAACGCCTCGCTTGCCGCGACCCGGCCGCCACTGCGGGCCTTGATCACCAGCCGGCCGCCGGCCTCGGTCCCGGCCATGGTCACCGCCAGCTGCGCCGTCGGCTCCCGGTCGAGCAGGCCGTCGGCGGCGTGGCGAACCAGTTCCGGGTCGTCTGCCGCGACCACCTGGTAGACGACGCCATTCCGGAAGGAATGGGCTGCCGCCCCCCCTCCCCCGCCCTGGACCAGGCGCCGCTGTAGCTCCTCGACCTGTCGCTGTAATTTGCGGCGCTCGTCCACCAGGCCCTCGACCCGCCCGGGGAGCTCGTTGATGCCCACCCGCAGCGCCGCGGCTGCTCCCTCGGCGGCGGTGACGATCCCTGACAGGTAGCGCTCCGCGGCATCGCCGGCCAGGAACTCCACCCGCCTCACGCCGGTGCCCACACTGCCTTCTCGGACGGCGACCACGTGTCCCACCTGGCCGCTGCGCTCCACGTGGGTCCCCCCGCAGAGTTCCACCGACCAGTCACCGAAGCTGACCACCCGGACCACTTCCCCGTACTTCTCGCCGAACAGCTGCATCGCCCCGGTTCGACGCGCCTCCTCCAGCGGCATCACGCGGGTCTCGCGGGCCACGTCCTCGCGAACAAAGCGGTTGACGGTGGCAAAGACCGTGCCCAGTTCCTCAGGGCTCACCGCGCGGTCCAGGACAAAGTCGAAGGTGGTGCTGTCGGGGGCGACGTAAGAACCGGCCTGCGTCGCGCCTTCGCCAAGCACTTCTCGCAGGGCGCGGTGGACCAGGTGGGTCGCGGAGTGGTGACGCATGGTCGCCCACCGCGCCTGCGCGTCGACCTCGACGCGCACTTTTTCACCGACCCTCACGGTCCCCTCCGCCATCCGACCGTAGTGCGCGTGGGCATCCCCCTGGCGCTGCACATCCCGGACCTCGATGATCCCCAGCGGACCCTCGATGGAGCCACTGTCGCCAACCTGGCCGCCGGATTCCGCGTACATCGGGGTGCTGTCGAGGTAGAGCTCCACCTCGTCCCCCGCCCGTGCCTCCTCAACTTCGTCATCACCGACAAAGAGCCTGAGGATCGTCCCCTCGCCGACCAGCGCCTCGTGCCCGGTGAAGACCGAGGCCGGGACCCCCGTGCGGGGGATGGCATTGCGCTTGGCGCCCCTGCGGCTGAGGCGGCGGGCGCTGGCGAGCGCCTCGTCGAAGCCCTGCCGGTCGACCTTCAAGCCCCGTTCGGCCGCGAGCTCGGCGGTCAGTTCGATGGGAAAGCCGAAGGTGTCGTGCAGCTTGAACGCGTCCGCTCCCGAGACCAGGTGCCCGCTTCTCCTGACGACGTCCTCGAAGTGCCCCTCGCCCTGCTCCAGGGTGCGCATGAAGGCCGCCTCCTCCGAGGTAAGGACCGCCCTGACCTCCTCGCGACGCTCGCGCAGTTGCGGGTAGGCATCGCCCATCAGGGCAGCCACGGTGTCCACGGCACCGGAGAGGCCATCGCTTATGCCCAGCCGCCGCACGCCGTGCAGGGTGGCCCGCCGAACCATCTTGCGCAGCACGAACCCGCGGCCCTCATTCCCTGGTCGAACGCCGTCAGCGATGAGGAACGCGGTGGCGCGGCCGTGGTCGGACAGAAGGCGGCGCGCGTAGGCCTGGCGGTCGCCATCATCATCCCCCTTGGTCGACCGCTCCTGGAAATGTTCATTGAGGGTCAGGAATGTGTCCGTCTGGTGCACGCTGTGCACCCCCTCCAGGACGCTTGCCATGCGCTCCAGGCCCATGCCCGTGTCGATGCCCGGGGGGTCCAGGTCGCGCTGGCTCCCGTCCGGCTGCTTGTCAAATTGCGGGAAGACCAGGTTCCAGATTTCCACCCAGCGGGCGCAGTGGTCGGGGTAACAGTCCGGCCGGCCACAACCGAATTCAACACCCCAGTCCCAGAAGATGTGGGAGTCGGGGCCATTGGGGCCAACCCAGCCCTCCAGGTTCTCCGGCCAGTAATTGTCCTCGAGGGGATAGGCCGCCTTCCCGGCTACCCGCTGCCAGGCCCGCGAGGCGTCGTCGTCCCCCGGGTAGACGGCCGGCGCGATCCGCGCCGGGTCCATCGCAAGCTGCCCGGTCAGGAACTCCCAGGCGAACTCGATCGCACCCTCCTTGAAGTAGTCCCCGAACGAGAAGTTGCCCAGCATCTCGAACATCGTCAGGTGGGTGTCGTCGCCCACCTCCTCGAGGTCGGACGTCCGGAAGCACTTCTGCGCGGAGACCGCCCGGGGCCAGGGTGGGCTGGCGGCGCCGGAGTAGTAGGTCTTGAAGGGGACCATGCCCGCGCTCACGAACAGCAGGGTCGGATCACCGTGCGGGACCAGGGATGCGCTGGGCACCACCTGGTGGTTCCGCCGGGAGAAGAAGTCAAGGAAGGACTGGCGGATCTCGGCGCTATGCATCAGCGTCGAGGTGATCCTAGCAGAGGAGGTGTGGCAGTCTGAACTCGAAACCGGCGCGCCCGGGCCCCGACGCGGCCGGTGGGGCCTCAGCCGGCGGCGTCCTCACCGAGGCGGTTTCGCAGGTGTTCCACCGCGCCGCGCTGGAGACGCGAGACGTGCATCTGGCTGATGCCGAGCCGTTTCGCCACCTCGCTCTGGGGCATCTCCTCGACGAACCGCAGATACATGATCTCGCGCTCGCGGGGACTGAGGTGTTCGAGGGCGCCGTCCAGCACCTCGCGGGCTTCAACTCGCTCCAGGTTGATGTCGTTGCCGCCGAGGCGATCCGCCAGGCTCTGACCCTCCGGGTCATCCCCCGACCCGAGGGGGCTGTCGAGGGGCACGGTCTGCTGCGCCGGGCTGGCCTCGTATGCCTCGAGGATCTCCTCCGCTGAGACCCCGATTGATTCAGCCAGCTCCTGGACGCTGGGTTGTCGACCCAGCTCCTGCTGCAGGCGCTCTGACGCCACGCGGCTGCGCTGGTTGACCTCCTGGAGGCGCCGTGGGATGCGCACCGTCCAGCTCTTGTCACGGAAGTAGCGCTTGACCTCGCCGAGGATCGTCGGAGTGGCGAAGGTTGAGAACTCCAGCCCCCGTTCCGGGTCAAAGCGCTCGATCGCCATCAACAGGCCCACGTACCCCACCTGGACGAGGTCCTCCAGCGGTTCTCCCCGGCCTGCGAACTTGCGGGCCAGGAAGTACACCAAGTTGGAGTACGCATCGACGAGTTGCTGCCGGGCAGCGGCGTCGCCGGACTGCTGGAAGCGCCGAAAGAGCTCGAGCTGCGCCTCCGTTGTGCTGCGGGGGACCGCGTCAGTGGCGCTCAGTCGACGATGTACTTGACCATCCGCATCCGCATGCTGCCATGCGAGTCGACGTTGTACCTGAGCTCGTCGACAAAGAGACGGATCATGTTGACCGCGACATCCTCGCGCTGCCTGGGCGTCATCTGGTCGCC
>JBHEMP010000001.1:0-4983 GCA_046262515.1 Candidatus Dormibacteria bacterium | reverse complement strand
GGTGAGACCGAACCTGCCGACGCTTTGAATCTCCGCCAGCGACAGCAGCGGCACCTCGTCGAAGTTTCCCTTCTTGTACCTCGCGATAAAGGCGGCGGTACGCGCCAGGTGGGCCAGGTGGCCGAGGCCGATGTCACCCTCATCCAGTGCGGCGTTGGACATTGGCAGCTCCTCAAGGTGCCGCCCCACCACGACAAGCTCCGAGGCTTCAGAGCGGGAGAGACGGCAGGTGTGGCGGACCATGTCGATGGTGGTATGGAAAGACTGCCGTTCGGCCTCGTGCGTGCCGTCCACTTCCCCCACCAGTTCGGCAACCTCGCGCCGCAGGATGTCGACCAGGGTCATTACTTCGCTGGCCTGGACCATCATCTGGTCGGCTCGCTGGTTCACCTCCGCGCGGCGGACGAAGCGTTTCACCGCGGCCCTGAGTTCAACCAGCTCCTTGCAGATGACCGTGTGCTCGTCGGCGGCGTTGTCCACGGAGCCGTGTTGACGTGCGTCGTACTCACGGACGTCCTCGCGCACGACCAATGGGCGCAGCCCACCGACAGCATAGTGGTCTCCCCCCAACCCCCCAAACATGCATCTATTATACCAAACGTTTGTTCGTGCCCGGCCTGCGCCACCGGTCAGTGCGATGGCGCCGAGTCGTCCTTCAGCACCAGCCCGGCGATGATCAGTGCCGCGTCGTCGGTGAGGCTCACATCGGCGATCACAATGCGAGCGCAAATAACTTTGCAGGCCCGCTTCCTTTCCGCGCGCTGCCAACAGGGGTCGGTTAGATCCTGACCGCATATCACTCCGGGGCGGCATCGCTGTCGGCCAGAATATCCAGAGCTTTGGAGTGCGCCTCCACCATCTCGGCGGCCGTGGCATCGATCCGCCGCTGTGCTCGGCGCATGGCATCGACCTTGGAGACGAAGTGCTCGGATCCACGACAGGCGTGCCAGGCCATGGACTCATGTCGAGCAGGTGACCATCTTCTGCTGACGATCAGGACGGCCCCGGAATCGGCCGCGAGTTCCAGGATTCGGTTGTCCTCCCAGTCCTCGCAGTCCGAAACCTCGACGTCGGGTTCGATGGTCGCGCCGCCGGACCTGGTCGCGATTCGCACCAGAATGTCGAGGTACTGCGCCGCACGCGCCGCGCTCCAACCGAAGTACTCCCGAAGCACCCGGCCGGTGCCGTCGAGGATGTGTGGCGAGAGCCAGAGGGCGAACTCCTTCGGGTCGTTGAGGACGCCCAGCGTGTTCGCCGCCGGATCACCACGAACCGGGTGGGGGCTCGGCCAACTCTCGAAATTCGCATCCGGCTCCAGGCCTGTAACCGCATCGACCAAAACATTGATGTCGACGACGACGGCCACGGCAGGCCGCGACGGACTCGGCTGACCTATCGGTTCAGCGTCCTACGGACGGCCTCATGAACGTCCGAGCCTGAGACGCCTTTGGCCTTCGCTCGTCTCTGACCGTACAGACGTAACTCGGACAACTCCTCGGCAATTTCCGCGGTCTCCATCCGATCCATTGCCACCCGGACCCATTCCGTCGTGCTCCCGCGGCCAAACCGCTGGACAAGGCGTTCGAAGCGGGGCGCGTCCTGCGGGGTCAACGAGAGGGTCTTGGTGATCGCGCTCCTAGCCATCGTGAATGCACTCCCACGCAACCCGCGACCCCCTGCTCCCAAATTACTTGCGCTACCGATTGAGGCGCTTTTGAGTTCAATAGCAGCACCTAATCCAGCGAAAGCCGCCTGTAGCACGGCCTGCCCGATTTTGTGACGATCGGTTTTAGCAGGTTCACGGAACCTTCCTGAACGGTTCATCTCGCCGCTTGGATGTGGACCCATGGAGCTGCAGGAGTCGTCCTCGTTCCCCGACATCCTTAGCGCCTCGGGACTGTTGACGGACGACGTCGATTGGGCGGGCATAGCCCCTCGGAGCGTGCATCGTGCGGCGCAGCTCGTGGTTCAATCGCCCGAAGTCACAGGCGGGGAAGCCGCCGCTCATCTTCACCGCGTACCAGCAGTGAGTAGCCATCTCGTTCATGCAGCCGAGCACGCTGCGACTGGCGGTCTTCGCCAGCCTCCAGTCGGCCTGGTCCATGTTGCCGAACGTGTCTGCTGCCAGGGCCTCAGACTTCAGTTCCCTCTGGATCGCCAGCGATACGAAGTTCCCGAAAGGAATGAGGTCGGCCTTGCGGACATCCGCGGCGAAGACGGTGAACAGACTGCCCGCGTGCGTGATGAGCAGGCACTTGCGCCTTTCCAGGTAAACCAGGTTCACATACCAGTCGCCCTCGGCGGCTGGGACTTCGTAGAGGGCCCTGGCGCCGAGAAGCTTTACAACCTTCGCTGTGCACCGCAGGATCACCGCGAACTGAGCTTCTCCAGGACCCGTCGGTTTCGTTCCAGCGAGGCGCGCAGTCGCGACTGGAAAGCCTTGTCCTTTCTCCGGCGCTCGACGTGCCCGGTGATGGCCTGGCGCACAGCCTCGGCTACCGACACGCCATCGGTAGCTGCGACCATCTCCAGTTCCGCCGCCTGGTCTGCCGATAGCCGCACGGTCATCGCCTTGTCAGCCACAACACCACGGTATCACGGTATCAGCGCGTCGGGCGACACCGACAGAGGTCGGCTGTGTAGTGACCCCCACGTCACTCCGCGGCGGCATCGCTGTCCGCCAGGATACTCAGAGCTTTCGCGTGCCTCTCCATCATCTCGGCGGCCGTGGCATCGATGCGCTGAGCTAGCTCGCCGGCTTGAGGCTTTTGAGAGGTCTTATTGGCCGCGCTTGCCAGTTCCTGGGGCAAGCTCTCCCGACCTCCTTCGTCACCCGACCGCGCTGTCATGGATCTATAAGGTAGTCCGGGTTCGCCCGAGCCGACCCTGTGCTCGGCGCATGGCATCCACCTTGGAGACGAATGTGATCGGATCCACTACAGGCGTGCCACGCCTTGGACTCATGTCGAGCAGGTGACTATCGCTGCTGACGATCAGGACGGCCCCGGAATCTGCCGCGAGTTCCAGGATCCGGTTGTCCTCCCAGTCCTCGCAGTCCGAAACCTCGACGTCGGGTTCGATCGTCGCGCCACCGGACCTGATCGCGATTCGCGCCAGAATGTCGAGGTACTGCGCGGCCCGGGTCGCGCTCCAACCGAAGTACTCCCGAAGCACCCGGTCGGTGCCGTCGAGGATATGGGGCGAGAGCCAGAGGGCAAACTCCCTCGCGTCGTTGAGGACGCCCAGTGTGTTCGCCGCCGGATCACCACGGACCGGCGGCGGGCTCGGCCAACTCTCGAATGTCGCTTCTGACTCCTGGCCTGTAACCGCGTCTACCAAAACGTTGATGTCGACAACCACAGCCACGGCAGGCCGTGACGGGCTCGGCTGACCTATCGGTTCAGCGTCCTACGGACGGCGTCATGGACGTCCGAGCCTTCGACGCCCTTGGCCCTCGCCCTTTTCTGGCCATATAGGCGCAGGTCGGACAACTCCTCGGCGATTTCCGCGGTCTCCATCCGATCCATTGCCACCCGGACCCATTCGGTCGTACTCCCGTGGCCAAATCGCCGGACAAGCCGTTCGAAGCGTGGCGCGTCCTCCGCGGTCAACGAGAGGGTCTTGGTGATCGCGCTCCTAGCCATCGTGAATGCACTCCCCAACAATAACGGTTGACAACCATCATACGTCAGGTGCGCCGCCAGCGGAAGAAACCGGGGCAATCCGCGTCGCTGTCCTCAGAGGCGGAACAGCGGCGTCGCCAGCAGCCTGAGGCCCACGACGAGCAACGCCAGGGCCAGGAGGCGCAGCAGCCAGGTGGCCTGCACCCGGCCCGAGAGGCGGGCTCCAAACTGGGCGCCGAGCACCACTCCCCCGGCCAGGAACAAGGTGCGATAGAGGGTGTCGTGGAAGGCACCCTGGACCACGTGGGTGAGCGTCCCGGAACCGGCCATCACGGCCAGGACAGCGTGCGAGGTTGCCGTGGCGATGTGCGTTGGGAAGCCCAGCACCTGCGCCATGAATGGGACGTGGATGATGCCGCCACCAATCCCGAGCAGAGAGGAGAGGAAACCGACCACTGCGCTCGCGCCCAGGGCCAGGAGCAGGTTGTACCTGTACTGATAAGCGTGCCCGTCCGCATCGATGAGCTCACGCTCCTCGGTGGCGGGAAAGAGGTTCTCCATCTGGAGCCGCCGGTCGGGGTTGCTCAGGAGGACCAGGCTCACGATAGTGAGGGCAGCCCCAAAGATCACGTTGAACAGGCCACGGCTCAGTGCCTGGACGGCGAGCGCGCCGAGGACGGCGCCAGGAAGAGTGGCCAGCGAGAAGAGCCCTGCGCTGCGCAGGTCGACCCGGCGAGCGCGCAGATATGCCACGCTGCCCGAAGCGGCGTTTGCAAACACTGCCGCCAGCGAGACGGCGGTCAACTGACTAGGAGTCTCCGTCGGGTAGATCACGAGCAGGATCGGAACCAGCACAAACCCGCCGCCCGCCCCTATCAGGGTCCCGTAGGCACCCACCGCAACCCCGATGGCCAGCAGCAGCAGGTGTAGGGGCCACCAGCCGAGAGATAGGCCCATAGCGGTGCTCAGCAAGGCGGACCCGCCGTCATTCTGGGCCCGCCTGTGAACTCCTCAGACGTGGTTATAGAGCTCGATCTGCCAGCGCCACTCGCTGCCGTCCTCCGCATTCCACCACGCGGTGAGGGTACCGACCTCGCCACCTGGAAGCAGCACCAGCGCGCCGAGGTCGGACTCGGTCGGCCAGCGGTCCTCGCGGCGGATCGTTTGGCCAGCGCGCTCGAGTCGGGTCATCGGAAGGTACCGGCCTTCCCGCTTGAGATCGTCCGCGCGCGAGAGAACGGCCTCCTCCCCTTCCCGCACCACCACCGCGACCACCTCAGGAGCGGCATGCAGCCACATCACCTCCGCCGGATCCACCCGTGCCCGCGCGACCAGCAGGCCGTTGGCAGCCGCGGCCGGG